>NZ_JASHBX010000006.1:0-125767 GCF_047464415.1 Streptococcus infantis | reverse complement strand
GGTTTTAGGAACTTTAACAACTTTAAGAAACGAATTTTCATCGCTCTGAATATAAAAATGGAGAGGACAACAATTGTCCTCTCCAGATGTTAGCTTTTATTCAACCCACTACAGTTGACAAAGAGCCAAAAAAAGCAGTTACAAAACTGCAACTGCTTTTCTATTCTTGCATGGTGTAACCAACACCACGCACGGTTTTAATGTAGCTCTTTTGACCTTTCACGTCAAGTTTACTACGTAGATAACGGATATAAACGTCCACTATATTGGTTTCGGTCGCACTTTCATACTTCCAAACACTTTCCAGCAATTGCTCACGAGTTAAAACCTTCTTACTTCCCATAAGGGTAGCTAAGAGGTCATATTCACGACGTGTCAGAGCAATCATCTCCTCGCCACGATAGACGGTATGATGTTCTACATCCATACGCAGATTGCGATAAGCTGTCGGAACTTTCATCTGACTACAGTGTTGGTCGATGAAATCTCGACCTCGGAAGATAGCTGAAATACGACTGACCAAATCATCGATAATGATTGGTTTATAGATGTATGAAACAGCGAAACGCTGGATTGTTTCAAGTTGGTCTTGCAATTCTTCTCGATGGTCCAAGACCATGATCACCGCAGCTGGCTTGGTTCGACTCAACTTATCTGCAAAATCCTGGGTTGTCATATCCCCTAGATGAGCATTCAGTAAAATCAAGTCATAGTCTGTCTGAAGAGCCATGGAGAGGGCTTTTTGTCCCTCTTCTACCTGATCAACTCGGTATTGCTCTTTTTGGAGTTCCAGACTTAAAAAATGAGCTAGATTTCTTTCTTTCTCAAGTAATAAAATCCGTTTCCCCATGGCTGACCTACTTATTTTTCGTCATACCAAGAGTAGTGGAATGTTCCTTCTTTATCCTTACGTTGGTAAGTGTGGGCACCAAAGTAGTCACGTTGTGCTTGGATCAAGTTCGCTGGAAGATCAGCTGAACGGTAGCTGTCAAAGTAAGTGATAGCTGCTGAGAAGGTTGGTACTGGTACACCAGCTTGAACAGCAAGAGCTACGATATCACGAACAGATTGTTGGTACTTAGCAGTTACGTCCAAGAAGTACTCATCCAAAAGAAGGTTAGCAAGATCTGCATCACGGTTGTAAGCATCTGTAATCTTTTGCAAGAAACGTGAACGGATGATACATCCATCGCGCCAGATAGATGCGATGTCCGCAAATGGCAAGTTCCAGTTGTTTTCTTTAGAAGCTACACGCAATTGCGCAAAACCTTGTGCGTATGAGATAATTTTTGAGAAGTAAAGGGCTTGGCGGATCTTTTCAATCAATTCAGCCTTGTCGCCTTCAAATTTGAAAGCAGCTGGTTTTGGAAGAACCTTGCTAGCATGTACACGTTCTTCTTTGTAAGTAGAGATGTAACGGGCAAATACTGACTCAGTGATGAGTGACAATGGCACACCAAGATCAAGAGCTGATTGGCTAGTCCATTTACCAGTTCCTTTGTTTCCTGCAGCATCCAAGATATAGTCTACGATTGGTCCGTCTTGACCTTCATCGTCTTTGCGTCCAAGGATATCAGCAGTGATTTCGATCAAGTAGCTGTCCAATTCACCCTTGTTCCACTCCGTAAAGATTTCAGCCATGTCTTCTGCAGAAAGACCAAGCAAGTGTTGCATAAGATCGTAGCTTTCTGCGATCAATTGCATATCACCGTACTCGATCCCATTGTGGACCATTTTTACATAGTGACCAGCTCCATCAGGACCGATGTAAGTTACACATGGTTTACCATCTTCTGGAGCTTTTGCAGAGATTTCTTCAAGAACATCTGCTACCAAGTCATAAGCTTCTTTTTGTCCACCAGGCATGATAGATGGTCCTTCAAGGGCACCTTTTTCACCACCAGAAACACCTGTACCGATAAAATTGATACCTGAGTTAGCCAACTCTTCATTACGACGGATGGTATCTTTGTAGAAAGTATTCCCTCCATCGATCAAGATATCACCTTTATCCAAGTGTGGAAGAAGGGCTTGAATTGTCGCATCTGTACCAGGTCCTGCTTGTACCATAAGCATGATACGACGTGGTTTTTCAATTGAGTTTACGAAGCTTTCGATATCATAGCTTGGCACGAAGTTTTTATCAGGGTGGCAAGCAATCACATCTTCAGTTTTTTCTTTACTACGGTTATAAATAGCAACTGTATAACCACGAGATTCAATATTAAGGGCAAGGTTACGACCCATTACGGCCATACCAACAACACCAAAGTTAGCTTTTGTCATGTGACACTCCTCTTGTTTAATATGTTTTATTTTATCATGTTTATCTGTGAAAAGAAAGAATTTTGTAACAATTTGACTAGTAGTCTAAATCATCCGCATGTCCAGAACCATTCCCTACAAAGTAACCTGTCTTACAATTTAGGGTAAAGAGATAGGTACCATCTGGTTTATAAAGATTATAGTAGCCATTACCATTAACAATATTCACAGGTTCTAAAATGTATTGGTTACCTGTAATGTAGCCACGCGCACGCGAAGTCTCAAGAATGCGTTCAAGGACACCATCAGCGAATGTCCAAGCAGGGTTACTACTATCACTTACAGCGGCTTGATTATACGGTACTCGACTGACACTTCTTTGTAGGTTCACACCATTGCTTGCTAGTCCACTATTTAGGATATTATTTGCTGAGGCTGTTTCACCCGCTGAAGTTGATGCATTAGCAGAGCTGCTAGCATTGCTTTCAGTTGCTGAGCTTGACTCTGTTTGGCTTGATGAACTTGACTGACTACTGCTTGAGCTTGTAGAACTTGAAAGTTGACTCTTACCGAGACTAATAGCCTTATCTAGCAGTTTATCAATTTCAGTATTCCCAGTCTTAACTTCGGTAAATTTAGCATCTGCCTTTACTTTAGCATTTGTATCTAGAACACCATCTGTAATAGCTGGTGTTTCAAATTGAGCATTAACATCTTGTACTGCCTTGATTTGTGTTTCAAGACTATCGTATTTTGATTTAGCAAGAGTATGCTCTCTAGCTCCCTCAAGTTTATCTAAAAGTTCTTTGAGTTGATTCAGTTGACTAAACTGACTATTTTTTAGGGCAGTTTTATTCTCATCAGTATAAAAAGTGTCATAGAGACTGTTAAATTGATCGAGAATTGCTTGATTACTTACCAAACCTGCATCAGATGACTGAGACTGAATTTCTTGGGAAGAACGAGTAATTTGACGATAAACGTAGTAGCTACCCCCAATAATCAAGACAATAATCGCTAAAAGAGCTGACAAGATAACCCACAGTTTTTTGCGTCGTGGCTCATCCTCTTCTTGAAGAGAGCGAGCTAGAATTGGGGTTTCTTCTTGTAAAGTTTCCTCATTTTCTACCTGTTCTGATTCAAATACTTCCTCTACAAGATTTTTATCCATAACTAAAGTTTCTTCTAGTGGCGAAAGGAGAACTTCTTCAGTTGCTACTCCCTCTTCTTCAGCAAACTTTTCTGATTCAGAGACTTCTTCTACTGGTTCCACCTCTTCTTCAATCGTTTCTTTAGCATCTTGGATCAAATCATCTAGGCTCTGAAGTTCCTCTTTCTTCGCCTGAATGTTTGTAAATTTATCAGCTTCGATTTCTTCACGGTGTTGTTTAATGTATTTGTCCAAAATCGTATCATCAGGAGTTACTCCTGCTTCGATTTCTTCATTTTTTCGAATAACTTGTCCAACTGTTAGATCCTTAGCTTCCTCAAAGTCAAACTGAGGTTCTTGGGAGATTTTCTCCGGTTCTAACAATTCTTCTTTTTTATCCTTCGGATCCATGGCAGCTCCTTTCTAATCTGTCAAATTTCTTTTGACACGTTGACCAAAATATTGATACAAATCAACTTTCAAAGTACCATTATAGAGTTTTCGTTTTTTATCCGCCTGACTACCATATTTACTTTCAAAGGCTTCATCACTTGTCAGAATAAACTTACTCCAAGTTTTGAGTGGTTCAAAAACCTCACCCATTTCAGCATAAAGTTTAGTTACTCCTGCATCATCTGACAGACGTTCCCCATATGGTGGGTTAGAGATAATGACTCCATTAATCTTATCCGTACGCAAATCCTGTACGCGCATCTGTTTAAAGAGAATATCTCCAGATACTCCTGCTGCCTGGGCATTGGCTTTGGCAATTTCCACCATACGACCATCGATATCACAACCCATAATATCCAGTTCAATCTCTCGATTTATCTGCTTGCTTGCCTCAGTTCTGACTTCTTGAATCAATCGGTCACTAACCCAGTTCCATTCTTCAAAGGCAAAGGAACGACGCAAACCTGGTGCCATCTTGCGCGCAATCATAGCCGCCTCAATACAGAATGTTCCCGAACCACAGGTTGGATCAATCAAAGGCTTATCAGGGTACCAGTTAGAAAGTTGCAAAATCGCAGCTGCCATATTTTCTTTGATCGGAGCTCCACCTTTTTCAGTACGATAACCACGTTTAAAGAGACTTGAACCAGTTGTATCAATCATAACAGTCGCTATATCTTTCAAAATGGAAACTTCAATCTTGAACTCCGGTCCATTCTCCATCAGGGGAACACCTTCTGGTCGGGCATAGTGTTTTTGTAGTTTCTTAACAACTGCCTTTTTAGAAATTGCCTGCACACTTGGCTCATTGTGTAATTTTGACTTGACACACTTAGCCTTGGCAATTGGGAAACGAGCTCCAAGTGGGAGATAGTTCTCCCAATCTAGAGCAAAAACACCTTGGAAGAGTTCTTCAAATGTTTTTGCAGGAAAAGTTCCCACAACAATTTTGATTCTATCCGCAGCTCTTAGCCACAGGTTGGTTTGGATAATCGCTTTAACATCACCTTGAAAACGAACACGCCCATTTTCAACTTGACAATCATAACCCAAATCTCTTACTTCACGTCCAACTACAGCTTCCAAACCCGCCGCAGCAGTCGCAATTAAATTAAATGTTGTTTTCATTTCAGTCTTTTATAGACCTTTCTTTATTCACTTTAAAAAATGAGGTTGAGAAATATATCTCAGCCCCAACCTATATGCAATTTTCTATAAGCCATGTTTTGTTCCAGAAGTGACTAGGACCACTTCCTTCGATAATCATCTGTCTACCACTAGCAGCTCTAGCTGCTAGCAGTCAGAGTACTACGTTCGTTTCCGCGCACTCCATGCCCCGACCAAAATTTGGGTTGCTAGCTTGAGGGGTTTACCGCGTTCCACTCTCTCTGTTTCCAGAGAGACTCCGTCACTGTGGCACTTTCAAGTCTACTCTGACATATCCTAAGACTTAGCCATTTCAACTGCCGTAACGATTTCTCGTCCCTAGGCTTATGGTTTCGCCTAGCACAAACACTACAGGCATCACAGCCTGTGCTAGCATGGACTTTCCTCATGAAAAGAAACTCTCTTCACGCGATTATCCAAAAATTGCACAACAAAATCTTTCTTAGAAATCAGAATTATCCAAGATTTGTTTGCCAAATACTTCTTTTTCAAGACGATTCAAACGTTTCAAAATATCAAAGTTTGTCATTGAAGTCGTACTTCCAAGCTCCGCTGATTCAGAAGCTACTGGTGTCACTTGAGGTTTTTTCGACAATTCCTCCTTCAACTCAGCAATTTCCATACGTAGTGACTTCACTAGTGCAGCATAAGTTTCATAATCCTTGATGACATCATCCAAAAATTCGTCTACTTCTGCTTTACTGTATCCACGTACTTCTCTTCCAAATTCCTGTTCAAAAATATCTTTCGCTGTAAAAATAATACTTGCCATGTCTCTCTCCATTCTCAGTTGCTAGTATTATTATATAAAAAAAGGCAAACAAAAAGCAAGGTCAAAGGCTCAATTTTCGGAAAAATTTTGGGCTACTTCATTCAATTCTTCAAATGTTAATCTTTTTGTAACATAGTTGTCTTTCTTTTTCATCAGTTCGTAAAAATATCTCAGTTTTGTTTCATTTTCCTCATCATAAAAAAGATAGGCCCCATCTGTATTTTCAAGTAAGAAAAGTTGATAATCTCGTAATTGACCCTTGTGTTCATAGTTCGGATAGGCATACTTGACAAAATCAACCTGCTTAAATTCACTCAATTTGACTTGATTCCCCTCATTCCAATTTTCCCCATGAGTCTCAAAATCAAAGATAGTCGCAAGTTGGAAACCAAAGTCATCTTTCATATCTCTGGCCACCTCTAAAACCCAGTGTTCAAATCCTAGAGTTCCCGTAAATACCAACCATTTCAATCCTTCGTCTGCCATTTTTTCCAAATCTCTACGAATGGCTTTTTTAATAATTTTTAAACGAATATCTTTTTCATTAAACAATCCTAAATCAAAGCTAGAATAGCCTAAAATCAAGGCTGTATGCATTTTTTCACCCTTTCTGTGCACCTTTATGGTATAATAGAGTGATGTTATTGTACCAATAAGGAGAATTATGGTCAACTATCCTCATAAACTTTCATCAAAAAAAAAACAACAAGTCACCTCACAAACTAAAAATTTCGCAAATCGTGGGATGACCTTTGAAAAGATGATCAATGCTACAAACGAGTATTATCTGACACACGGTTTGGCTGTTATCCACAAAAAACCAACTCCTGTTCAGATTGTCCGCGTAGACTATCCTCAGCGTAGTCGTGCTAAGATTGTTGAAGCTTATTTTAGACAAGCATCAACTACCGATTATTCTGGAGTTTATGAAGGGTTTTACATCGATTTCGAAGCCAAGGAAACCAAGCAAAAACATGCGATTCCGATGAAGAACTTCCATCCTCATCAGATTCGGCATATGGAACAAGTCCTTGATCAAAAAGGGATTTGCTTTGTCCTTCTTCATTTTTCTTCTTATCAAGAAACGTATTTATTGCCGGCACTTGACCTCATCCGTTTTTATCATCAGGATATGGGTAAAAAGTCAATGCCGCTTGACTATATCAAAGAATTCGGTTATGTGATTGAGCAGTCTGCTTTTCCACAAATTCCTTACCTTGATACAGTCAAACAACATTTACTAGGTGGTAAAACAATATGAACAAACAAACTATCTTACGCATCGCTAAATACCTCGGCATTGGTGTGATTAGCTTATTTATCGCAGCTTTCCTGCTTGGTGGTGGTGTCTTTCTTTACTATGCAAACAAAGCTCCTGAACTTTCCGAGAGTAAACTTGTTGCAACTACATCAAGTAAAATTTATGATAGCAAAAATGAACTCATCGCAGATTTAGGTTCGGAACGTCGTGTCAATGCTCAAAGTAGCGACATTCCTACTGATCTTGTCAATGCGATTGTCTCTATCGAAGATCACCGTTTCTTTAACCACAGAGGAATTGATAGCATTCGTATAGCAGGAGCATTCCTTCGTAACCTTCGAAGCAATAGTGGTCTTCAAGGTGGATCAACTTTGACTCAGCAGTTAATTAAATTAACTTACTTTTCAACATCAACAGCTGATCAAACCCTATCCCGTAAAGTTCAAGAGGCTTGGTTAGCTATCCAGCTAGAGCGAACTGCAACTAAGCAAGAAATCTTGACCTATTACGTCAATAAAGTCTACATGTCAAATGGTAACTATGGTATGCAGACAGCTGCGGAAAACTATTATGGTAAGGACCTCAAAGACTTATCCATTCCTCAGCTAGCACTCTTAGCAGGTATGCCACAGGCTCCAAACCAATACGATCCTTATTCTAACCCTGAAGCAGCCCTTGAAAGACGGAACCTCGTTTTGTCAGAAATGCAAAAACAAGGTTACCTTACAGCCGAACAATATGAAACAGCCATCAATACTCCAATCACAGATGGACTTCAAAGTCTAAAATCTCTTAATAGCTATCCACAATACATGGATAACTATCTTAAAGAGGTTATTGATCAAGTAGAACAAGAGACAGGTTATAATCTATTAACAACAGGTATGGAAGTCTATACCAACGTCGACCAAGAGGTACAAAAACACCTTTGGGACGTCTATAACACTGATCAATACGTAAGCTATCCTGATGATGATATCCAAGCAGCTTCTACTATCGTTGATGTATCAAATGGTAAAGTTATTGCCCAACTCGGATCTCGTCACCAAGCTAGCAATGTATCCTTTGGTACTAACCAAGCAGTGGAAACAAACCGTGACTGGGGTTCAACTATGAAACCAATTACGGACTATGCACCTGCACTTGAGTACGATATCTATGACTCAACTGCTTATATGCTTAAGGATGTACCATATAACTTCCCAGGTACTAGCACTCCAGTCTACAACTGGGATCGTGGCTATTATGGGAACATCACTCTTCAAACTGCTATCCAACAATCTCGTAACGTACCAGCAGTTGAAACTCTCGATAGAGTTGGACTTGATAAAGCCAAAAAATTCTTAAACGGACTTGGCATTGATTATCCAACCATGGTATATGCAAACGCAATTTCAAGTAATACGACGGAATCAGGTAAACAGTACGGAGCAAGTAGTGAGAAAATGGCTGCTGCTTACGCTGCTTTTGCTAACGGTGGTATCTACCATAAGCCAATGTATATCAACAAGATTGTCTTTAGTGACGGTAGTTCAAAAGAGTACTCTGATCCTGGCTCACGTGCCATGAAGGAAACTACTGCCTATATGATGACAGAAATGATGAAAACCGTATTAACCTACGGAAATGGTCGTGGTGCCTATATGTCTTGGTTACCTCAAGCAGGTAAGACGGGTACATCTAACTATACAGATGATGAAATTGAAAATTACATTAAGAGATACGATTATGTCGCACCTGATGAAATGTTTGTAGGATATACCCGCAAATATTCAATGGCGGTCTGGACTGGTTACTCAAACCGCCTTACTCCAATCGTTGGTGATGGCTTTACTGTTGCCACTAGTATCTATCGTTCTATGATGCAGTATCTAGCAGAGGACGATCACCCTGGTGATTGGACAATGCCAGAAGGACTTCATAGAAGTGGTGATTACATCTTCAAGAATGGGGCACGTAGCAGCAACTGGATTCCACAGTCAACTCAAGAAAGTTCGACTACAGAGAGCTCTAGCTCAAGTTCAACTTCAACAACTGAAAGTGAAAGCTCTTCAAACGAAAATACGAATGGTACTCCTAATCCAAATGCAACGCAACCAAACTCATCTGCAAATTCTCAACAACAAAATCAACCCCAACAAAATCCACGAAGACAACAATAAAATATATAAAAAAACTGAGGATTTATTCTCAGTTTTTTATATGCAGTTTTTTATGGTAGAATCTTAATTTTTATAAAGTCAAACTTCTTAAAAATAGGAAGAGAAACAACTGAACAGACTAAAAAACTGTCAAAGCTATCTCAATCGCAACCTTATCCCAAACACAAGTTAAATAGTCGGGAAAACTGTTTAAAATTATAGATAAAAGTTACCTTGTGTTTATGTAGTTTATCTATGAACTGGGGCGTGACTTAGAAAGTCTGTTCTACTACTTCAATGCAGTGCTTGAACCAATAACCAAAATGTCAAACTGATGTCTCAGGAATGATATCAAAAGGCCAGACCTTTTGTCCGGCCTCTTTTTTCTTATTTGACATGATTTGCAAGATCTTCTTGCGCTTTTTTATTAGATTCTTCTTTTTCTTTCTTCCATTTATCTTGAGCTTTTTGATAATCATCAGCAGTTACTGGTTTATCTTGAAGTTCAAGGTATTTGTACAAGAGGGCTTCACTCATACCCTTGTTACCTGAGTAAGCAAATGGAAGTGTGAATGGTACCATCTTAGACAACATTGGACGTCCAGTTTGAGAAGTTGTTGGAATAATCAATGCACTATCTGTCAACCAAGCTTGGGCTGCAGCATATTTATCATAACGTTTTGAAACGTCAGTGTCTTCATTTCCAGCTTCAACAACCATCTTTTCGTAATCTTCTAAACCAACTTGTTTGGCAGCAGCGTTATTTGTACCTGAATCAAATCCTAGGTAAGTCTTAGTATTTTCACCTACTGATGGTTTGATGATATCAAGGTATGTAGATGGGTCGATGTAGTCTGGAGACCAACCAACGTTATCTGAAAGATCCCAATCTTCACCGGCAGCCGTTTCAGCAAAGTAAGTAACATTGAGGACTTCATCTTTTTGTAGTTGTTGGATATCAATAACGACATTGTCAGTTCCTAATGTTGCTTCAAGCGATTGTTTCAATGATTGAACACGTTGAACTTTTGTAGTATTAGTTTGGTCAACTGGCATATCCAAGTGGATTGGGAATTGAACACCCTCTGCTTGGAGAGCTGTCTTAGCCTTAGCAAATTCTGCTTTCGCTTTTTCAGGATTGTAAAGACCATCTTGAGCGTCATCTAGATTGACATCTTTCCACTCATCACCATAGGTCACCAATTTTTCTTTAACTAATTCACCAAAGTTTTTACCATCTGCTTGAACAAATGTTGGTGGTACGAACAAGTTACGAAGGAGTTTTGTTGCTCCGCTTTCTCCATTAACTTGAGAAGCATAAGCTGTTCTATCAAAACCAAAGGCGATGGCTTGACGGAAGTCTTTGTTAAGAAGAGCTTTTTTAGTTGATGTCTTTTGCTCATCTGTAGTCTTAGAAGTATATTTGTAAGACTGACGGTCAATATTTGTACCAACTAAGAAGGTTGAAGAATCTTGTGGTGTATAAACGATATTGTCTTTAAACTCTTTTTCAAGTTCAGAGTAGCTTCCACTTGTTGGGAAGAGACGAGCCATTGAGAAACCACCATCTTTAAAAGTTTCTGCAAGTTTGTTATTGTCTTGACCATCCCAGAATGAAAGTTTTACTTTATCAATATGAACATTGTCCTTATCCCAGTAGTTTGGATTCTTTTCAAATTCTACTGAAGATTTTGCTACCAATGATTTCAACAAGAAAGGACCATTATAAAGGATGCTGCTTGGATCTGTTGCTTTAGCAAAGTCACTTCCTTTAGAAGTAAGGAATTCTTCATTGACTGGTGCAAGAATTCCCATGGTTGTCTTAGAGTTCCAGAAGCTTTCTGGTTTGTTCAAAGTGTATTGAACTGTTTGATCATCTACAGCCTTAATTCCAACTTCTGAGAAATCTTTAACTTCACCTTTTACATAAGCATCCAAACCTTTAATAGATTCTTGAACAAGATAAAGGGCTTCTGACTTATTGTCAGCCGCATACTTAAGACCTGTTACAAAGTCTTGCGCTTTAACTGGTGCATACTCTTCGCCTTCAGAAGTGTACCACTTAGCATCTTTACGGATTGTGTAAGTGTAAGTCAACCCGTCTTTAGACACTGACCAATCTTCTGCCAAAGATGGCACGAAGTTACCGTAGCGGTCATTCTCCATCAAACCATCAACGACATTACTTGTGATATTAGCAACCGCAGCCTTACCTGTTGTCAGATAGTTGAAGCTGTCTGGATCTGTTTCATAAACGTAAGAAAAAGTTTTCTCACCTTTTGCACTAGAGCCTGAACCTGAACAAGCTGCCAAAACACCTGACGCTAACAGAGTCACTCCTGCTAGGGCCATTACTTTTGAAAATTTCATAATAAACTCCTTTTGACTTTTTATACATTATAGTCCCTTTTCAGCCATGTGTCAATACAATTTTCAGAATTTTTCCAATTGAATTGAAAACAATTGCCATTTTAAAATTATTTTTTACAGTCAGACTCTTTTATGGCATTCATATTTGAAAAATCTCTTTATTAGCAGTTTTCAAGTAAATCTTTATGATATAATGAAAGGAGAAAGTTGAAAGGAAATGCCATGTCAAAAGAAGTTATTGTTGAAAGTTTTGAACTTGATCACACCATTGTCAAAGCACCTTATGTCCGTTTAATTGGGGAAGAAACAGGTCCTAAGGGAGATATTATTTCTAACTTTGATATTCGCTTGGTTCAACCAAATGAAGACTCTATCCCTACTGCTGGCCTCCATACTATTGAGCATCTATTGGCTAAGCTCATCCGTACTCGCATCGACGGGATGATTGATTGTTCACCATTTGGTTGTCGTACAGGTTTCCATATGATTATGTGGGGACGTCATACTAGTGCAGAAATCGCTGCTGTCATCAAGGATTCACTAAAGGAAATCGCAGAAACAACAACTTGGGAAGATGTCCCAGGAACTACCATTGAATCTTGCGGGAACTACAAGGACCACAGCCTATTTTCAGCTAAGGAATGGGCTAAATTGATTCTCCAACAAGGAATCTCTGATGATGCCTTTGAACGCCATGTCATTTAACACAAAAGAACCAGTTTTTTCAACTGGTCCTTTTTTTATTTTCAAAATCTTGATTTAGGCTTTTTCACGAATGACCAAAACACCATCTTCCATGTCAGCTTCTAGATGCTTAGCATCAAGATTATCCAAGTGGAAGTCTGTGACTTTGTCACGGATTTGTTGTTCAACCACACGACGGAGTGGACGAACACCCATGACTTCATCGTAGCCTTCTTCAGTCATGTATTCTTTAGCAGCTTCGCTCACTGCCAAGTCGATCTCTTTCTTAGAAAGCGTCTTGTTCACTTCTACTAACATCAAGTCAACAATCTTAGAAAGGTCTTCCTTGCTCAAGTGTGAGAATTCGATGACAGCATTGAAACGGTTGAGGAACTCTGGACGGAAGTAAGGTTTCAAACGATCCATAAGTTCTGGTTTATCAGCATCTTCTGTCAAGTTAGCTTCGTAACCAAAGCCTGCGTTTGAAGTGGCGATAATCACCGTATTCTTGAAGTTGACAGTATTACCTTGACCGTCTGTCAAACGACCATCATCCAAGACTTGAAGAAGAAGAGTAATCACTTGAGGATCTGCCTTTTCAATTTCATCAAGAAGGACGATTGAGTATGGATTCCGACGAACACGTTCAGTCAAAGTATTGTTGTTGTCGTCGTAACCAACATAACCAGCTGTTGTACCAATCAATTTAGATACGGCTGTACGATCGCTGTATTCTGACATATCCAAACGGATGATAGCATCCTTAGTTCCGAACATATCAAGAGCCAATTGTTTAGCCAACTCAGTCTTCCCAACACCAGTAGGACCTACAAAGAGGAAGCTACCGATTGGACGGTTACCTTCGTCAAATCCTGCACGGTTACGACGAATGGCACGTGCTACTGCTTCAACAGCCTTATCTTGACCGATAACCTTAGTTTGCAAACGGTGACCCATATCTTTCAAACGTTCGATATCAGTAGCACCCATTTGTGAAACAGGAATACCTGTCATACGTTCTACAGACTCAGCTACGTCATTAACAGTCGCTGTAACCTTGTGATCTTCTGTATGGTTGGCAATTTTCTTTTCAAGTTCTTCAATACGAATTTTTGCATTTAATGCCGCTTCATAATCCTCTTTAGCAGCTGCAGCTTCTTGTTTAGCTTTTTCTTCTTCAATTTCATGCTCTACAGCATGTACATCTGTCACTGGGTGTTGTGCTGCCAAGTGAGCAGCTGTTACATCGACTAGGTCAATAGCCTTATCTGGCAAGCTACGTTGAGGAATATATTGTACTGAGTAATCAACAGCAGCTTTCAGCACTTCATCTGGCAAGATAACATTATGGTGTTGTTGATATAGATCACGGATACCTTGGAGAATCTTGAAGGTATCTTCAGCAGATGGAGCATTGACCTTCACTTCATTGAAACGACGAGCAAGGGCAGCATTTTTCAAAATAGTGTTGCGGTATTCGTCTTGAGTTGTTGCACCAATCACTGTCAATTCACCACGTGAAAGAGCTGGTTTCAAGATATCAGCAAGACCTTTAGATCCTTGACCATCTCCTGTGCTACCTGCACCCAGGATTTGATGGATTTCGTCGAAGAAGAGGATAATGTTTCCAGCTTCTTTAACTTCTTTTACCAAGTTTTGAATATTTTCTTCAAAGCTACCACGATATTGAGTGCCAGCTTCAAGACCTGAAATATCAATAGAGATAATTTCTTTATTCTTGATTGCTGCTGGAACATCACCATTCACGATAGCTTGGGCAAGACCTTCTACTACTGCCGTTTTACCAACACCAGCATCACCGACTAGAACTGGGTTATTCTTTGTACGACGAGAAAGGATTTCAGATGTTTCTTGAATCTCCTTATTACGTCCAATAACCGGATCTAACTTCCCTTCACGAGCTTCAGCTGTTAAGTTACGTCCAAGTTTTGCAAGAATACCATCTTGTTTCATGGCTTTACCTTGAACATACTGTGCTTGGTCACTTCCTTCACTTGGAAGTTGACCAGTTTGACGGTAAATAGCGAATTCTTCTGGAGTTACTTCACGACCGTTAATCAAGTAACGACGATTTTCAGAACTATATCCACGCATACCGCCCATCAATTGGTTAAATAAATCATCCATGTTGTTAAAGTTATTAAAGTTGTTATTCATATTTCATACCTCGTTTGTTTTCAAATTTACTTAGTCAAAACGATTTGACTTTCTCTGACCTTTGTTTTAAAAAATTTAGACTAGCAATCTGCTACTCTACGTATAATTTCAGGTTTTTCTTTATCCAATACAGGTTTTGTAATTGGACTTCTAAAAATACTAATGTTCATCATAGGTTGTACCTCTTTTCTAGGTTTTACCCATACTTTGACCTTAAGATAAATTACACAATCACCTTAAAATCAAGGTTTTCTAAGGATTTACTTATCCTTATGTTCTTAGTTTATCACTTTGGTCAGTAATAGTCAAGAGATTTGACCAAATTTGACTAATTTTTTTTAAAATATGTTTTTATGCCAAAAAACCAGTCAAAGTGACTGGTTTTTGATTTATTATTTATGAATCTTAGCTCAATGCATCATCCATTGAAAGAACTTCGTGGAAGACACGTTGTGTCAATTCAGTTTTTTGTTCTGGAGTGAGGTACTTAGTATTTACACAGTATCCTGAGATACGTACGATTACGTCTTCACCTGACATGATCTTTTCGTAAACATCATTCAAGTCCATAACGTTCAAGTTAACGTGTTGTCCACCATTTTCGAAGTAACCATCAAGGATTGTTACCAAGTTATCAACTTGTTCATCACGAGTTTTACCAAGAGCGCGAGGTGATACTTGAGTTGTCAATGAGATACCATCAGCTGCATAACCAAAGTCAAGGCTAGCAAGTGAGTTCAAGTTTTGCAACCATCCACCTTTAGCTTTGTTAGATGGGTTAGCACCTGGTGAGAAGAATTCAAGTTTAGACAAGTTCACAGAACCATCTTCGTTGAGGTATACACCTTTGTGGACTGGAGAGTTACCAGTTTGTTTAGAGTAAGCAACGTTAGATGTGATTGTCAAAAGTGATACAGTAGCTTCTGCGTCTTTGTATAGTTTGTGGCTACGTAGACGAGTTGTATAAGCTTCAATCAACCATTCTGCCAATTCGTTTGAACGTGGGTCATCTTCACCCCAACGTGGGTATTCACCGATTGTTTCGTAATCGTAGATGTAGCCATTTTCGTCACGGATTGGTTTAACTGTAGCGTACTTGATAGCTGACAATGTATCAACAGTGTTTGCGAAACCACAGATACCGAATCCCATGTTAGCACGTTGTTTAGTTGGCAAGAAGGCCATTTGAACAGCTTCGTAGTTGTACTTATCAGTCATGTAGTGGATGATGTTCAAAGCATCTACGTAAGTGTCAGTCAACCAGTCAAGAGATTTTTCAAAGTTAGCTTTAACTGATTCGAATTCAAGGACTTCGTCACGGATTGGTTCGATGTCAAATACTTTGTAGTCTTTATGAACATCGTCGTAACCACCGTTCAAACCAGTAAGAAGAGCTTTAAGAACGTTAACGCGAGCACCGAAGTACTGGATGTTGTGACGTTGTTCTTCGTTTTCTGGGTCAAGTGGAGATACACAACATGAGATACAGCTCATTTCACCGTATCCGTCTTTAGCCATTGTTGTTACACCTTCGTATTGGATTGAAGAGTGTTTGTGGCTCATGTGCATACAGTAGCGACGGAAGTTGTATGGCAATTTGTCAGTCCAAAGAACTGTCAAGTTTGGTTCTGGAGAGTTACCGATGTTGTCAAGAGTGTTCAAGAAACGGTAGTCCATCTTAGTAACACGGTGGCGACCGTCGTTACCCATACCAGCCATAGAAGTTGTGATGAAGGTTGGATCACCTGAGTACAATTGGTCATAAGCTTTTGTACGAGCAAATTTAACTGTACGAAGTTTCATAACGAAATCATCAACAAATTCTTGGATTTCTGATTCAGTAAATGTACCACGAGCAAGGTCACGTTCTGCAAAGATATCCAATACGATTGGCACACGTCCAAGAGATGTAGCCGCACCGTTGATAACACGGCAGACAGCCATAAAGGCAATGTTAACCCATTGGATAGCTTCTTTAACGTTCATCGCTGGTTTACGAACATCAACTCCGTAAAGGTCACCCAAGCGTACAACTTGTTGCAATGCTTGGTATTGAAGGTTTACTTCTTCACGAAGACGGATTGTTTCTTCATCGATTTCTTTGATTGCATTCCAGTCGTTGACTTTTTCTTGCATCAAGTAGTCTGCACCGTAAAGAGCAAGACGTGCGTAAACACCGATGATACGTCCACGTGAGTAGGCATCTGGAAGACCAGTTACAGTGTGAGCGTGACGAGCGCGACGAATGTTTGAAGTGTAGGCACGGAAGATACCGTCGTTAACTGTTGTTACATATTTAGTGAAGATTTCGTGAACAGCTGGATCTGGTTCGTATCCATTTTCTTTCAAAGTTGTTTCAGCCATACGGATACCACCTTTTGGCATGAAGTTCAATTTGAAGAGTTCATCATTTTGGATACCAAAGATCACTTCGTTTTCTTTGTCAATAAATCCAGCAGGAATATCAGCAATAGAAGTTGGACGAGTGTCCATTGGGAAACGAGTTTCTTCGTAGTGTGCTTTAGTTTCTTCTACGATTTTTTTGATGTGAAGTGAACGTTCTGTTGGTCCTGCAAGGAAGCTTTCATCTCCATCATAAGGAGTGTAGTTTGCTTGTACAAAGCGTGATACACTTGCTTTTTCTTTCCAGTCAACACCTTTAAAGCCTTCCCAAGCTTTGTCAAAAATGTCCTGTGCTTCAACAACTGTCTTAACAACCATGTTATTTCCTCTTTTTTCTTTCTAGTAACAGTCATCTGTTACATTCATGTATTCAGTATAACACACAGTAAACGATTTCAACAACTAAAAACTCACTTTTTAAACACTTTCTTTTCTAATACAGTTCAAAATACACCACAAACTGTATTATATTTTTGAAAGAGGTTATTTGATTTTCATTTTTCCAGAAAAAGAGTATAATAAAATTAAACAAACTAGCACTGAGAGGTTTCTTCATGTTGATTTTTCCACTAATGAATGATTTATCTCGTAAAATCATCCATATTGACATGGATGCCTTTTTTGCTGCTGTTGAAATTCGAGACAATCCCAAACTTAAAGGGAAGCCAGTTGTGATTGGTAGTGATCCTAGAAAAACTGGTGGTCGCGGAGTTGTTTCTACCTGTAGCTATGAAGCACGAGCATTTGGCATCCACTCAGCCATGAGTTCTAAAGAAGCCTATGAACGTTGCCCCCAAGCAGTTTTCATATCTGGAAACTACGAAAAATATACTGCAGTCGGTCAACAGATTCGAGCTATCTTCAAACGTTATACGGATAATATCGAGCCTATGAGTATTGATGAAGCTTATCTAGATGTAACTGAAAACAAACTCGGTATCAAGTCCGCTGTTAAAATCGCTCGACTAATTCAACAAGATATTTGGAATGAACTTCATTTGACCGCTTCTGCTGGTGTGTCTTACAATAAATTCTTAGCTAAAATCGCTAGCGATTACCAAAAACCTCGAGGTCTGACAGTTATTCTCCCTGATGAAGCTGAAGATTTTCTCAAACAAATGGATATCGCTAAATTCCACGGTGTAGGTAAGAAAACAGTTGAGAAATTGCATCAAATGGGGGTATTTACAGGTGCTGATCTTTTAAAAATTTCTGAAATTAGTCTCATTGATCGTTTTGGTCGACTCGGTTTTGACCTGTATCGCAAGGCTCGTGGCATTGATAATTCTCCCGTCAAATCCAATCGCATTCGTAAATCTATTGGAAAAGAAAAAACTTATAGTAAAATTCTCAATCTAGAAGAGGATATCAAAAAAGAGCTAACTCTCCTTTCGGAAAGAGTTGCCCTGAGTCTTCAAAAACATGAAAAATCTGGAAAGATTGTTATTTTAAAAATCCGCTATGCTGACTTTTCTACAATGACTAAGCGAAAAAGCTTATCTCAAAAGATCCAAGATGCTGAAACTATTTCACAAATAGCTATCCAACTTTACGAATCTCTGACAGATAAAGATAAAGACGTTCGCTTATTGGGTGTCACTGTGACTGGATTTTAAAACCTTGAAGGAAGCAGCTTCCCTCAAGGCTTTTTCTTATATAAATAATCGAACAAAGCTATAAAGTAGTAAGACACTACCTAGGACAATACGGTATTTTCCAAACATTGTAAAGTCGTGTTTTTTTACATAGCTGGTCAAGAAACGAATGGCAACCATGCTGACTGCAAAAGCCACTACCATTGCTACCAAGAGCAAGAAGAATTGACCAAAACTCAAGACTTCTCCCGCCTTGATGAATTTAAAAATCTTCAAAGCGCTGGCTCCAAACATAACTGGAATTCCTAGATAGAAGGTAAACTCAGTTACCACCGAACGACTAGTTCCATTTAACAAACCACCAACGATAGTGGCACCCGAACGGCTAGTCCCTGGTAAAAGAGCCAAGACTTGGAAAAGTCCGATATAGAGGGCTGTTTTATAAGGCAACTTGTCTAGCTCTGTGACTGTTGGCTCAATTGCTTGCGCTTTGTTGCGTTTTTCAAGATAAATAAAGGCAACCCCATAAACAATCAACATAATGGCTACTGAAACCATATTATGGAAGTGAGTATCAAACCAATCATCAAACTTAAAGACTAAAAGAAGAGGGAGGGTCGCAACAAATACTTTGGACCATAATTGCCAAGTTCTACGAACTTCGACTTTATCCTTGCCTGGTTTAAAAGGATTCAGTTTGTTAAAGTAGATAACCATAACGGCTAGGATAGCACCCAGTTGAATGACTACGTTAAACATAGACATAAAAGCTTCATTTTGATCTTTATACTGGATAAACTCTTCTGCCAAAATCAAGTGACCAGTACTTGAAATCGGCAACCATTCCGTAATTCCTTCAACAATCCCAAAAAAGATTGATTTTAAAATTTCAAAAAAATACATAGATTACTCCTTTTTCTACCCTCCATTATATCATACTTTTAAAGACTGTGTTGAGTTTTCTTTAGAAAGCGCCGATACTTCCACCACCGCCACCGCCTGAGAAACCTCCACCAGAGCTACCGCTTCCAGATGATACAGAGAAGGTACTTGCTGTATTTGCGACCGAAGTGTATTGATTAATGTGAGCAGCAGATATATGAAACTGTTTATCCCATCCACAAGATACATAAAGATTCATAGTTTCGTTTTCAAGTTGAATATTGTGGAGCTTCATGATCTTATTCACTTTCTTTGCGTATCCATACAGAGTTGCATAAACCAAAAGACGATTCCAAAGTACAATGCTCTCTAGTTCAGCCTTATCAAGATGAGTAATATCACGAAGCATATTTTCAAAACTTGTCCAAAGGTAATAGGCTTCTGCCCCTTCTTCGTTTAAGACTCCATCACGAGATGGACCTCGAGTCACAAAATAAACTAAGGCACTGGCAAGTAAGCCTATTAAACCTAGGGAAAGTAAAGGAAGTGAAAAATAACCACGTGTTCGCAGACTATAATAAAAGACAAGAAGGCCTATTAAACCTGTTATAGCTGAACAGACTTTCATACCATTCACAAGACTACTTTCTTTATCAGTCAAAGGACGATAATAGCTTGGAAGACGTAGAATTTTTACCTTGTCTCGAACACAACTTTGCAAACGTTGAAGTCGTCTCTCGAAGGAACGCTTGAGATGCAAACCGAATTCGCGAATATGCTGCTCATCAGCTTCCTTAGCTCCATGGAATAGTCCTGAAGAAACTTGATACTCTGGAAAAAGGTCTGAAAGAGCCAGTTCTTTATTAGTTGAGAGAGTCATCCGCAAGCATTCTTTTTCAAAATTCGACAAGCCTTTTTCACTATTGATTTTTATCCACGGTTCTTCTTCACCCTGAAAAATAGATAAATGCCCTCGATCAACTAAGTCTAGCAAGGTCGCCTGAATCAATCGTTCAAAAGAGAATTTGCCAAACTTCTTCTTATTCAAGGGACTGATTTCCTCCAAGGAGGTAGAGTAAATAGCCTCCGCCAAAACCATTGGAGGTAGATCCATTGGGGGTTCGTAGAGTCGATGATCCTTGGGATATACCTTTTTGAGGGCCGTATGTTTACGAAATGCTCGATAATACATGATGGTCATCATCAATAACACGATAAAGATTATTGGAAAAATCCACTTTATCATGAGACTAGCTTGCACTTTGCTAGCTTTTATTTCTATTTCAATTTTTTTAAAATCTCTTAAACGCTCTTCTTCCAGCCCTTGGCTTGGAGCTAACGAGAAAGCCTCTCTGGGCCAATAGGCATGTAGCTCAACTTGACGTTTTCTAGGAAGATTTTTCATCTTCACTCGATAAATATCATTTACTTTTTCGACACTACCCTCATTGAGGAGTTTTCCAGTATGAAAAAAGACTTTCTCTGCCGGACTATATGAAGTTACTCGGAATTCTAAGTCTTTGATGTCTCCTGAACTATCTGTCAGTGGTTGCCAATTCAGCTCAGCAATATCCTGATATAAGAAAAGAAGATTTTTCAATTGCCAGGTAATGGTTACACGTACAGTATCTCCAGCTTTTCCTGGATTTAAAATTATTACTTGATAGCCTTTCCCATTTTCCTTTGTATAAGAAAGGGCATCTTCTATAATTTCTCCATTCTTTGATACTAGCACAGTTGGATCATCATCAATCTCAAATCCTTCTGGCATTTTCCCTGCTTTTCCTAGTCCAACCGATTGACCATTAAAATCATCTTTAAAACGATAGGTGATTGTTTGTTGGAAAACTGCTGTGTTATCTGCATGAATATTCAAATCTCCCTTATAAGATAGAATATCAAAGTCTACAGCAAAAACCAGGCGCGGTACCAATAGCAAACAGGCAAACACCAAAGTAAATAGCCATCTTTTTTTCATCGTATACTCCCTTTCAAGTTTTTCACTATTATATCATTTTTTACAAGTAAGGGTTTACTAAGATTGAAAAAGTTCCGCTTTTTCGATACAATAGAGAGAAGCAATTTTAGACTAGAAATAGGAGAAAACATGAAAAAATTATGCTTAACTATCCTTGCTAGCCTGGCCCTTACTTTAGGACTAGTTAGCCAGGTCCAAGCCGATGAATATTTACGCATCGGTATGGAGGCAGCCTACGCACCCTTTAACTGGACTCAAGATGATGACAGTAACGGTGCTGTCAAAATCGATGGAACCAACCAATATGCTAATGGTTACGACGTCCAAATAGCTAAAAAGATTGCTAAGGACCTAGGTAAAGAGCCCTTGGTTGTTAAAACCAAGTGGGAAGGACTTGTTCCAGCCCTTACTTCTGGTAAGATTGATATGATCATTGCAGGTATGAGCCCAACTGCTGAACGCAAACAAGAAATTGCATTTTCAAGCAGCTACTATACTAGCGAACCAGTACTTTTGGTCAAAAAAGATTCTACCTATGCAAACGCCAAAACACTAGACGATTTTAAAGATGCAAAAATCACTTCTCAACAAGGGGTTTACCTTTACGACTTGATTTCTCAAATTCCAGGCGCTAAAAAAGAAACTGCCATGGGTGATTTCGCTCAAATGCGTCAAGCTCTTGAAGCTGGTGTCATTGACGCTTATGTTTCTGAACGACCAGAAGCCCTAACTGCTGAGTCAGCAAATGCAAAGTTCAAAATGATTCAGCCTGAACCTGGTTTTAAAACTGGTGAAGAAGATACATCTATCGCTATTGGACTTCGTAAAGATGATGACCGTATCAGCCAAATCAACGCCAGTATTGAAACCATTTCTAAAGATGAACAAGTTGCGCTCATGGATCGTATGATTAAAGAGCAACCAGCAGAATCTACAACGACAGAAGAAAGCAACAGTAATTTCTTTGGCCAAGTCGCCAAAATTCTAACTGAAAACTGGCAACAACTCTTGCGTGGTGCTGGTATTACCCTTCTCATTTCAATTATCGGTACTATCGTTGGTCTCGCTATCGGTCTTGCTATCGGGGTCTTCCGTACGGCACCTCTATCAGAAAATCAATTTATTTTCGGCATTCAAAAACTAATCGGTTGGATTCTCAATATCTATATCGAAATTTTCCGTGGAACTCCTATGATTGTACAATCTATGGTTATCTACTATGGAACTGCTCAAGCTTTCGGGATCAACCTAGACCGTACGCTAGCTGCTATCTTTATCGTTTCGATCAACACTGGTGCCTACATGACTGAAATCGTCCGTGGTGGTATCCTAGCTGTTGATAAGGGACAATTTGAAGCAGCAACTGCACTTGGTATGACTCATAACCAGACCATGCGTAAGATTGTTTTGCCTCAAGTTGTTCGAAATATTCTACCAGCGACTGGTAATGAGTTCGTCATCAACATCAAGGATACTTCTGTATTGAACGTTATCTCTGTTGTAGAACTTTACTTCTCAGGAAATACAGTAGCAACACAAACCTACCAGTACTTCCAAACCTTTACCATCATCGCAGTTATCTACTTTGTCCTCACCTTCACAGTAACGCGTATCCTACGCTTCATCGAAAAACGTATGGATATGGATACCTACACGACAGGTGCTAACCAAATGCAAACGGAGGATTTGAAATAATGAGTCAACCAATCCTTGAAATCAAACACCTCAAAAAATCCTATGGACAAAACGAGGTTCTAAAAGATATCTCTCTCACTATTCATAAAGGAGAAGTGATTTCTATCATCGGTAGTTCCGGTAGTGGTAAATCAACCTTCCTACGTTCTATCAACCTTCTCGAAACACCAACTGAAGGTGAGATCCTTTATCACGGTGAAAACGTACTTGAAAAAGGGTATAACCTCACTCACTATCGTGAAAAACTAGGCATGGTTTTCCAATCCTTTAACCTCTTTGAAAATCTCAACGTTCTTGAAAATACGATTGTTGCACAGACTACTGTCCTCAAACGTGAACGATCAGAAGCAGAGAAAATTGCTAAAGAAAACCTTGAAAAAGTTGGAATGGGAGAGCGCTACTGGCAAGCTAAACCAAAACAACTTTCTGGTGGTCAAAAGCAACGTGTCGCCATTGCTCGCGCGCTTTCTATGAATCCTGATGCCATTCTCTTTGACGAGCCTACTTCAGCCCTTGATCCTGAAATGGTCGGTGAAGTTCTAAAAATCATGCAAGAACTAGCTCAAGAAGGCTTGACAATGATCGTTGTAACCCACGAAATGGAATTTGCTCGTGACGTCTCACACCGTGTCATCTTTATGGACAAAGGTGTGATTGCAGAAGAAGGCAAACCTGAAGATTTATTTACAAATCCTAAAGAGGAACGTACAAGAGAATTTTTACAACGCTATTTAGGATAAAATAAAAGCGATTGGATAAACCTCTTAAACCAAGAGTTGTTTTCCTATTCAAATCCCAATCAACATTGAGCCAAAGGCTCATGAACATAAAAATCAAGGTCGGAGTTTTTTATCCCGACCTCTTTTTATATACTTTAAAAATCTCTTTTATCCCTTCTTCTGTTTCCTGAACAAGTATTGCTTGTAGCTATACTCCTAATCTTTTATTTGATTTTCATGAGTGATACTCAATGAAAATCAAAGAGCAAACTAGGAAGCGAGCCGCAGGCTGTACTTGAGTACGGCAAGGCGAAGCTGACGTGGTTTGAATTTGATTTTCAAAGAGTATGAGATCACTCAGCTCCCTGTCAACCTAGTTCATCCTGACAAATAGATTTGTTGAGTAGGTCATAGCATGGCTATTTCTCCATTCCATAAATAAAAGCAGACCCTAATTAGAGTCTGCTTGTATCCAAAGATTAATCTTCAAATTTTTCATGATTTTTTTCATAGAAATCAATTAATCCAAGGGCTGTTTCAAAGGAAATATTTTTAACTTTTGCACGTCCTTGAGCTAGAGCAATGATAGACATTTCACGTGCATTCGTTTCTTTGGAAATACGATAACCAGTGATCTTCTTATCACGAACCCAGCTAACAACTGATTCTACTTTTTCAAAGTTAGTCTTAGCCATGTTTTTCTCCTATTTTATTCTTTACGATATTTAATTGTATACGTTTTTATGGCATTTGTCAATAAAAAAACATATATCCAATCAAATAAGACGTTAAGATTACATTTACTTAGCTTTCAAAGCCGATAATATATGGGTTCGTATATCTTCAACTCCGTTAGGATTTGCTGGTAAGAAAATTGTATTATTACCTTGTTTTTCTGCAAAATTATTCAATGTATCTAAATACTGGTTAGTTAACAAGATTGACATGATTTGCTCTTCAGTTAATTCAACATTGGCTCCTTTTAACTCTTTAATAGAATCAGCAAGTCCATCAACAATTGCTTTTCGTTGCTCTGCGATCCCCACACCATGTAAGCGATCCTTTTCTGCCTCTGCTTCGGCCGCTGTTACGATCTTAATTTTATCTGCTTCGGCCAATTCTTGTGCTGCTACTCTCTTACGTTGAGCAGCATTGATTTCATTCATCGATTGCTTGACTTCCGCATCCGGCTCTACTTTGGTAATGAGCGTTTTGACGATAATGTACCCATACGTTGACATTTCTTCCGCTACTTGTTTTTGAACTTCTAATGCAATTTCATCCTTTTTCTCAAACAATTCATCCAAAGTTAACTTAGGAACTGATGAGCGCAATGCGTCTTCAATATAAGATTTGATTTGAGCCTCAGGTCTCATTAGTTTATAGTAAGCATCTGTAACATTTTGTTCATTTACTCGGTACTGTGTCGCAACATTCATCGTCACAAATACGTTATCTTGAGTCTTGGTTTCCACAACGATTTCACTTTGCAAGAGACGCAGTTGTACACGAGCTGCAATTTTATCAATCCCAAATGGTGCTCTTAGGTGAATACCACTATTGCTCAATTTTTGATACTTACCAAATCGTTCAATGATAGCTACTGATTGTTGTCGAACAACATAGATTGAACTCATTAATATAGCTCCTACAATAAGCATTAGAATAATTAGAACAAGTATAACTTTTAAAACCATGGGAATCTCCCCCTTTCTTCACTTACATTATAGCACTAGTAAATAGGTTAGGCAAATAATATGATAAAAATTTCATAGCATATTAAACAAGCATATTATATAGGGTTTCATTCCCATTTAAGTTAATATAAGATGGGTCGAATTTTTCCATCCGGTGAATCAATCCCGCATAATCATGTTTATCAGCAAGTGCAATCCCTATTAGTACTGGACCAGTTCCCTTGCTAGCTCGTTTGATATATTCAAAACGAGTAATATCATCATGAGGTCCTAAGATATCATTTACAAACTCTCGAAGTGCTCCCGGACGTTGTGGGAAATTCACTACAAAGTAATGCTTGATACCATCATAAATCAAGGCACGTTCTTCCATCTCTGGCATACGGTTGATGTCATTATTCCCTCCAGAGATGATACAACAAATGGTCTTGCCCTTAATATAATCGGATAATACTTCTAGGGCTGCAACACTAGCAGCACCCGCAGGTTCTGCTACGATACCTTGTTTAGAGTAGAGATCAATTAAGGTCTCAGAAATCAAACCTTCATCCACTCCAATAAGAGTTTCTACATGTTTGCGTGTTGCTTCATAGGTCAACTGCCCTACCTTTTGCACGGCAATTCCATCCGCAAACTTATCAATTTCTTTAAGTTTAACCGGTCCCCCAGCTTCAAAGGCAGCCTTCATAGAACGAGCACCTTCAGCCTCTACTCCAATGACCTCAATCTGAGGATTTGTTTCTTTAATATAAGTAGAAACACCTGAAATGAGACCTCCGCCTCCAACAGGTACCAAGACAGTATCAAATTCAATAGATTCTTTACGAGCTTCTTCTAAAATTTCATAGGCTACCGTACCCTGACCAGCTTGAACATAGGGATCATCAAAGGGGTCAATAAAAGTACGATTTTCAGCTACGGTAAAGTCTTGAGCAGCCTTAGCTGAAGCATCAAAAGTATCCCCTACTAATTTGATCGTAACAAAATCTCCTCCAAAGAAACGAACCTGACCAATTTTCTGTTGAGGTGTCGTAATTGGCATAAAGATTGTTGCAGGAATCTTCATCTCATTACATGTGTAGGCAACTCCTTGAGCGTGATTTCCCGCTGAAGCACACACTACACCACGTTCACGCTCCTCTTTTGTCAATTGGGAAATAGCGTAATAAGCCCCACGAATTTTAAAAGAACGGACACGTTGAGCATTTTCCTTTTTAAGATAAATTTTCGCTCCATATTTTTCGGATAAATAATGATCGTAGTCAAGTGGCGTATTGGCTACTACACCACTCAAAACCTTGTGGGCTTTCACCACATCTTTTGCACTTAGCATAATCTCCTCCTCGATGAGTTTTCAAGATAAAAAGCGAGTTAGGTTCCCCCCAACTCGCCTTCTGTTTATATTCTTAAAAATTAGTTGTAGATCTTGAATGCATCATCGTCGTTTTTACCGACAAATGGCATTGCTTTACGCAATTCTGCACCAACTTTTTCAATTTCAAGGTTAGCTGCTTGTTCACGGTAAGCAGTCAATTTTGGACGTCCAGCTTTGTAGTCATTTACAAAGTCGTTGGCGAATTTACCATTTTGGATGTCCGCAAGAACTGCTTTCATATTTTCTTTGACTTGTTCAGTGATTACACGTGGACCTGAAACATAGTCACCATATTCAGCAGTGTTTGAAATTGATTGACGCATTTTTTTGAATCCACCTTCGTAGATCAAGTCAACGATCAATTTCATTTCGTGAAGAACTTCAAAGTAAGCCAATTCTGGAGCATAACCAGCTTCTGTCAAGACTTCAAAACCAGCTTCAATAAGGGCAGTCAAACCACCACAAAGTACTGCTTGTTCACCAAACAAGTCTTCTTCAGTTTCTTCTTTGTAAGTTGTTTCAAGAAGACCTACACGAGCTGCACCAACACCTTTACACCAGTCCATAGCGATGTCTTTAGCATTTCCTGTAGCATCTTGGTAGACAGCGTAAAGCGCTGGAACACCAAATCCTTCTTCGTAAGTACGACGTACCAAGTGTCCTGGTCCTTTAGGAGCACACATGAAGACATCAACATCTGCAGGAACTTTGATGAATTCGAAGTGGATGTTAAAACCATGTGCAAAACCAACTGCATTTCCAGCTTCCAAGTTTGGTGCAATTTCTGCTTCGTACAATTCTTGTTGGATTTCATCTGGTGCCAAGATCATGATAACATCAGCTAATTTAGTAGCTTCTGCTACTGTGTATGTATCAAATCCATCTTCTTTTGCTTTGTCAAAAGATTTACCTGGGCGTACACCGATAATCACATCACGACCTGAATCACGCAAGTTTTGAGCGTGAGCATGGCCTTGTGAACCATAACCGATAACGGCGATTTTTTTACCGTCAAGTGCTGCTACTTTTACATCTTTTTCGTATTCCATTTGAACTGCCATAGTTTTTTCTCTCTTTTCTATTTTTATTGCCTGTTAGGCTAATTTAACAAATTTAGGTTGGATTTTTAGTCGCGGGTAAATCCAGTTGCACCCGTACGAGCGATATTCTTAATACCATATGGTCGAATCACTCGAATCAAAGCTTCACTCTTCTCTGCATTCCCAGTCATCTGAATGGTAATGGAACTTGGAGCTACATCGACTACTGTTGCACGGAAAGGTTGGATAATAGCCAAAATTTCTGCACGTTTTTCAGCAGGCGCTGAAACCTTTATAAGAATCACTTCTCGTTCTAAGTGGGGCTGATCCGTGATATCACGAATACGAATCACATCAATCTGACGATTAAGTTGTTTGATGATTTGCTCAACCTCATCATGTGATGCAACATCGATGATAATGGTAATCCGTGATACATTAGGATTTTCCGTTGCACCCACAGAAATGCTTTCAATATTGACTTGACGTCTCGATAAGACTCCTGTGAAGCGATTGAGAACACCTGAACGGTTTTGAAGTTTGGCTGTTAACATTCTACGCATTAAACTTCACCCCCAACATCTCATGATTACTCTTACCAGCTGGTACCATCGGTAAAACATGTTCTTTACGAGAAATGTCTACTTCAATAAACATTGGTACATCTTCCATGATGACTTCCAAATCCTTCTCAAGAGTTTCAGGATTATCAAACTTATAATTTTTAATCCCGTAGGCTTGAGCCATCAATTGAAAGTCTGGCAAGGTTTCAAATACCGACTCTGAAGTTCGACCATCATAGAAGGCTTCTTGCCACTGGCGGACCATCCCAAGTGAATGATTATTTAGCATGATGACCTTGATTGGAATCTTGTAAATATTTAAGATTGCTAATTCCTGATTGGTCATCTGGAAACCACCATCTCCGACAAAGAGAACAACTTCTTTATCTGGATTGGCAATCTTAGCACCAATAGCTGCAGGAACTCCGAAGCCCATGGTTCCTAGACCACCTGATGTTACCAATTGACGCTCGTTTTGGTAAGGATAGTATTGAGCCGTCCACATTTGGTGTTGTCCAACGTCTGTTACGACAATGGCATCGCCATTGGTCAACTCACCGACGCGTTCAATAACTGCTTGGGGTTGTACAACTCGTTCTTTCTTATCATATGAACGAACACGATTCTTATCTTTTGTAACTTTTTCAATCCACTTTTCAGTATTGTTACGAACGATTGGCTCAGCTAGTAATTGTTGTAGAGCTTTTTTCGCATCACCAACAACTGGAATATCAACTGCAATGATCTTACCAATCTCTGCAGGATCGATATCAATATGCGCTACTTTTGCATTTTTAGCAAAGGTCTTAGGATTTCCAGTCAAACGGTCATCAAAACGACAACCAATAGAAATCATAAAGTCAGCCTCAGTCATGGCAATATTAGCTGCAAAGGAACCGTGCATTCCACCCATTCCCAAAAACAGTGGATGGCTAGTTGCGATTGTTCCCTGTCCCAAAAGACTGGTAACAACAGGAATTTGATAACGCTCTGCAAATTCATTTAACTCTGCTGCAGCCTCAGCGTAACTAATACCACCCCCAGCTAGCAAGACTGGCTTTTTAGCCTTAGACAATTGCTTCAAGATTTTCTTGATTTGCATATCATTTGGCTCAAGTGTTGGCTGATAACTTGGTAAATCTATCTCTGGAGAGTAAATAAAGTCTGTCTCAAGCGCAGAAACATCTTTTGGTAGGTCAATGACGACTGGTCCCGGACGACCTGTGGTCGCAATATGTACCGCCTCTGTAATAATACGTGGAATATCTGCTGTTTCACGAACCTGATAATTGTACTTAGTGATTGGCATGGTGATACCAACGATATCAGCTTCTTGAAAAGCATCTTTCCCAATTCCAGCACGTGCCACTTGGCCAGTAAAGACTAAAAGGGGAACACTATCGCTCATAGCATCTGCGATCCCTGTAATGGCATTTGTAGCTCCTGGTCCGCTTGTGACGACTGCTACACCCAGTTTTCCTGTTGACTTAGCATAACCTTCAGCTTCGTGAAGACAGCCCTGCTCATGGCGACCTAGAATATGGCGGATTCCCTTAAAATTATAAATAGCATCATATAAAGGAAGTACCGCTCCACCAGGATAACCAAAAATCGTATCGATACCTAAGTCACGAAGTGTTTCCAAAACAAGATCCGATCCCGACTTAGGTGAGTCTAAAATGATTTTCTCCATCGTTCCCCTTTCTCTTCTCTTAAAAATAGCTTGTTACTATGATACCATTTTTTCAAAAATTTTCAAGGGAAAAGAGCAAATTTTCTGAATTTTCTATCTAGATACTTTACAATATCAAATAGATTAGAAAGTTTATACGTATTTTTATTTTTTTAATAGAAAAAAGGTTGAGACAAACTTGTCTTCAACCTTTCATGTTAAATAATTACTAATTAAAGTGAGTTAACGTCAACCTTGATACCAACACCTTGAGTAGTTGTGATTGTCAAGCTTGTTACGTAAGTTCCTTTAGCAGTAGCTGGTTTAGCTTTTTGGATTGTTTCGTTGAATGCTTTGAAGTTTTCAACCAACTTGTCAGCTTCAAATGAAACTTTACCGATGATGGCTTGTACGATACCTGCACGGTCTGCACGGTAAGTGATTTTACCACCTTTAGACTCTTCAACTGCTTTAGCAACATCCATTGTTACAGTACCAGTTTTAGGGTTTGGCATCAAGTTACGTGGTCCAAGGACACGTCCAAGACGCCCAACAAGAGCCATCATATCAGGTGTAGCGATAACTACGTCGAAGTCCAACCAACCGTCGTTGATTTTAGCAACAAGGTCGTCTTCACCAACGAAGTCTGCACCAGCAGCTTTAGCTTCTTCAGCTTTTGCACCACGTGCAAATACAAGAACGCGAGCTGTTTTACCAGTACCGTTTGGCAATACCATTGCTCCACGGATTTGTTGGTCAGCTTTTTTAACGTCGATGTTCAAGTTATAAGCAACTTCTACAGTTGCATCAAATTTTGCGAAGTTAGTTTCTTTTGCAAGAGCTACAGCTTCTTCTACGCTGTATGCTTTTGTGCTGTCGATCTTCTCAAGAGCAGCACGAAGTTGTTTGCTTTTTTTAGCCATTTTCTATTCTCCTTGTAAGTGGTTCAATCGATTTTCATCTCCCACGTCACTTCTCGAAATGATGAAGTCTTGCGGGTTATATAGGGATGTTATTGATTAGTCAACAACAGTGAATCCCATAGAACGAGCAGTACCTTCGATCATACGCATTGCAGACTCAATGTTTGCAGCGTTCAAATCTGGCATCTTAGTTTCTGCAATTTCTTGTACTTGTGCACGAGTAACTGTAGCAACTTTAGTTTTGTTAGGTGTACCTGATCCTTTTTCAACACCTGCAGCTTTTTTCAAAAGAACAGCAGCTGGTGGTGTTTTTGTAACGAAAGTAAATGATTTATCTTCGTATACTGAGATAACAACTGGAATGATCATACCAGCTTGGTCAGCAGTACGAGCGTTGAACTCTTTTGTGAATCCCATGATGTTGATACCAGCTTGACCAAGAGCAGGTCCAACCGGTGGAGCTGGTGTAGCTTTACCAGCAGGGATTTGCAATTTTACAAGTTTTTCGACTTTTTTAGCCATTTTTAAATCCTCCTTTGTGGTTTTGGCGGTAATTAGAGATTTTTACCTCCCACAAGTATGCTTTACGCATACCCATCTATTATACACTATTTTTTAAAAAATGCAAGAGAAATTTTTATTTTTGATATTTCTTTTTGTTACACTTTTTTGGTGAAATCAATCTTCAGAATCTTCTATCACGATGGAGGGAATTCATTCGCTCAAAGTCAGTACAAAACTCACTCCATTTTCAGTAGTACCACTTTCCACAAATCCAAGAGACTCAAAACATCTTCTAGAGATACGATTGAAAGTATAGATTTCTTGAACTTTCAATTGTTTCCAACCCTTTTGACGAGCTAGATCAATCAAAGTCTTCAATACCTTGCGTCCAAGTCCCTGATGTTGATAAGTTGGATTGCCAATCACAATAGGAAGATTCTCCTGAGATAAGGTTACATCCCCAATTGGAAGCCACTCTCCCTTTTCTCGAAACTCAATCCAGAACAAATCCCCGTGTCTTTCTAAATAGGAATACATGGCATTTAATTTTTCCGGACTATAAGGTATTCTAATACCGTCTACAAGTTCCACCAAATCCATATCTTGATACCAGGCCAAAGCTGCATCATGATGATCTGCTAAAAAATAGGGAACTAGACGCAAGGAATTATCTATCTGAATGATTTTTGTCATCATTTTCTAATCCTAATACTAGCTCCGCTGCTTGGTTAAATCCATCACACCAGTTATACCATTTTGCTTCATACTCATCTTGAGATAAGATATGATCTTTTAAATCCAGAACAGAGTATATCTTTCTTTTCTCACAAGCTTGCGCATAGAGATGATATAGTTCATCACCTCCATCTCTATCCCACTCAGCAGAAATCGTATTCTGGCCTATCAATAAAGCCTGATAAGCCCTGTGATGCCCGTCTGTAATCAACAAATAATCTCCAAATGTAAGAACACTGATTGGATTAATATTGTGCTTTTCTACCGATTGATAAAGCATCTGGATATCTTGTAATTTCTTTTCTGATAAGTATAGTTGACTCGGATGAAGATCTTTTATGTTGACTTCCATTTCTTCCTCCTCAAGAAGGGTTAATGCCTACTTCTGCTTTCCTTTGAAGCGCCATTGAAAACGCAGTTTATCATAGAAAGGAAACTCCATAAACAAAACTCCTAGGCCTACACAAAGGCTGGCAATCACATCTGATGGGTAGTGAACTCCTAGATAAATTCTTGATACCAATACACTGACGATGTATAAACTTAGCAAGATTTGAACGATTTTTCTCCAGACTGTATTCTTAATCCTTTGGCTCAAAATCACAATCAAAGTTCCAACCATAATCGTTACTGCCAGAGAATGTCCACTTGGAAAAGAAAAACCTTTTTCTTCTACCAAGTGTAGAATTTCTGGTCGTGGTCTTTGGTAGATATTTTTAAAAGTTACGATTAAGATTCCAGCTAAAGTCAAATTCCCCAGCATGAGATAACTTTCCATCTTCCATTGCTTTCGATAAAATATAAAAGCTACAATTAAAACCCAGCTAATAATGACTGGGATGTCAATTAAGTGCGTAATTGCCCGAAAAAGAAGCGTTAAGGTCTCAGGCAAATCACCTCTAATGGCAGTCTGAATTGGCTGATCAAAACCGACCAGCATTTCTGGATAAAATTTGACAATATAGCCAATAATCATAAAAAGTAAAAGGGCAAAAGAACCCTTCATCATAAATGTTTGTTTATCTTTCATAGTATTTTAAAGTTGGTTTCAAAAGGACAAACAACAACCAGAAAGAGATGGCAAATATAATACCTTCAATCAGATTAAAAGGCAAGACCATAGTCATCAAGTAGTTGCTCAATCCTAAGATTTTCTCAATATCAAAATTAGCAAACTTAGCGTACAAAGGAACAGCATAAACATAGTTTAGAACTAGCATAGCTAGAGTTAAACCAAGTGTACCAGCTAGTGAAGCTAGGACGAAACGCATGGTTGTTCGCTCTTTTTTCCAAATCAAACCAAAAGCAAGTACAAAGACTCCCAAGGCAACAATATTCATCGGTAAACCAATATAGGTACTAACCCCTTGATTGTTCAGAAGGATTTTCAACAAGGACCGAAGGAAAAGCACTCCAAAAGCTGCTGGTAAATCCAAGACTACCAAGCCCACAAGGACCGGTAAAATACTGAACTCAATCCTCAAAAATGATGCCGCTGGCAAAAGCGGAAAGTCAAAGTACATCAACACAAATGAAAGTGCTGATAAAATTGCAATGGTCGAAAGTCGACGTGTGTTTGTCATAACAGGTTCCTCCAATTTTCTATAAAATCAGAAGAAGTTGGAAAGGATTCCTCTATCTATCCTTTATTTTTATATTCCAAAAGTTCCCCCTCACTCTTTTTTAGCAAGCGGTTACAATTTACCTATAAAAAATCAATTAGAATAGACAAAGCCATTCTTTCGTCTTCTCCCATCCAGACTATACTGTCGGTTGTGGAATCTCACCACATCAGCTTGCGCTCGCGGACTTATTTGGCTAAGATATTTTAGATTTATCTAGACGTCGCAGTCGAAGATAATACTTAAAGTATATCGAGACAAGACAACAAAGAGAAAGCTAAAATAGCTAGTCAAATTCACCGCCGGTCGGGAATTACACCCAGCCCTGAAGACCCCTTTATGATAACAAAAAAAGCTTGCAAGCGCAAGCATTTTATCTAAGTGTTTATTTCAACTTATCTGTTTCGTAAGTGTGAACCAGTTCGAGACCCGCAAAGTTTTGTTGACGAAGTGCTTCATAGACAATCATACAAACTGTATTTGAAACATTGAGACTACGAACATGCTCATCATTCATGGGAATGCGGAGAGCTTTTTCTGGATGCTCACGCATAAATTCCTCAGGCAAGCCCTTATCTTCTCTCCCAAAAAGAAAATAATGATCTCCTTCTGTCGTGAAATCTGCATCTGAATAGACTTTTTCTGCAAACTTGGAAATCAAGTAGAGCTGACCATCCATTTTTTCCATAAAATCAGCCAAGCTATCATAAAAATGAATCTCAAGCTTGTCCCAATAATCTAGACCTGCTCGCTTCATCTTACGGTCATCGATAGGAAAGCCCATCGGTTTAATAATATGAAGGGGCGCATTCGTTGCTGCGCAGGTACGAGCAATATTACCCGTATTTTGTGGAATTTGGGGTTCAAATAATACAATGTGATTTGCCATGCCTTGTTTCCTCTCACTAGTGCAAAAAAATAGCCACACTGCCCGGAGTCAAGCTCAGCAAACAGCGTGGTTAAGGCATCGTTAACTTACCTCACAACAGGTTTGAAGTAAATCAGCGAAACTACTGTTTTAGTATATCACTTTCAGCTTGATTGTCAATAGAAATGACTTGTTTTTTTCAATTTTTTTACAAACATATTTACATTAGTTAAAAATGCTTCTGTATTCATTAGAATTAGACGAAAATAGCTGATTTATATCTTAAATTTTGAACAAGTAAGATTATCAATGGGACAATTTTCCTCCCTAATAATGAAAAGAGTCGGTTGCCGAGTGCATTTTATTCTAAAAAAGAGTATGATAGATACATATTGAAAAAGTAGGTTATATAACATGAAGATTATTCTTGTCGGAGGGGGGAAAGTTGGTTCTGCCCTTTGTCGTTCACTTGTCGCTGACAATCATGATGTTGTCTTAATTGAACAGAACGAAACAGTTCTTAATTACATGACAAGCCGTTTTGATATTATTGGAATTGCAGGTAATGGGGCTGACTTTGCCATGCTAGAAGCTGCCAATGTTCAAGACTGCGATATTTTCATCGCTATGACTCAATATGACGAGGTCAATATGGTATCTGCTGTCTTAGCTAAAAAGATGGGGGCTAAAGAAACCATCGTCCGTGTCCGCAATCCTGAGTATTCCAACCCTTACTTTAAAGAAAAAAATATTCTCGGATTTTCTCTCATTGTCAATCCAGAACTCCTAGCGGCTCGTGCTATTGCTAACATCATCGACTTCCCAAATGCTCTTTCTGTTGAGCGTTTTGTAGGTGGCTTGGTTAGTTTGATGGAATTTGTTGTCCGTAAGGATAGCAATATCTGTCAGATGTCTATCGCAGACTTCCGGAAAAAGTTTGGTAATGTGATTGTCTGTGCTATTGAGCGCGATCATAAACTGATGATCCCTAGTGGCGACCTTATTTTAGAAGATAAAGACCGTATCTTTGTAACAGGTCACCGTGTCGATATGATGCTTTTTCATAACTATGTCAAATCTCGTGTCGTTAAGAGTTTACTCATTATCGGAGCCGGAAAAATCGCCTACTACCTTGTTGGTATTTTGAAAGATAGCCGTATTGATACCAAGGTCATTGAACTCAATCCAGATCGCGCAGCATTTTTCAGTCAAAAATATCCAAAACTCTACATTGTACAGGGGGACGGAACTGCAAAAGATATTCTCCTAGAAGAAAGTGCCCAACACTACGATGCGGTCGCAACCCTTACTGGAGTTGACGAAGAAAACATTATTACATCTATGTTCTTGGATAGTGTTGGTGTTCAGAAAAACATCACTAAGGTCAATCGAACTAGTCTCCTAGAGATTATCCATGCACCTGAGTTTTCTAGTATCATCACACCAAAAACTATCGCTGTTGATACGATTATGCACTTTATCCATGGTCGTGCCAATGCCCAATATTCAGATCTTCAAGCGATGCACCACCTAGCAAATGGACAGGTTGAAACTCTTCAATTCCTTATCAAGGAAGCTAACAAGATGACTGGTAAACCTTTGTCTCAATTGAAACTCAAAAAAGATATTTTAATTGCTGCTATTATCCGCAATGGAAAAACAATCTTCCCAACTGGTGAAGATAGCCTTCAAGTCGGTGATAAGTTAGTTGTCATCACACTACTATCAAATATCACCAAGATCTATGATCTGTTAGAGAGGTAAGCTATGAATAGAAGTATGGTACGATTTCTTCTTGCAAAGCTACTCTTGATCGAGGCTGGTCTACTCTTAGTTCCAGTTAGCATTGCTATTTATTATCGAGAATCGAGTCAAGTTTTTACAGCTCTTTTCTCTACCATCGGAATCCTTGTTGTTCTAGGTCTTCTGGGAATTATCAGTAAGCCTAAAAAACAGCGAATCTATGCAAAAGAAGGGGTCTTAATTGTAGCTCTCTGTTGGATTCTCTGGTCATTCTTTGGTGCCCTTCCCTTTGTCTTTTCAGGACAAATTCCCAATATGATAGACGCCTTCTTTGAGATTAGTTCTGGCTTCACAACAACGGGAGCAACCATCTTAAATGACGTTTCTGTCTTAAGCCGTTCGCTTCTATTTTGGAGGAGTTTTACTCACCTTATCGGAGGGATGGGGGTGCTGGTTTTTGCCCTAGCTATTATGGACAATGCTAAAAATAGTCACCTAGAAGTTATGAAGGCTGAGGTTCCAGGACCAGTATTTGGCAAGGTTGTATCTAAGCTAAAAAATACAGCTCAAATCCTTTATATCCTCTACCTTGCTATGTTCGCCCTTTTTGTGGTTATTTATTACCTTGCTGGAATGCCACTCTACGATAGTTTTGTTATCGCTATGGGTACTGCTGGTACTGGTGGCTTTACTGTTTATAATGACGGAATTGCCCACTATCACAGTTCTCTCATTACCTATCTGACAAGTATCGGGGTTTTGATGTTTGGTGTCAATTTCAACCTCTACTACTATCTCATGCTCCGTCGTATTAAGGAATTCTTTTTTGATGAAGAACTCCGAGCCTATCTCTTGATTGTAGCCATATCAACTGGCTTAATCACGCTTAACACACTCCACCTCTATAGCGGCGTTTCACAAAGCTTTGAGATGGCCTTCTTCCAAGTATCTAACATCATTACCACTACCGGCTTTGGATATGGAGATATCACGAACTGGCCTTTGTTCTCTCAATATATCTTGCTAATGCTGATGGCAATCGGTGGTTCTGCTGGCTCCACTGCAGGTGGTCTCAAGGTTATTCGCGGAGTCATCCTCTCTAAAATCGCTAAAAATCAAGTCTTGTCTACCATATCACCTCACCGTGTGTTAACCCTTCAGGTTAATCAAACGGTTATTGATAAGGATACTCAGCACAAGATTCTGAAGTACTTTGTGGTTTACATCATGATTCTACTCAGTTTGATTTTCATCGTCAGTTTAGATACCAATAATTTAATGGTTGTTACGAGTGCTGTTTTCAGTTGTTTTAACAATATCGGTCCTATTTTAGGAACAACTGCAAGTTTCTCAATTTTTAGTCCATTTTCAAAACTTCTACTATCTTTTGCAATGATTGCAGGACGTCTTGAAATCTATCCAATCATACTACTCTTTATGAAGCGCACTTGGTCTAAACGTTAGAACACCCTATCTCCCCTCTTCAAGGAACCCTTGAAGGGGGATTTTTTAGTTTCAAAAGACAAGACAGCCCTAAAAATCGACAATTGGGAATTTAAGGACTTTTCTCTCCTATCTTTTAGCTATAATAAGAAAAAAATATAGGGGATACTTTATGGAAAAAGTCATAAAATCAATTCGACTACTCTTGTTCTTTGCCTTAATCCAACTGGCACTTTGTAGTTGTATCTTTTGGTCTGGAACCTCTCTGGCCCTCAAACAATCCTGTTTTTATTTTCTACTGGCTTTATTGGGCTTATCTGGGTCTTGTGCCTTTATGCATTATTTATCTAGTCACAACCTGAAAAGAGATAGACTGATTGACAGGAGTCGCTTTATCTTTTTATTTTATAGTATGATGATTGTGGTCAACCTCTGCGGGGTTGGGCTGGTTCTATCAGAGACTATCGTTACTGTCAACTTACTTCAAAAAGAAGCTGTAGAACTCATCCTCCCCTCCTTCTTTTTTCTCTTTGGAGTTGACCTTATTACCTTTCTCCCCTTGAAAAAATGGAGAAGGTTACAAAAAAATTCCAGTAGCAAGGAAGTGAGATTTTCCATCATCATCATTTCCATTTTAATCTTCCTACGTAATCCAATCACCATTTTATCGATTGCTTTTTATATTGGTCTTGGTGCTCTATTTCTCAGTTTTTTATTCCCCAAAAATTTGAGACAGGAGGTATCATTCTACAGTCATTTGATTCGGGATATTCTATTTGTCGTCTGTACATTCCTCTTATGGTAACAAATAGAATCCTTGCAATAATTATGTTATAATTAATAAAAATTTTTTAGGAGATACATCAATGAACTTTTTTAAAGATTTTCGTAAGCGACTCGCTTGGTTTGGGATTTTATTAGTAGCTATCTTTCTATCTCAGACTCCTATGCTAACTCTAGCTATACTAACTAAAATTCAGTTTAATCCAATCTGGTCAACAATTCTTGTGTCCCTTATTTCGATTCTTGTACTTGCTATCTTTTTATACGGAGCCCATAAGAGCAAGTTGCTGGATTTAAAATCTAAACTTTTCACCGTTAACGATGTTCCTCGCATTGTCTTTAGCTACCTAGCTATTTATGTTGGAAATCTTGTAGGTGGAATCTGGTTACAACTCGTGAAGCAAACAACAACTTCTAATCAACAAGTAATTAACAACCTTATCTCTGAAAGTTCTCTGATTAGCAGTTTCTTCCTCATCGTTTTAATCGCACCTATTTGTGAAGAAATCATCTGTCGCGGGATTATTCCTACCAAACTCTTCCAAGGCTACGAAAAGTTTGGATATGTTATTGGTTGGCTAATCTTCCTCCTTGCACATATGCCTTCTAATCTCCCTTCCTTCTTGATTTATGGTTGGATGTCTACTGTCCTCACTTGGACTGCTTATCGTACTAGACGTTTGGAAATGTCTATCTCGGTCCATATGCTACTTAATAGTATCAGCTTCATCTTACTTGCACTCTTCATAATTTTTATGAAAAATTTCGGTATGTAATACCCAATTATCCATTCCTTTAGGCTGGATCAATCGTCCTGGTCTAAGGGATTTTTTTGTTTCAAGCAGCACTTTATCTCGGAAAAATTCATTTTTTCTACCATCTTAAAAAATTTTAAAAATATTTTTATGCATAAATTTTATAAAGTTTAAAAATGGATATCTATACTGAAGTTATTTACCGATTAGCGACCTAAAAGACCTCCTAAACTCCGTCCCTCACCAGGGCAGAGTTTAGGAATTTTGTTAAAACCAGCCTACAAGAAAAGCCAAGAAGATATTTTTCTTGGCCTTTTTCAATAGATTTAAGGTTCCAAAGCAAGTACTTTTTTACTACAACACTGAGTTTTACAAATCGATTTTATTTGCCAAACGCAGTTAGTAAGACAGGTAGCTAGACCACTTCCTTTCTGTTACGACGGCAAAGCCCACGAATCAATACCATTCGTGGGCTTTGCCTAGTGAAGCGTTTAGGTAAACCGTCTTAGTGGATAGTGTTTATTAGATTACGACACTTAGTTTTACAAATCGATTCCATTTGTAAAACTAAGTTAGTGAGGCAGTTAGGCAAGTCTTATAGGACTTGCCGTAGTCTACTTAGATTGCTTTGCAATCAAGTAGACTTACTGAATCACATCTTTTCCTCTAACTCTACATCCGGATACTTATCTGCAAACCAACGGAGGGCAAAGTCGTTTTCAAAGAGGAAAACAGGCTGGTCAAAGCGGTCTTTGGCAAGGATGTTTCGGCTTGAAGACATACGCTCATCCAGATCTTCAGGTTTGATCCAGCGAACCGTCTTTTTACCCATTGGGCTCATAACCACTTCTGCATTGTACTCATTTTCCATACGATGTTTGAAGACTTCAAACTGCAATTGACCAACGGCACCCAACATATATTCACCTGTTTGGTAGTTGGTATAAAGCTGAATAGCTCCTTCTTGCACCAATTGCTCAATTCCCTTGTGGAAAGATTTTTGCTTCATAACGTTCTTAGCAGAAACTTTCATGAAGATTTCAGGGGTAAAGGTTGGCAGTGGTTCAAATTCAAATTTGTTTTTCCCAACTGTCAAAGTATCTCCCACCTGATAAGTACCAGTATCGTAAACCCCGATGATATCTCCAGCTACGGCATTAGTGACATTCTCACGACTTTCTGCCATAAACTGAGTAACATTTGACAGCTTAGCTCCCTTACCAGTACGAGGGAGATTGACACTCATACCACGCTCGAATTCACCCGATACGATTCGAACAAAGGCGATACGGTCACGGTGACGAGGGTCCATGTTGGCTTGGATTTTAAAGACAAAGCCTGAGAAATCCTTGTCGTAAGGATCAACAATTTCTCCATCTGTTTTCTTGTGACCGTGTGGTTCTGGAGCAAACTTGAGGAAGGTTTCTAAGAAAGTCTGCACACCAAAATTAGTAAGGGCTGATCCAAAGAATACCGGAGTCAATTCACCCGCAAGGATGGCTTCTTCTGAGAATTCATTTCCAGCTTCTTGCAAGAGTTCGATGTCATCCTTGACTTGCTCGTAGAAGGTGTTGCTAGCAAATAGCTTGTCCCCATCTTCCAGACTAGCAAAGCGTTCATCCCCTTTGTAAAGTTCCAAGCGTTTATTGTAAAGGTCATAGAGTCCCTCAAAAGCTTTCCCCATCCCAATCGGCCAGTTCATCGGATAGCTAGCGATGCCCAGGACTTCTTCCAATTCTTGCAAGAGGTCTAGTGGCTCACGGCCATCACGGTCAAGCTTGTTCATAAAAGTGAAGACTGGAATACCACGATGTTTGACAACCTCAAACAATTTCTTGGTCTGGGCTTCGATACCCTTGGCAGAGTCCACAACCATGACAGCCGCATCCACCGCCATCAAGGTACGGTAAGTATCTTCTGAGAAGTCCTCGTGCCCTGGTGTATCTAGGATATTGACACGTTTGCCATCGTAGTCAAACTGCATGACAGATGAGGTTACCGAAATCCCACGTTGTTTCTCGATATCCATCCAGTCAGACTTAGCAAAGTTTCCTGTTTTCTTCCCTTTTACAGTACCTGCCTCACGAATCTCTCCCCCAAAGTAAAGCAATTGCTCAGTGATAGTCGTTTTACCAGCGTCCGGGTGAGAGATGATGGCAAAGGTACGGCGTTTTTTAATTTCTTCTTGAATACTCATAACTTCTCTTTCTTTTTACTTTTTTTTGAATTATTTGAATTTCTAATCGCTCTTTGTTACATTGGACTCTAAAATTCCTTTCAACACTCCATTATATCGGATTTTAGACAGTTTTTCAATTGCCTACACAAGAAAAAGCAGGTCTCTATAGTAGACTTGCTTTTAAATAACAGATATTGCAATTTGTGTTTTGTGATTGGTCGACTCAAATTCAATATCTTCTTTTAGCTTACAATCGATATCATAAAAGAGTTGATTCTAGTGACATTTTCTTTTGCCAACGTTTCTTAAACAAGATATCAAAGAGTACCAAGGCTGAAGAAAGAATGATTGAAACCAACAGATATTTTATCCAAATAGGAGCATCTGGGATAAAAGGCGTGGTATTCAAAAGCCCATAGTTTCCACCTGTCACTTGATTGACTCCAACTAGAAAAAGATTAAGAACAAAAGTGTAGACGATGATTCGATACTTTTTAAGCAGGGTCTTATCGTAGTGGTTCATGAGATAGACAAGTGAATTTACCAGGAGAGCATAGTGTCCAATCAGGAATGAAAAACTGGTAATATGTGGGAAATCATAAGGATCAAAAACCGGATAACCCAAGGCAAATACTGCTCCACTAGCTCCCATAAGGGCAAAATACTGCTTGGTTTTCCATTTATCTGGCAAGAAAACTACTGCAAACATGGCCAAGCGGCAATGGTATAAAGGTAGACTATTTGAAAATGAAATGCTAAAACCAATATACCAAGTGTAAAGAGCTAGCAGTTGCGCTATTTGAATCCACTTAAACAATCGAACAAATTTGGGATTTTTGTAATAAGTAAGAGATCCATAAATAGACAAGGCAAGAAGGCCTATCATGACACCGTACCAAAAAATCGGAATAGGCGGTGGTGTGGTTTGGGTTCTTGTAATAAAATGATGCATAAGATCTCCTTAATTTATTAGCTGACGATTCTTCAGTTTATATTTAACAAATTGATTGATGAGAATGAAGATTCCTGTCATCAGACTGGTTACTATCCAATAATTAACCAAGGCGCCATGATTCCCAATCACAGGGGGATTACTCATAAAGCCATAATTCCCTCCTGTCAAGAGGTTGGCTAGAAAGATAATAGCATTGACACCAAAGGTCATCTGACATATTTTCCAAGTATCCCCTTTTTCAACTTTATAATATCTAATAAGATAAATCAAGCAGTTAGCCAAGAGGGCCCAGTGTCCAAAAACATTGTTCACAGACGAAACATGGGGGAAAGGAAACGGATAAAAGACTGGATAAACTAAAGCCATGATAGAGCCAAAAACTCCCACTAAGGCAAAGTATTGTTTGAAAAAGGTCTTATTAGGGGCAAAAAGAATCATCCACATAGCCATGCGACTATGGTAAAAAGGGAGAGCCTCCGACAAGGGTAGGCGTGCCGAAATATACCAAGCGTTGATAATCAGCAGTTGAATCAATTGACCCCAATACCAAAAATATCGATAGCGCTTAGATGAGGCATAGCGAATTGATAGAGCAGCTATGACTAGCAAAGAAGTCGGTAACAAAATGTACCATGTCCCCAAGTCTGGAGGGACTGTTTTTTTACTGGTAAAAAGTAATTCCCAAATTGTCATATTTCATCCTTAACTTATTCGAGTCGGTAAATGTCTCCATCTTGTTTGCCGACTAAAAACCAATGCTGTTCTTGCTTCTATTTTCAACCATTATATCGAATTAAAATCCTTTTTTCAATTTCTACTTCTTTTCAACTTGACTTACCTTATTTATAGGAAAATATGGTAAAATAGAACAGATAAATAATCATCATTTCACGAAAGGATGCAAGATGAAAATTACGCAAGAAGAGGTAACACACGTTGCCAATCTTTCAAAATTAAAATTCTCAGAAGAAGAAACTACTGAGTTTGCGACAACCTTATCTAAGATTGTTGATATGGTCGAATTGCTCGGCGAAGTCGACACTACTGGTGTCGAACCAACGACTACCATGGCAGATCGCAAGACCGTTCTACGCCCAGACGTAGCCGAAGAGGGAACTGACCGTGATCGCTTATTTAAAAATGTACCTGAAAAAAACAATTACTATATCAAGGTACCAGCTATCCTGGACGATGGAGGAGATGCCTAATGACTTTTAACAATAAAACGATTGAAGAGTTGCATAATCTCCTTGTATCTAAGGAAATTTCTGCAACCGAACTAACGCAAGCAACGCTTGAAGATATCAAGGCGCGTGAAGAAGCTATCAATGCTTTCGTCACTATCGCAGAGGAACAAGCACTTGCTCAAGCCAAGGCTATTGACCAAGCTGGAATCGATGCTGATAATATTCTTTCAGGAATTCCGCTAGCAGTTAAGGATAATATCTCTACAGACGGCATCCTCACAACTGCAGCTTCAAAAATGCTTTATAACTACGAGCCAATCTTTGATGCGACAGCTGTTGCCAATGCAAAAACTAAGGGCATGATCATTGTTGGGAAAACCAACATGGACGAGTTTGCCATGGGTGGTTCTGGTGAAACATCTTACTACGGTGCAACTAAAAATGCCTGGGACCACAACAAGGTTCCTGGTGGATCATCTAGTGGTTCCGCAGCTTCTGTAGCTTCAGGACAAGTCCGTTTGTCTCTTGGTTCTGATACAGGTGGATCCATCCGCCAACCGGCTGCCTTCAACGGAATTGTCGGTCTCAAACCAACCTACGGAACAGTTTCACGTTTTGGTCTGATTGCCTTTGGTAGCTCATTAGACCAGATTGGACCTTTTGCTCCTACCGTTAAGGAAAATGCGCTCTTGCTCAATGCTATTGCTAGCGAAGATGCAAAAGACTCTACTTCTGCTCCTGTCCACATTGCCGACTTTACTTCAAAAATCGGACAAGACATCAAGGACATGAAAATTGCTTTGCCTAAGGAATACCTTGGTGAAGGGATTGACCCAGAAGTTAAAGAAACTATCCTCAACGCAGCCAAGCACTTTGAAAAACTTGGTGCTATCGTTGAAGAAGTTAGCCTTCCACATTCAAAATACGGAGTTGCCGTTTACTACATCATCGCTTCATCTGAAGCTTCATCAAACTTGCAACGATTTGACGGTATCCGTTATGGTTTCCGTGCTGAAGACGCTAAAAACTTGGACGAGATTTACGTTAATACTCGCAGCCAAGGATTTGGTAACGAAGTGAAACGTCGTATCATGCTTGGTACTTTCAGTCTTTCATCAGGTTACTACGATGCTTATTATAAGAAGGCTGGTCAAGTTCGTACCCTCATTATCCAAGATTTTGAAAAAGTCTTTGCAGATTACGACCTCATCCTCGGTCCAACAGCTCCAAGCGTGGCCTTTGACTTGGATTCACTCAACCACGATCCAGTTGCTATGTACTTGGCAGACCTCTTGACAATCCCAGTCAACTTGGCAGGTCTCCCAGGAATTTCAATTCCTGCAGGATTTGCTCAAGATCTACCTGTCGGTCTACAATTAATTGGTCCAAAATACTCTGAAGAGACCATTTATCAAGCTGCTGCTGCTTTTGAAGCAACAACAGACTACCACAAACAACAACCCGTGATTTTTGGAGGTGATAACTAATGAACTTTGAAACAGTCATTGGACTTGAAGTCCACGTAGAGCTCAACACCAATTCAAAAATCTTCTCACCTACTTCTGCCCACTTTGGAAATGACCAAAATGCCAATACAAACGTGATTGACTGGTCTTTCCCAGGCGTACTGCCAGTTCTCAATAAGGGTGTCGTCGATGCTGGTATCAAAGCAGCTCTTGCCCTCAACATGGACATCCACAAGAAGATGCACTTTGACCGTAAGAACTACTTCTATCCAGATAATCCTAAAGCCTATCAAATTTCTCAATTTGATGAACCAATCGGTTATAACGGCTGGATTGAAGTGGAGCTAGAAGACGGAACAACTAAGAAAATCGGTATTGAGCGTGCCCATTTGGAAGAAGATGCTGGTAAAAATACTCACGGAACAGATGGTTTCTCTTATGTCGACCTTAATCGTCAAGGGGTGCCATTGATTGAGATTGTATCTGAAGCAGACATGCGTTCCCCTGAAGAAGCTTATGCATATCTTACAGCCCTCAAGGAAGTGATCCAATACGCTGGTATTTCTGACGTTAAGATGGAAGAAGGTTCCATGCGTGTGGATGCCAACATCTCCCTTCGTCCTTATGGTCAAGAGAAATTTGGTACCAAAACTGAGTTGAAAAACCTTAACTCCTTCTCAAACGTGCGTAAGGGTCTTGAATACGAAGTGCAACGTCAGGCTGAAATCCTTCGTTCAGGTGGTCAAATCCGCCAAGAAACACGTCGTTACGATGAAGCGAATAAAGCAACTATCCTCATGCGTGTCAAGGAAGGTGCTGCAGACTACCGCTACTTCCCAGAACCAGACCTACCACTCTTTGAAATCTCAGATGAGTGGATTGAGGAAATGCGCACTGAATTGCCAGAGTTTCCAAAAGAACGCCGTGCTCGCTATGTCTCTCAACTCGGATTATCAGACTACGATGCTAGCCAGTTGACTGCCAATAAAGTCACTTCTGATTTCTTTGAAAAAGCTGTCGCCCTCGGTGGTGATGCTAAACAAGTTTCTAACTGGCTCCAAGGTGAAGTCGCTCAATTCTTGAACGCCGAAGTTAAGACACTGGAACAAATCGAATTGACACCAGAAAACTTGGTTGAAATGATTGCCATCATCGAAGACGGTACTATTTCGTCTAAGATTGCCAAGAAAGTCTTTGTTCACCTAGCTAAAAATGGTGGTGGAGCACGTGAATACGTGGAAAAAGCTGGTTTAGTTCAAATCTCAGATCCTGATGTTTTGATTCCAATTATTCATCAAGTCTTTGCGGATAACGAAGCCGCTGTTGCCGACTTCAAATCAGGAAAACGTAACGCTGACAAGGCCTTCACAGGATTCCTCATGAAAGCAACCAAAGGCCAAGCCAACCCGCAAGTCGCCCTTAAACTACTTGCCCAAGAATTGACTAAGTTGAAAGAGAACGAGTAAATATACTTTCGTTAATAGCCTTTTCTACTAAAAAATAGAATAAGGAGAATAAATGAACAAATTTTTACGAGTACTATTTATTTTAGTTATTGTCGCCATGTTGGGTGCTTCTATTCTGCAAATCTTTCTCCCATCATATATGGGAGAGCATTCTGGTTACGGTATTTCTGAAGGATGGCAAAGAGAAATTGGAATTTGGAATCTAGCTGTCTTAATTATTATTCTTGCCGTTAATATTAAGTACGATTGGTTTTACCTGCGAATTGCCCTTCTTGCCCTCATTATTGGTGGTATAGGAATAGGAACAAATCATTTGTTAAATTTTATTGAATATCATTCTCCTGTTAATGCAATTGGTGCTATCGAGAATTATATACTCGTATTTGGTTGGATTATAGGGTGGTTTATTGAAAATAAAACTATAAAACTCCAAAACTCTTTATAGACATAAAATTTAGCAAAAACTATTTTTATACTCACATAGTTAGGAGACATATGAAAAAGTTATATACTCTTCTCGCCACTTGTTTATTGTTGTTCTTCTTCACACCATTTAACTCAATTGATGCTGGCGTTGGCCATTCGCGAAGTGGTAGCTCTAGCCGAAGCAGTTCAAGAAGTAGCAGCCGCAGTAGCTCAAGTCGCAGCTCCTCTTATAAAAGTAGCTATCGCTCTGGAAGTAGCTCCTCTAGTTCAGGTGGTTCTTTAGGTACTGGTATGAACATGCTTATCATGTTTGGTGTAGGAGGTTTCTTACTCTACATGTTCATCAAATATCTAAGCGACCAGAATTCATCTTCTGGCAAGTCTTACGGTAGTTCAACTGGGTATAATCCACCTAGCCATCGCCGAGTAGAACACAACACACTAGCTGTTAATCGTGTCAAATATGGTGATCCAAACTTTGATGCTGATGCCTTCGCTTCATGGGTTAAAGAAGTCTATATTCAGTTGCAGGCAGCCTGGACTAAAAAGGATTGGAATTTGGTTCGCTCTCTCGAAAGTACTAGTCTCTATTCCCAACATAGTACTCAACTCGAAGATCATATTCGGGCAAAAACAACCAATGTTTTAGAAAAAGTCTATGTTGAAAATATCCGCATCAAAGATTTCTACGAAAATTCAGATGGAAATGATACTTTAGTGGTTATCCTTTCATCTACACTCAGAGACTATGTTATCGATGATAAGACTCGTAAGGTTATCGAAGGAGACCCTCAACAAGATCTATTTACAGTTTATCAAATGAACTTCATCCGCAAACATGGTAGCCAAACTGAAAACACTGTTCAAGATGAAGCTGTTAGCGACCACTGTCCAAACTGTGGTGCTCCACTTAAAATCTCAGCTATTAGCCAATGTGAATACTGCGGAGCTGAGCTCACACGTAGTCCAAATCAATGGGTACTCGATACCTACGATGTTGTGGATGAAGACGAACTTTATAATTAGGAGGAAATTATGGGATTTATTCGTGCCGCCCTATCTTCAGGGCTTAATAGTTTTAACGATAGCAAATTTAAAGAAGCGATCGTACTTCCAAATAACCTAACAGCCGATGCTTTGGCCATTAAAGGCCAACTTCTTTCAAAAGATCCAGATGGCAAATCTAGACAAAGTAATCAAAACACTGGACTACTAACAGATGGTAGTGTCGTTATTGTTCCTCAAGGCTATGTCGCTATTCTAGTGAACAACGGTACCTTCCTTGGAGACGTCTTAGAAGCTGGTAGCCACGAATGGCGTTCTGGAGACAATGCCTGGCTTCTTGAAAAAGGTGGCCTAAAGGGTACTTGGGAAAATTTCAAAAACCGCTTCTCATTTGGTGGTCAAGTCATTACCCAACAAGAAATCATCTTTATTCGTATGCAACCCGTTGCCGGAAATAAATTCGGTACACAGAATGCTGTAGAATACTTCAGTGAACGTTATCAACAATTACTTAACATCCGCTTCTACGGCTTATTTGATATTAAAGTTGCTGATCCAGTCCTATTCTACGTCAGCTCCATCAGTCAACAAATTGAAGACCATAAAGCTTTTACATTACAAAATGTAGCTCAAGGAACACTTCGACAAAATATCGCACCAAAGATTGCTATTGCAATTGCTAAGTTTACCAATGAAAACAAGGTAGATATCTATAGCCTTAATGCCAATCAAGATACTTTCAATGAGCTAGCAAAACAAGAAGTTAATAAGGTATGGGCAGGACTTTATGGGATTGAAACAACCAACATTCTACTTGAAGATTTGAGCTATGATCAAGAAAGCTTAGATATTGTCCGTAAGCTTGATAGCGAGCTTGTCGCTATGAAGTACAATACGATTGAGATTGAAGAACGTCGTGCTCGTAATGAAGCTCTCATCGCTGCTGCTAACAACGAAGGCAATGGCAATGGTATGAACATGATTATGGGAATGAATCTAGGACAAACGCTTGGCAATCAACTCAACCAACAAGCCCAAACTCAAGCCCCTGTTCAAAATAACGGGCAAACTGCAAGCAAGAACTTTTACATCGAGGTAGACGGTAAGTATGTTCTCGTAACCAAAGATGAAGAAGGAAATATCGTACCAGTCAACTAATTCAAGCTCATCTGATATTTGAGAATTATTGCATTTTATGGTACAATAAAGAGTAAACTATTTATTAAAGAGGTAAAAACATGATTGAAGCAAGTAAACTAAAGGCTGGTATGACTTTTGAAACAGCTGAAGGAAAATTGATCCGCGTTTTGGAAGCTAGCCACCACAAACCAGGTAAAGGAAACACTATCATGCGTATGAAATTGCGTGATGTCCGCACTGGTTCAACTTTTGAAACAAGCTACCGCCCAGAAGAAAAATTTGAGCAAGCGATCATCGAAACAGTTCCAGCTCAATACTTGTACAAAATGGACGACACAGCTTACTTCATGAACACAGAAACTTACGACCAATACGAAATTCCTGTTGTGAATGTTGAAAACGAATTGCTTTACATCCTTGAAAACTCAGATGTAAAAATCCAATTCTACGGAACTGAAGTAATCGGTGTAACTGTACCAACTACTGTTGAATTGACAGTTGCTGAAACACAACCATCTATTAAAGGTGCTACTGTTACAGGTTCTGGTAAACCAGCAACAATGGAAACTGGTCTTGTCGTGAACGTTCCAGACTTCATCGAAGCAGGTCAAAAATTGATTATCAACACTGCAGAAGGAACTTACGTTTCTCGCGCCTAATCTCTAGAAACTAGAAAGAGGTCATTCTATGGGAATTGAAGAACAACTTGGCGAAATCGTCATCGCCCCACGTGTACTTGAAAAAATCATTGCTATTGCAACTGCGAAAGTTGAAGGCGTACACTCTTTTTCAAACAAATCAGTATCTGACACCCTTTCAAAACTTTCTCTTGGTCGTGGCGTATATCTAAAAGAAGCAAACGATGAGCTCACAGCTGATATCTACCTCTACCTAGAGTACGGTGTCAAAGTTCCTAAGGTTGCTATGGCTATCCAGAAAGCTGTTAAGGATGCTGTCCGTAACATGGCTGATGTTGAAATCTCTGCTGTCAACATTCACGTTTCAGGTATCGTTCCAGATAAAACACCAAAACCAGAATTGAAAGACTTATTCGACGAGGACTTCCTCAATGACTAGTCCATTATTAGAATCTAGACGTGAACTACGTAAGTGTGCTTTCCAAGCCTTGATGAGTCTTGAATTTGGTTCAGATCTAGAAACTGCTTGTCGCTTCGCCTACACACATGATCGCGAAGATACAGACGTACAACTTCCTAACTTCCTTGTAGAGCTCGTTTCTGGTGTCCAAGCTAAGAAGGATGATCTGGACAAACAAATCACTCAACATTTGAAAACTGGTTGGACCATCGATCGTCTGACTTTGGTAGAAAAGAATTTACTACGCCTAGGAGTTTTTGAAATCACTTCATTTGATACTCCTCAACTCGTAGTTGTTAACGAAGCTATTGAACTTGCTAAGAGCTTTTCAGATCAAAAGTCAGCCCGTTTCATCAATGGACTCCTCAGTCAATTTGTGACAGAAGAAGATTAAATAATATAGAAAAAGTGTTTGACAATTATCAAACACTTTTTTCTTTGCCTTCCACTATCTAAAAAAGTGGTAATAGACATAATTATAAACAAATATCCAGATGGGCTTGGCATAAGTGAGAAAGTTGAAAAAACTATGGCATAGGAATGTAATTTTCAGGTTCTTTGTCCAACGGTAGACAAGGGCAAAGAAAAGGCCTCCTAAACTATAAAACATCAAACTGATAGGATCGCGATGGGAAAACACCAAATGACTGATTCCAAAGATAAGGGCTGATAAGATAACATCCAGATAATACTTGGAGTTTGGAAAGAAGGTATTCATAAAATACCCTCTATCAACCATCTCCTCAAATATAGGGGCCACGATGACACTCGATATAAAATGGAAACTAGTCGCTAAAAAAGTAGGTTGTCCATTAGAATATAATGTCGAAATAAGGTCTTGAAAGATATACTTGTTATTAATTAAGTGATGAAACTGTAACTGAAAAGTATTCAACAACTGACGAACAAAATAAGTAGCCACTAGGCTTATTACAAGGTAAAAGAATCTTGACTTCTTCGAGCCCTTTTTTTCAAGAATATAGAGCATTTTTTTCTTTTTTAACCAGCAGACAAACATCACTAAAAGAGTTACTTCCCCAACTGCTGAAATGCTATAATAACCATCTATCCCCCATCCTAAAAACTTAGTCAGATGAAGACTACTAAACTCTAGTAGATAAACCGAGAGGAATATAAAGAATGTATAGACTCCCAAATGCCAAAGTTTTTTCATACTCACTCCTTAAAAAATTTAAATTACCTTGATGGAGGAAAAGAATAACAATCCCCTATTCAGTTTATCAGTTATATACTGACCTAGCACAGCATAAAATCTATAAAAACTTATACTCTTCGAAAATCAAATTCAAACCACGTCAGCTTCACCTTGGATTATATATGTGACTGACTTCGTCAGTCTTATCTACAACCTCAAAGCAGTGCTTTGAGCAACCTGCGGCTAGCTTCCTAGTTTGCTCTTTGATTTTCATTGAGTATTAATCTATTCTCTGTAGCACTTATAGATTATCATTCCTTATTATATAATATACATCTTTTGTTAACGACTCTCAGTTCCATTTCCTCAACTGTCAATTTTTAATCCTGAAATGAATTTTTGAGAGAAACTAAAAAGCTAGAACCGTTTTTAGTTCTAGCTTTCTTTTTAATACTTTCTAAAGCGTTGATAACGCTCTTCCAAAAGTTTCTCCAATGATAATTGTTTTAATTGTTCAATTTCTGTTTGAAGTTCATTTTTTACACGAGCTAGCAGCTCTTTGGCAGAGAGACCTCTCTCTGAAATAACCTTATCAACGACTTCCATCTCTAAAAGTTCATGGGAAGTGATTTTCATCAACTCAGCTGCTTCCATTGCACGCGTACCATCTTTCCACAAGATAGAAGCAAAGCCTTCAGGACTGAGAACTGCATAGATAGAGTTTTCTAGCATCCAAACACGGTCAGCTACTGCTAGAGCTAGAGCTCCACCAGAGCCCCCTTCACCGATAATAATGGCGATTATGGGCACTTTTAGGTCGCTCATTTCAAAGAGATTGCGAGCAATGGCTTCACCTTGACCACGTTCTTCTGCGCCTACACCAGGATAGGCACCAGCAGTATTGATAAAGGTTACAATTGGACGACCAAACTTTTCTGCTTGTTTCATCAAACGAAGGGCTTTTCGATAACCTTCAGGATGAGGTTGACCAAAGTTACGGTTAAGATTATCTTGTAAGCTTTTACCTTTTTGGATTCCAACAACAGTCACTGCTTGATCTTCCAACCAACCGATACCACCAATAATAGCACCATCATCACGGAAGGAGCGATCCCCATGCAGCTCAATAAAATCATCAAAAATTCCTGTTGCGAAGTCCAAGGCTGTTAGGCGAGTTTGTTCACGAGCTTCTCTAACGATTTTCGCAATATTCATCAACTCTCCCTCCTGTGTAGTCTTACTAATCGAGCAATCGTATCTGGCAATTCTCGCCGTTTAATAATTGCATCCACAAAACCATGTTCCAGTAAAAACTCTGCTTTCTGGAAGTCTTCTGGTAGGTCTTCTCTTACTGTATTTTCAATCACACGGCGTCCAGCAAAACCTACCAAACTTTGAGGTTCCGCCAAGATGATATCCCCTTCCATTGCAAAGGAAGCTGTTACTCCTCCAGTCGTCGGGTCAGTAAGGATTGTCAGATAAAAGAGACCTGCATTGGAATGACGTTTGACTGCGGCAGAGATTTTGGCCATCTGCATCAAGCTCATGATTCCTTCCTGCATTCGTGCTCCACCAGAAGCTGTAAACAATACGACAGGTAATTTTTCAGCGGTCGCATATTCGAACAAGCGAGTGATTTTCTCACCAACAACTGTCCCCATCGATGCCATGATAAAGTTAGAATCCATGATGCCAAGGGCAACCTTCTCTCCCTTAATCAAAGCTGTTCCTGTTACAACAGCCTCATCAAGACCTGTCTTTTCACGCATCAAAGTCAATTTTTTACGATAGCCTGGAAAATTCAAAGGATCCTGAGTCTCAATCCCTTTAAACATTTCCAAAAACGTCCCCATATCAATGGTTAAAGCTAAACGCTCTTGAGCTGAAATACGGAAGGTATAGCCACAGTGAGGGCATATCCGCTCACTCCCCAAGTCCTTTTGGTAAATCGTATATTTGCAACCTGGACATTGGGAGAAGAGCTCATCTGGAACCTCTGGCTTGATCTGAGGTTGATTTACAGTCGAACGATTGGGATTGATTCGAATATATTTATCTTTTTTACTAAATAGAGCCATACATCCCCCTTTTCAGTCTTATACTATTTTTATACTCAATGAAAATCAAAGAGCAAACTAGGAAGCTAGCCGCAGGTTGCTCAAAGCACTGCTTTGAGGTTGTAGATAAGACTGACGAAGTCAGTCACATATATAATCCAAGGCGAAGCTGACGCGGTTTGAAGAGATTTTCGAAGAGTATTACATTATTCTTTTTCTTGATAGTGTGGTAAGAAAGTTTCCATCAAGAATGAAGTATCGTAGTCCCCTGCTATCACGCGACGATCTGAAATCAGATCAAGTTGGAAATCAGCATTGGTGACCACCCCTTCAATTTCGAGTTCATAAAGAGCTCGTTGCATTTTCATGAGTGCATCAAAACGATTTTCACCATGAACAATAATTTTAGCAATCATACTATCATAGTATGGTGGAATGGTATAACCTGGATAAACTGCAGAGTCCACACGCAAGCCGACACCACCACTTGGTAGATAAAGATTGGTAATCTTACCTGGACTTGGTGCAAAATTAAAGGCTGGGTTTTCTGCGTTGATACGGCACTCAATAGCATGTCCTTTTAGAACAATGTCTTCTTGTTTCAAAGCCAATGGTTGACCCGCTGCGATACGGATTTGTTCCTTGACAATATCTACACCTGAAACAAATTCGGTTACTGGATGTTCTACTTGGACACGCGTATTCATTTCCATAAAGTAGAATTTACCAGTCGCTTCATCTAGCAGGAATTCAATGGTACCAGCATTCTCGTAACCAACAGACTCCGCTGCACGAACTGCCGCAGCACCAATTTCATTACGAAGGGTTTTTCCAATAGCAATCGAAGGACTCTCTTCTAAAACCTTTTGGTTATTCCGTTGCAGCGAACAATCACGCTCACCTAAGTGAATAACATGTCCCAATTGGTCGGCAAGAATCTGTACTTCAATATGGCGAGCAGGATAGATCACACGCTCTAGGTACATCGCTCCATTACCAAAGTTGGCTTTAGCTTCACTAGAGGCTGTTTCAAAGGCTGACACGAGATCTTCTGCTTTTTCAACCTTACGAATCCCTTTTCCACCACCTCCAGCTGAAGCTTTCAGCATAACTGGATAACCAATTTTTTCAGCAATAGCAAGAGCCTCTTCTGCAGTATGAACTTCTCCATCTGAACCCGGAATGACGGGAACATTAGCCTTAATCATTTGAGCACGGGCGTTAATTTTATCACCCATGATATCCATTACACGAGCTGATGGTCCGATAAATTTGATCCCAACTTCTTCACACATGGTTGCAAATTTGGAATTTTCACTTAAAAAACCAAATCCAGGGTGAATAGCTTCAGCTTCAGTCAAGACTGCAGCTGATAGGATGGCATTGATGTTCAGATAAGATTCTGTAGCCTTCCCAGGGCCGATACAGATAGCCTCATCAGCCAAAAGCGTGTGGAGAGCTTCCTTGTCAGCAGTCGAATAGACAGCGACTGTTGCAATTCCTAATTCTCGTGCCGCACGAATAATACGAACAGCGATTTCACCACGATTGGCAATTAAAATCTTACGAAACATGGAAAACCTCCCTAGTTTCCAATAGCAAAGGTTAGAGTACCGCTTGCTGCAAGCTTACCATCTACTTCTGCCTTCGCTTCTACTACGGCGATTGTGCCACGACGTTTGACAAAAGTTGCTGTCATGACAAGCTGATCACCAGGAACAACTTGTTTCTTAAATTTAACTTTGTCCATACCAGCGTAGAAGACCAGCTTCCCTTTGTTCTCAGGTTTTGATAATTCCAAAACACCTGCTGTTTGTGCCAAAGCTTCCATGATCAAGACACCTGGCATTACAGGGTAGGCTGAAAAGTGTCCGTTGAAGAAAGGTTCGTTAATCGTTACATTTTTAATAGCAACGATTGTATCTTCACTAACTTCTAAAACACGATCCACTAAGAGCATGGGATAACGGTGTGGCAAAGCTTCTTTAATTCCTTGAATATCAATCATTTGATACGTACCAAGCCTTTCCCGAACTCAACCATTTCTTCATTTTCAACTAGAATTTCTGTTACAACACCATCTTTAGGTGCTGGAATTTCGTTCATAACTTTCATGGCTTCGATGATGACCAAGGTTTGACCTTTTTTAACAATATCACCGACTGAAACAAAATTAGGTTTGTCTGGTCCCGCAGCCAAGTAAGCAACTCCAACCAGTGGACTCTCTACTAGATCTCCTTCAGCTACAGATTCAGTAGCGCTTGTTTCTGAAACTACTTCTACAGCTGGTGTTGAAGTTGGAGCTTGTGGTGCAACTGTAGGTGCAGTTGCTGGAACTACAGGTTGAGGTGCTGGACTTGCTTCTGCAACAAGTTTTGCTTCATTCTTGCTGAAGAGCAACTCATCCGTTCCATTTTTATAAGAAAATTCTCTCAAGCTCGACTGGTCAAATTGCGCCATCAAGTCTTTGATTTCATTTAAATTCATCTTTACTTATTCTCCCAACGTTTGAAAGCAAGAACTGCATTATGCCCACCAAATCCAAAAGTATTTGAGATAGCATAAGGAATTTCACGTTCCAAGCCTTGTCCATAAATAACATTTGCTTCAATGTAGTCTGATAGTTCTGTTGTTCCAGCTGTCATTGGAACATAGTTGTTACGAATGGCTTCAATTGTTGCAATTGCTTCAACTGCACCAGCTGCACCGAGCAAGTGTCCTGTAAATGACTTAGTTGAAGATACAGGTACTTCCTTACCAAGAACAGCCACAATCGCTCCACTTTCTCCTTTTTCATTAGCTGGAGTTGATGTACCGTGTGCATTAACGTAGGCTACTTGGTCTGGTGTAATCTCAGCTTCATCCAAGGCAAGTTTGATAGCTTTAATAGCCCCTTGACCTTCCGGATGTGGTGAAGTCATGTGGTAGGCATCACAAGTGTTACCGTAACCAACAACTTCAGCTAAGATAGTTGCACCACGTTTTTCAGCATGCTCTAAACTTTCAAGAACCAACATACCTGATCCTTCACCCATGACAAATCCATTACGATCCTTATCAAATGGAATAGAAGCACGAGTTGGGTCCTCTGTTGTTGAAAGAGCTGTTAAGGCTTGGAAACCAGCAATCGCAAATGGAGTAATAGATGATTCTGAACCACCAACCAACATGATATCTTGGAAACCAAACTTGATAGAACGGAAGGCATCTCCGATAGCATCATTTGATGAGGCACAAGCTGTATTGATAGATTTACAAACCCCATTTGCCCCAAAGCGCATAGCAACATTTCCTGCAGCCATGTTTGGCAAAGCTTTTGGAAGTGTCAATGGTTTTACACGTTTTGGTCCCTTATCATGAAGTCGAAGCACTTGATCTTCAATTTCTTTAATTCCACCGATACCTGATGCAACGATGACACCAAAGCGGTCTTTATCAAGAGTCTCTACATCAAGATTAGCATTGTTCACTGCTTCTTGAGCTGCATACAAGGCATACAAAGAATAGTCATCAAAACGATTGGTATCTTTTTTTACAAAGTATTTATCAAACGGAAAATCCTGGATCTCTGCCGCATTATGAACGTCAAAAGCACTGTGATCAAATTTGGTGATTTCACCAATTCCAATCTTTCCATTTTTAAGACTGTTCCAAAATTCTTCTGGTGTGTTCCCAATTGGAGATGTCAATCCATAACCTGTTACTACTACACGATTTAGTTTCATTTTCATACCTCTATTTTAACTCTTATTGCATGGTTAGTCCACCATCAATTGCAATGACCTGTCCCGTTAGATAATCCTGACTTGCAAGAAAGGCTGTGACCTCTGCGACTTGCTCAGCTTGGCCAAATTGTTTCATCGGAATTTGTGCCAACATGGCATCTTTGACCTTATCAGATAGAACAGCAGTCATATCTGATTCGATCATTCCTGGAGCAATAGCATTGACACGTACATTGCGATTAGCAACTTCACGTGCTACTGATTTAGTAAATCCAATCAGACCAGCCTTGGAAGCAGCGTAGTTGGCTTGACCGATATTTCCCATGAGACCAACAACACTAGACATATTAATGATAGCACCTTCGCGAGCTTTTATCATCGGTTTTAAGACTGATTGTGTCATATTGAAAGCCCCTGTCAGGTTGACTTTCAAGACCCTCTCAAAATCTTCTTCTGTCATCTTGAGCATGAGAGTATCTTGAGTAATCCCAGCATTATTCACTAGGACATCAACTGAACCCAGCTCTTCAATGGCTTGGTCTACCATACGTTTTGCGTCCGCAAAATCAGAAACGTCACCAGAAATAGCAAGGACCTTCACCCCGTATGGTTTAAATTCGGCAAGAAGCTCCTCGGAGATTTCACCACGACTATTCAAGACAACATTGGCTCCCAAGCTGGCAAATTTATGAGCAATGGCAAGACCAATTCCTCGACTTGAGCCTGTAATAAAGACATTTTTCTGTTCTAGTTTCATTTTTCTCCTTTCAGAACTTCTACCATTTTGGTCTAATTTTCTAAGAGTGCTTGTAAGCTTGCTTGATCTTCCACATTAGAAAGTTGAGCTGTTTTATCAATTTTTTTGACGAATCCTGACAAGACTTTACCAGGTCCAATCTCGATAAAACGAGTGACACCCGCTTCTTGCATGACTGCAATACTTTCATAAAAACGGACAGGCTCCTTGACTTGACGAGTCAAAAGTTCTGCAATACGTTCTTTTTCCATGACCTTCGCTTCTGTATTACCAACAAGTGGACAAGCAAAGTCAGAAAATTCAACTTCTGTCAGGGCTTGAGCTAATTTTTGACTAGCAGATTCCAATAAAGCTGTATGGAAAGGCCCAGAAACATTGAGCGGAATCAAACGTTTTGCTCCCGCCTCTTGCAAAAGTTCAACTGCACGATCTACTGCAGCTACCTCCCCACCAATAACAATTTGACTCGGCGTATTGTAGTTGGCTGGAGTTACAACACCAAGTTGAGAAGCTTCTTGACAAGCTTTTTCAATCACTTCAACTGGTGTATTGAGGACAGCCACCATTTTCCCTGATCCTGCTGGTGCTGCTTCTTCCATATAAGCCCCACGTTTAGCAACTAGAGCTACTGCAGCTTCAAAATCCAAGGCACCACTAGCTACCAGGGCAGAGTATTCTCCAAGAGACAAACCTGCCACCATATCTGGTTGGTAACCTTTCTCCCTTAAAAGACGGTAAATAGCAACGGATGTAGCTAAAATAGCTGGCTGCGTGTAACGAGTCTGATGTAGCTTTGTTTCATCATTATCAATCAAGTCACGGAGGTCATAGCCTAATACTTGGCTAGCTTGGTCAATTGTTTCCTTGACGATAGCATATTGGTCGTATAGTTCACGTCCCATTCCAAGGTACTGGGCTCCTTGACCTGCAAATAGAAAGGCTGTTTTAGTCATTTCTTGTAACTCCTGACCAACGAGCAGCTTCTGCTTGAATCTTTTCAGCTGCACCGTAGTAAATATCTTTTAAGATTTCTTCAACAGTTTCCTCTTTAGATACCAAACCTGCAATCTGGCCGGCCATCACTGAACCGCCATCCACATCCCCATGGACAACAGCCTTAGCTAAGGCTCCAGCACCCATTTGCTCAAAAATTTCTAAATCTGGATTTTCTTGTTTAAAGGCATCTTTTTCAGCTTGCTCGAAATCACGAGTCAATTTGTTTTTAATGGCACGAACTGCGTGTCCAAAATGTTGTGCCGAAATCGTTGTATCAATATCACGAGCTTTTAAAATTTTAGCTTTATAGTTAGGATGGGCATTTGATTCTTTAGCAACTACAAAACGAGTTCCTACTTGCACAGCCTCTGCACCAAGCATAAAGCCAGCAGCAGCCCCTTCACCGTCTGCAATACCACCAGCAGCGATAACAGGAATAGAAACAGCAGCTGCAACTTGACGAACCAAGGTCATAGTTGTTAGTTTACCGATGTGTCCACCTGCTTCCATACCTTCTGCAATAACAGCGTCTGCACCGATTTTTTCCATGCGTTTAGCTAAAGCAACACTAGGAACTACAGGAATAACGGTAATTCCCGCTTCATGGAATCGCTCCATGTATTTACTTGGGTTTCCTGCGCCAGTTGTGACTACTTTAACCCCTTCTTCAATGACGAGGTCAACAATATCATCAACAAATGGAGACAGAAGCATAATGTTGACACCAAAAGGCTTATCTGTTAAAGATTTAATCTTATCGATATTAGCCTTAACCACTTCTTTAGGAGCATTTCCTCCACCGATGATACCTAGACCACCTGCTTTTGAAACAGCTCCAGCAAGGTCACCATCTGCAACCCAGGCCATTCCACCTTGGAAGATAGGATATTTAATATTCAATAATTCTGTAATACGTGTTTTCATAGTGCCTCCATATGTCTTGCTTACGTAATAGTTCGACTACATTATAATTTGACAGTCAAACTATTACCTAAACAAGAGGGAGCGGGTTCCCCCTACTCCTTCTTCATTTATTTTAATTATTTTGTTTGCTCTTCAACGTAAGCAACCAAGTCACCAACTGTTTTCAAGTTGTCTTCAGCTTCGATTTGGATATCAAAAGCATCTTCAATTTCTGAGATCACTTGGAACAAGTCCAATGAATCTGCATCCAAATCATCAAAAGTAGATTCAAGTGTTACTTCTGATGCATCTTTTCCAAGTTCTTCAACGATAATTTCTTGTACTTTTTCAAATACTGCCATGATAGACTCCTTTAAAATTAATAGTTTTTATAACAATGTGTTCACCACATGATTACCTAAATTGTAACAATAAGCGTGCCCCATGTCAAACCTCCACCGAAGCCTGACAAGAGAATTTTTTGGCTACCATCCAAACGAATGAGCCCTTCCTCTACACACTCTGAAAGTAGGATCGGAATACTTGCCGCACTGGTATTTCCATACTTGGTCATATTGGCAGGAAGCTTGTCTCGATCTACACCGATCTTTCTAGCCATCTTATCTAGAATGCGGATATTAGCTTGATGAAGCAAGAGATAATCTAGTTCTTCTGCCGACAGAGGACTCTCTTCTATGGTATTTTTTATAGACTTAGCAACATCTCGAATCGCAAAATCAAAAACTGCTCGGCCATCCATTCTCAAGAAAGCATCAGGCTTTTCTTGATTTGAAAATGGTGAAGTTAAACCAGTCTGTCCAAAGGTCAAACACTCACTACGCGAACCATCGCTATTGAGACTCTCCGCTAGGAAATGTGGCTCTTCGCTTGCTTCTAACAAGATGCCCCCAGCTCCATCTCCAAATAGGACAGCTGTTGAGCGATCCGACCAGTCTAAAGCTTTTGACATGGTTTCACTACCGATAACTAGCCCCTTACGATAAACTCCTGAAGAGATAAACTTCTCTGCAGTTGATAGGGCAAAGACAAAGCCACTACAGGCAGCTGTTAAGTCATAGGCAAAAACCTTGTGAGCGCCGATTTTAGCCTGAACACGAGCGGCTGTTGAAGGCATCATCGAGTCAGGTGTCATCGTAGCTAGAATGATAAAATCCAACTCTTCAGCAGAAATCCCTGACTTCTCTAGGAGTTGTTTTGCAACTGCCGTTGCCAAATCTCCTGTTGATTCTGTCTTAGAAATGCGACGTTCCTTAATCCCAGTTCGACTTGAAATCCATTCATCACTCGTATCCATAACCTGAGCTAAATCCTCATTTGTGATAATCTGCTCTGGTACATAATGAGCAACCTGGCTTATTTTTGCAAAAGCCATTATTTCAAATCCTCCAAAAATTGATAAAGATTGGTCAAACCTTTACTCATGACATCCATTTCCTCTGGGCTCATGCCTTCGATAATTCTCTCGACCATGGCCTTGTGGAAACGTTTATGGAGACGATGTACGAGTCGACCTTTCTTGGTCAAATGCAGATGTACTACACGACGATCCTGATCTGAACGTAAGCGTTCGATGTAACCTTTTCGTTCCAAGTTGTTCAAGCTAGTTGTCACTGTTCCTAGAGTTACCATCAACTCTTTGGACACTTGACTTGGTGTCACATCTGGAAACTTACCAATCACATCAATCGTGTGCATTTCCTTGATAGAGATGTCCTTGAAACGACTACCTCGCAAACTTACTTCCTCAATCACCAGGACGTTATTAAAAATAGATGTTAAATAGTCATTGATCCGTTGGTAGTCCAATTCTCTTCCCTCCCTTATCAAAAAAGTTTAACTATCAAAACATTTGACAAAAAAAGTATATCAAACTTCAAAGAATTGTGCAAGTATTTTTTTATTTTCCGATAAATTTTGGACGTCTTCTCTCAGAATGTGCACGAACACCTTCTTTGAAATCTTCCGTATAAGATAGAGATTTTTGCAATTCCAATTCTAGCTGTGCGTACTCGTGCCACTGCTTAAATTCGCTCTCCCAGACTAACTTCTTAACAGCAGCATAGGAGTTGGAAGAACCTCGTCTCAACTTCTTCAATAGTTGCTCTCTTGTCTTTTCTAATTGATCACTAGCACAAAGACGATAGACAGCTCCAGCTTCCAGTGCTTTTTCTGCTGTGAAAGCTTCACCCGTCATAGCTAATTGCGTTGCCCGAGTCGCACCAAGTGATCGTGTAAGCAAGAATAAACCTCCCGCGTCTGGAGCCAAGCCCACACCTACAAAGGCCTGGATGAATTTAGCTTTGTCAGAAGCAATACAGAAATCAACCGCCAAAGCCATATTAGCCGCTGCCCCAGCAACTGCTCCATCCACCTCCATAATGACTGGTTTAGGAATTTGTTTAATCTTATAGGAAATCGTATTTACCAACTCCGCGATTTGGGTGAGGGAGGCAATATCATCCTCTTCGACAGCACGTTTCATTTCTACTAGATCGCCCCCAACAGAGAAGACTTTGCCGGCAGCATTAATGAGAATAAACGAAACCGAAGCATCTTTTTCAGCCAATTCCAATGCTTCTAGAATTTCTTGACACATAGGAATATGAAAACCATTGGCCACCTCAGGACGATTTAAAGTTAGTATCGCTAAATCGTCTTGAACTTGATAGAGAATATGATCCATAGGCACTCCTTTTAATTTACAACGAAGAATAAATTATTTTATTTTCAAATTATATCTTTTTCCGGCTTTTTAAACAAGAGAAAAATCGACCGAAAGTGTCTCGGCCGATTTTAAAATCTTAGTTTGGTCTCTAAAAATACAGGAAAACCAGTACTTGTATCATCCATGAAATCATAAATCACTTCAAGCATTCGTCCTCCTTCTCTCTGATAAAGCTGCTCTTGGTTTGATCCCTTATGGTGGAATTCTCCTGAAACCATGTAAAAAACACGATTTGGATCTTCTAGGTAGGCAAAAAGATTTCCTGCAAAAGGAGCTTCCTTATCCCCGTCCTTGGTGACCAGACTTGTAGCTAAGAGTTTCGTGATTCCTCTAAATTGTCCACTTTCATCTGTTCGACAATAAAACTTGACTCTAGCTTCATAGTCAGGATTGACGATAAGCTTTTCAGAGAGAATTCGATAAGTCCTTGCCTTACTATCTGACAAGCCGATAGATAAGATAATTTTAGCCCTCTCAACTGAAATCTGACCTTCCTGAGCATATTCCATCGCTAATTCTTCTCCGGTCAAACGACCACTGGGAAGAGGTTGAGAACTTGCTCCGATATTTGTAGGAATCATCACGAAGGTAAGGACTAGTAAGATTAAACAAACTACTCTTTTAATCATCTTCCCCCAACTCCTTTCATTAGAAGAGTCTTTCCTCCTACACCTTTATTATAAGCTTTCCTGATGAGTCTTTCAAACAATTATATAGGACATTTTCCAGATTGAAAAAAGCCCCTCTTTCTGCTATAATCGTATAAAATACTTACTTTAGGAGTTCTTATGAAGGTTGTTAAATTTGGTGGAAGCTCGCTTGCCTCTGCTAGTCAGTTAGAAAAAGTTTTAAATATTGTCAAAAGTGATCCAGAACGTCGTTTTGTGGTTGTATCTGCACCTGGTAAACGCAATTCTGAAGATACCAAGGTGACAGATGCCTTGATTAAATACTACCGCGACTATGTAGCTGGAAATGATATTAGCAAAAGCCAAAACTGGATTATTGATCGCTATGCTGCTATGGTTAGCGAATTAGGTCTTAAACCAGCCGTTTTAGACAAAATTTCAAAAAGCATTCGCTCTCTAGCTACTCTTCCAATTGAAGATAATAAGTTTCTCTATGATACCTTTCTAGCAGCTGGAGAAAATAACAATGCCAAATTGATTGCAGCCTACTTTAACCAAAATGGCTTGGAGGCGCGTTATGTTCATCCTAGAGAAGCTGGTATCGTTGTTACGAGCGAACCTGGAAATGCACGTATCATCCCATCAAGTTACGATAAAATCGAGGAATTGACAAATTCAACTGAAGTTCTTGTTATCCCTGGTTTCTTCGGTGTTACGAAAGAAGATCAAATTTGTACCTTCTCACGTGGGGGATCAGATATTACTGGTTCCATCATCGCTGCTGGTGTCAAGGCTGACCTCTATGAAAACTTTACTGATGTAGACGGAATCTTTGCAGCTCACCCTGGTATTATCCATAAGCCACACTCTATCCCTGAATTGACCTACCGTGAAATGCGTGAATTGGCCTATGCTGGATTCTCTGTACTACACGATGAAGCACTTCTACCAGCCTACCGTGGGAAAATTCCTTTGGTTATCAAGAACACCAATAACCCTGACCATCCAGGAACTCGTATCGTACTACAACATAGCAGCGACAAATTCCCAGTTGTTGGTATTGCTGGAGATTCTGGCTTTGTCAGCATTAATATGTCTAAGTATTTGATGAACCGCGAAATCGGTTTTGGTCGTAAAGTTCTTCAGATTCTTGAGGACCTTAATATTGGTTGGGAACACATGCCAACTGGTATCGATGACCTGTCTATCATCTTACGTTCACGAGAATTGACTCCAATCAAGGAAGAAGAAATCCTTCGTCAATTAGTCCAAAAAGCAGAGGTAGACCACGCTGAAATCGAACACGACCTCTCTATCATTATGATTGTTGGGGAAAAAATGAAGCGTCATATCGGGGTAACTGCTACAGCCACTCGTGCCCTATCTGAGAACAACATCAACATCCAAATGATGTCACAAGGCTCTAGTGAAGTTTCTATCATGTTTGTTGTCCATAAAGACCAAGAAAAAGCCGCTCTTAAAGCTCTCTACCAAGCATTTTTCGGTGAAAATAAGGAAGACTAAACATGGCACAATCCCTCAACAAGGTCGTCGACTTGCAAACAACTGGAACTTCCTATCTCTCCATTACAGGAAAGGTTGGAAAATTTCTGGTCGGAGATCATGCTTTAGAATTTTACGCAGATCGTAATGTCGAGGACTATATTCAAATCCCATGGTCCAGCATTAATCAAATCGGAGCCAATGTTTCAGGCCGCAAGGTTAGTCGTCATTTTGAAATCTTTACAGATCAAGGAAAATTTCTCTTCGCCTCAAAAGACTCTGGAAAAATTCTTAAGATTGCTCGTGAAAAATTGGGAAATGACAAGGTAGTCAAACTTCCTACCTTAGTTCAAATCATTGGTCGAAAAATTAAAAATCTATTTGCAAAAAAATAGAAAGTTTAGTATAATCATAGCAACGGATAAGTAGGTTACTTCCTTCTTTCAGAAAGTCTGCGGATGCTGCGAGCAGATAGAAGATTTAATTGAAATTCTACCGTTGTTTTAAATCAAATACAGAATCAAGTGCACACCTGTGAAGTTGGATGGAACCGTGGCCCTGCCACTCCAACGCTTTGTCAGGTGTGCTTTTTTCATAAAGGAGTTTATATGTTAGATATCAAACGTATTCGTACAGACTTTGATGCTGTCGCTGAAAAACTAGCTACACGTGGTGTAGATGCTGCTATCTTGAACGAGATGAAAGAAATCGATGCTAAACGTCGTGACATCTTGGTGAAGGTTGAAACCCTTAAGGCTGAGCGTAACACGGTTTCTGCTGAAATTGCTCAAGCTAAACGTAACAAGGAAAATGCAGATGATAAGATTGCTGCTATGCAAACCCTCTCTGCCGAGGTAAAAGCTCTTGATGCTGAATTGGCAGAAATCGATGCGAAATTGACTGAATTTACTACTACACTTCCAAATATCCCAGCTGATAGCGTGCCTATCGGTGCAGACGAAGATGATAACGTAGAAGTTCGCCGTTGGGGAACTCCTCGCGAGTTCGACTTTGAACCAAAAGCTCACTGGGATCTAGGTGAAGATCTTGGTATTCTTGACTGGGAACGTGGTGGAAAAGTAACTGGAGCGCGCTTCCTCTTCTATAAAGGACTTGGGGCTCGTTTGGAACGTGCTATCTACAACTTTATGTTGGATGAGCATGGAAAAGAAGGTTACACTGAAGTCATCACACCTTACATGGTTAACCATGATTCTATGTTCGGTACTGGTCAATATCCAAAATTCAAAGAAGATACATTTGAATTGAAAGATACGAACTACGTCCTCATTCCTACAGCTGAAGTTCCTCTGACCAACTACTACCGTGATGAAATTCTTGATGGAAAAGACTTGCCAATCTACTTTACTGCTATGAGCCCATCATTCCGTTCTGAAGCTGGTTCAGCTGGTCGTGATACTCGTGGTTTGATTCGTTTGCACCAATTCCACAAGGTTGAAATGGTGAAATTTGCCAAACCTGAAGAGTCATACGAAGAACTAGAAAAGATGACAGCCAACGCTGAAAACATCCTTCAAAAACTCAACCTTCCATATCGCGTAGTTGCTCTTTCTACAGGAGACATGGGCTTCTCAGCTGCTAAGACTTATGACTTGGAAGTATGGATCCCTGCACAAAATACCTACCGTGAAATCTCAAGCTGTTCAAATACAGAAGATTTCCAAGCTCGTCGTGCCCAAATCCGTTACCGTGATGAAGCCGATGGTAAGGTTAAACTTCTTCATACTTTGAATGGTTCTGGACTTGCTGTTGGACGTACAGTCGCTGCTATCCTTGAAAACTATCAAAACGAAGATCGTTCTGTGACCATTCCAGAAGTTCTTCGTCCATACATGGGTGGAGCTGAAGTTATCAAACCATAATTAAATAGATGTAAAAAGAGGAGGCTGAGCTTCCTCTTTTTGAGTAATTCAAAAGAAACAGGTAGAAATCTTTCATTCTACCTGTTTTTATTTATTTCTTAGTAGCCACCCATCATAGATGGATCCATAGCTGGCGCTGGTGCAGCTGGTTCTGGTTTGTTAGCTACGACTGCTTCTGTCGTTAGAATCAAGCTTGCTACTGAAGCTGCGTTCTGAAGGGCTGAACGGCTAACCTTAACAGGATCGATAATTCCTGCTTCAATCATGTTGACCCATTCACCTGTTGCAGCATTGAAGCCTGTACCAGCTTCTGCATTTTTCAAACGATCAATTACGATTGAACCTTCATAACCTGCATTGTAGGCGATTTGACGTACAGGTTCTTCCAAGGCACGAAGAACAATGTTACGTCCTGTTGCTTCATCACCTTCTAACTCCAAGGCAGCAACAGCAGAGATAACATTAACAAGGGCAGTACCACCACCTGCAACGATTCCTTCTTCAACAGCTGCGCGAGTCGCGTTAAGGGCATCCTCGATACGGAGTTTCATTTCTTTCAATTCTGTTTCAGTCGCAGCTCCGACCTTGATAACTGCTACCCCACCTGACAACTTAGCCAAGCGTTCTTGGAGTTTTTCACGGTCAAATTCTGATGTTGTTGTTTCAATTTGTGATTTGATGACAGCAACACGGTTAGCAATTGCTTCAGGATTACCTGCACCTTCTACAATGACTGTACTATCTTTATCAACAGACACTTTAGCTGCTTGACCAAGTGCTTCGATAGTAGCATCTTTCAATTCAAGACCAAGATCTTCTGTGATAACAGTTCCGCCTGTCAAAATTGCGATGTCTTCCAACATAGCCTTGCGTCGGTCACCAAATCCTGGTGCCTTAACAGCAACTACGTTGAAGGTTCCACGGATCTTGTTCAAAACAAGAGTTGGCAGAGCTTCACCGTCAACGTCATCTGCAATAATCAAGAGCGGACGGCTACTTTGAAGAATACTTTCTAGAAGTGGCAAAATTTCTTGGATATTTGAGATTTTCTTATCAGTGATTAAAATGTATGGATTTTCAAGGTCTGCAACCATTTTTTCATTGTCAGTGACCATGTACTGTGATAGATAACCACGATCGAATTGCATTCCTTCTACAACTTCAAGCTCTGTTTCCATACCACGTGATTCTTCAATAGTGATAACTCCATCTTTACCAACTTTTTCCATGGCTTCAGAGATGTACTCACCTACTTTTTCAGAACGAGAGGATACGGCAGCGACTTGTGCAATAGCTTCCTTGCTTGATACTGGAATGGCATTGTTCTTCAAGGCTTCTACAGCAGTTGCAACTGCTGCTTCAATCCCACGACGGATACCGATTGGGTTTGCGCCAGCCGTAACGTTTTTGATCCCTTCACGAACAATAGCTTGGGTCAAAACTGTTGCAGTAGTTGTCCCGTCACCAGCAATATCATTGGTTTTAGAAGCCACTTCTGACACCAATTTGGCACCCATATTTTCAAAATGGTCTTCTAGTTCGATTTCTTTAGCGATGGTTACACCGTCATTGGTAATCAATGGTGAACCGAATGATTTTTCAAGAACGACGTTACGGCCTTTAGGTCCCAAGGTTACTTTAACAGTATCAGCTAGGATATCAACACCACGGACCATTGCTGAACGTGCATCAGATGAAAATTTAATCTCTTTTGACATACTTACTTCCTCCTATTATTCTTCAACGATTGCTAAGATGTTGGCTTCACCCACGATGACATATTTTTCGTCACCATCTTTGACCTCGATACCTGCATGAGCTTCGACTAAAACTTGATCTCCAACTTTTACACTTGGAGCGACTAGTTCACCACTCAAGGTGCGAACACCTTGTCCAGTAGCCACTACTGTAGCTGTTTTCGTTTCTTCTTGGGCTGATTTTGCGAGGACAAAGCCTCCGACTGTTTGTTCTTTCTCTTCAATTTTCAAGACCACACGGTCCCCTAATGGTTTCAACATCTGTTTTCCTCCATAACATAATCATATTATTAGCACTCTTTACGAACGAGTGCTAAACCATAGTTCTATTGTATCACTTAGTCAGAAATAGTCAAGAAAAAAACACCTCAAAATGAATGAGATGTTCCTTAAAGATCACTTTAGAATTATTAACTTTCGATTAAAATCATCGACGACTTTTTGGAGATTGATCCGTCCTCGATAGATACCATATCCAAAAACCACCATTCCCAATATTCCAACCAAGGCAAGTAAAATTCCTAAAATTAAGATTGGGAGGAAGCTTTTATGAAAGAGATAAATTAAGACCATACCTATACTGGCAATGATAAAGAGTAAGCTAAACCAACGGCCAAGATTTTCAATCATATGACGTTGATACTTAATTTCTGTTTCATATCCATTAACAAGTTCTTGTTTTGTAACCATGAGGATTCTCCTGACAAAAATTGAGAATGAAGGACAAGAGAAGGAGGTTAGTCTACTTCATTCTCAAAATTTTCTACTAAATATGTGCTTTTCTTGAGCTTAGTAATTAAGATGTGGGTCAAAGATACCTAGAGCAACACCGACCAAAGCGACAACAACTAGAAGCAACATTACTTTGTTTGGTGAAACTTTTTTCTTAGACATTAACCACCAGCAAATAGTGATGAAAGTTGCTGTCAAGAGACCTGGATAAACACCATCAATCTTTTCTTGGATATTTAAGAAGACTTTTCCTTCAGAATTCTCGAATTGAAGGGCTGTTGTAACAGATACCCAAGTTGCTGCTACCGCACCGATAACCATACCACCGACAACGCTAATTGCTTTACGAAGGGCTTGTCCTTTTGGTCCTACTAGGAATTCAACTGCTTTATCCCCCAATTGATATCCTTTGAAGAAGGCAAAGCGCATACCAAAGTATACTAAGAGGTTCCATACGACGATGTAGAAGATAGCACCAGCGATGTTACCACCTTTAGAGAGACCGAGGGCAATCCCCAAAAGAACTGGAATCAAGGTCCCAACGACCAAAGAGTCACCGATACCAGCGATTGGACCCATCAAACCGGCACGCATACCATTTATGGTTTCACCATCCACTGCATCTCCGTTTGCGCGCGCTTCTTCCAAACCAGCTGTAATCCCTACAACGAGAGAGCCAAGTTGTGGTTCAGTATTGAAGAAGGCAGTATAGGTTTGCATAGCATCTTTTTGTTCTTCTTTTGTATCATACATTTCTTCTACGATTGGAAGCATAGAAGTCAAGTACCCAAAGGTTTGCATGTGTTCTTGAGAGAAACAAGTCAAATGACCATAATACCAATGATGAAATGCTTTTGCTAATGTTTTCTTTGAAATTTTCTTTCTATCAGCCATTTTAAATATCCTCCTCATCATCGTCTACGTAAACAACCCCAGCTGGAGCAGCTTTCATAGATTTGATTACTTCAAGTTCATAGTAGATTACTGCAAAGATCAATGAAACAACCGCACTAGCTACCAAGTTCAAGCCGAGAGATTTAGCCAAGGTAAATCCAACAAAGAATGGAATGAAGTCAGTTGCTTTTGTAACAATTTGTTTCAACAAGATAGCAATACCGACACATGGGAGAAGAGCTCCGACTGTAAAGAGAGCTTTCATCCAGAAACCATCCATAGGAAGGTAAAGTTTCATCAAATCAACCATGTTTTCACCATATTTAGTGATAATCATAGTTGGAAGGAAAGAGAAGAGGAAGTGAGAAATCCAAGGATAAACCCAGTCAACTGCGTAGAGTTTTTTGAAGTTTCCTTCTTCAACGGCTTTCCAACCAATGTGTTGCCAAAGCAAGTTCATTGTAGCTGTACCGTAGAAAAGAACAGTACCGATTGTCCCAACTGCTGCACCGATTGGGGCTGCAGCTGCTGCAATTCCAGCTTCGTCTGTGATGTGATTTGCATGCACAAACAAGATAGCAAGAGGAACACCGATATAAGAGATGGCACGAACATCGGCAGATACGGTTCCACCAGGTGTTACCAAGGCGATATAAACAACTTGAAGGGCAACCCCGACCATAATACCGGTTGTCACATCTCCAAGAATTAAACCTGAAATCAACCCACCGATCAAGGGACGACCGAGTGTATAGTTCCCGATACTGGAACCTCCCATACCAGGCATTGAAGACAAGCTGGCGAAAACAGCAAGCAAGATTGCTTGAATCCATGAAATTGTCATAACAAACGCTCCTTATGTTTGTAAATTTATTTACCTAACTAATAAAACTGTTAGGTTTAAAAACCAAATTTAGATTTGAAATCATCCCAGTAACCAATTGAAACATCCGGCAACAATTGGAATTTAACCTTGTAACCTGCTGCCTGAATTGCCTGAAAGGCTTCTGCTTCTTCCTGGGTGATGGATTGGTTATTGCCCAATTTCACTGCACCAGGACGATCATTTGCAGGGCCAACGATGATTTCTTTAACATCTCCTGGGACAAAACCTTGATCCACCAAAATTTCCTTCATATCGATTGGGTTTTTGGTAATCAAGAAGTACCGACTGTCAGATTCCGTTACTTTTGCTGACTTTTCTTTAAAGGCTTCTTTTGTCCATACAAAGGTTTTCTTGTCTGATGCGCCTTTGTAAGCTTGGATCAAAACCTTGTTTGATGCTGCTGCATCGTTTACGGCAATCAAACCATCACATGGTTTTTCTTTTGCCCAGCGTGTGACTGTTTGACCGTGAATCATGCGGTCATCAATCCGTACAAATGTTACTACCATAAGGTACCTCCCTATTAAATATCGTCATCATCTTCTTCAGCACTAGTGGCTGAAACTTCAAAAGGTTGTAGTGCAGATTGTGCTTCTGATAAGATAGTTGCTGACAAATCGTCTCCATCCAACACATCCTTCATCACAACTGCTGTCAGGGCCATGGTCAGGTTCATCCCACCAAGAATTAAAGCTCCATCTAGCTTTCCAGCTTCTTCTAGGACAGTGGCTGCCGTGGTTAATGGACTACCACCTACAATGTCTGCCAAGACCAGCACAGAATCATCTGCTGTCAATTCTGAAATGCTCTCTCTAAAATCAACTGCAAAGTCATCGACCGATTTTCCTTCTTTGAGTCCAACTGCGATGACCTGATTTATCTTGTCACCAGCAAACATAGCTAGCGATGTTTTTAGTCCTTCTGCTAATCCACCATGACTGACTAAAATGAGATATTTCATTTTTCTACACCTCCTTTATTTGACTCTATTGTAGAATATTTGGAAGCGCTTTTACATTGTCAAATGTCACATGATAAACATGACATTTAGCAACAAAAAAATGACATCTGTCACTTGACACAATGTCATCTTATTTTTCTTTAAACTCCTACCTGAAGACTACTTTCAATTTCCCTCTGAATTTGAGGCAAGCGGTTCTCGACATCTTGATCGCGCAAAGCATTGCCAATCAAGTAGTCCAGCTTTTCCAACATTTCTTTAGAGACATTCTTGGGACTACTTTCAACAGCTTGTTCCATGATACGATTCAAGGTCTGATTGGTCAAGGAATCCGTGCCAAAATCATCTACCTGTAGAAGATCTTTACTAGATTGACTTTGGACCACCTGTGGCATAACGGAAATCCCTTGAGATTGAGCAAAGAGGAGTTGTTGAATTTCTGGATCTTCTGTCAACACTTGCATCAATTCCCAAGCTAACTTGGAATGAGGAGTCCGAGCAGACATGGCAAAAGAAGTCGTCGTAACCAAAGTCGCCTTGGTAGTTTTTGACTTAGCAGGCATAGGGATACAGGTCCAGGTGAAATTTGAATATTTTGAAACATGGTAAGGATAAGGTTTATAGGTTCTATATTGAGCCAAAGTCATGGGATAAAAAGCGACTTTCCCCTGGTCAAAATCTTTGGAACTCACCTTATAGTTCTTATTCAACTCTTCCAATTTTTGTAAAAAAGTCAAAGACTCTTTGACTTCTGGAGCCGTAAGTTTGAGCATCCCTCCTTGAAAGAGACTACCCCCATTTGCTGCCAAAGCTTCTTTCCAGGTATATTCTGTACTCCCAAACTGATCCAATTGACCATCTCCATTGGTATCTTTGGTTAGTTTTTTACAAATTGTATGGAACTCTTCCAAGCTCCAACCTTCCTTGGGAACCTCAATGCCTTCTTTGTCCAGCAAATCTTTATTAACACACATCAAAATAGGATTACTTTCATAAGGTAAGGCATAGGATTGCCCCTGATAGACACCTGATTCAAATGCAACAGGATAAAAAGCAGCTTGGTCTTCTTGATTCATATAGCCATTTAACTTTTCTAGAACGCCACGCGCCGCCAATAAGGACAGATCTTGCTCAGAGACCATAAACACATCCGGCGTCTTTCCTGAAACAATCTTTTCTGAGAGCCAGTCTGAATAATCCGACTGTGGAATCCCATTTTCATATTCCACACGGACATTAGGATTGGACTTTTCAAATTTTTGAATCGCAAGATCCAAAGCATGGGAGCGTTGACTGGTCGGTACATCCCAACTAGATCCTGCATAAACTCCTATATGGAGCACGATCGGTTGTTGTTTCCACCAATAAAAACCAGTACTCACAGAGACCACAAAAAGGAGAACGATTCCCCAACAAAGATGCTTTCGGTTTAATTTCATTCCGTATTTCCTTTTGAAAAATCGCGTCTAGTCACTCCTGTTTGAACTGACCAAATTGCTAATTGCGTTCGATCTCTTAGATTTAATTTCGCCAAAATCGTTGATAAGTAATTGCGCACAGTTCCTTCTGATAAGAAAAGTTTGGCCGCAATTTCTTTGTTTGACTCGCCATAGCCGACTTCTTGAATAATTCGCCATTCTGTCGTACTCAAATCCTTGACGTTGTCCTCATCCACAGCAATAGAGAAATTCGATTTGGCCATTTGAGAGAATATCTGAAAGACCTTGCTAGCGATATTTGGGTTGATCATAGCTCCACCCTGATGCACCACCTTAATAGCCTCATAGAGTTCTTCTGTCGAGGCTCCCTTTAAAAGATATCCTGAAGCACCATACTTGAGTGCACTATAGATAAATTCATCATCGTCAAAAGTTGTTAAAATAATAATTTTGATATCCGGATAGTGTTCTTTTACTTCTTTTGTAGCCAAAACCCCATCCATGCCTGGCATCCGAATATCCATCAGGATCAGATCCGGATGCGTCTGTGGAATGCTGGACAAGACATGATTCCCATCTTCCACTGTAGCTACCACTTCGATGTCGGAGTGAGCCGACAAAATAATTTTCAAAGATTCTCGAATCAAGGCTTGGTCATCTGCCACCATTACTTTTATCACCATATCTTATCTCCCTTCTTTGTATTTTGGTAAACTGACACGTGTGAAAAATCCATCGCGACTTTCAAATTGAAGCTGGCCTCCTAGAATTGAAATACGCTCCATCATCTGTTTGAGTCCATAACCATAAGTTAAGGTTTCAAACCCAACTCCATTATCTTGCAAAGCGATCAAATAATTCTCTTTATCCTCAAAAAAATGGAGTTTTAGTTGGCTGGCATGACCGTGGCGAACCGCATTGGTCATAGACTCTTGAATCACACGAAAGATTGTATCTTCAATCATGACATCCATATCGACATCTATCCATTCATAGTTTAGATCAACTTGTAAGTTGGAAAGAATTTGATACTCGCGGATGGTCTTTTCTAAAGCGTCTTTGAGAGTTCGTCCCTCAAGGGCTCCCGGACGAAGACGATTAAGAGAACCTCTCACATCTTGGATTCCTTCACGGACCACTTCTGATACGTTTTTCACCTGCTCTTTTGCTCGATTTGGATCGATATCAATCAAGACCCCAACAGCATCTAAACCTGCTGAGATGCCTGTTAGTGCGTGCCCCAGAGTATCATGAATCTCGCGAGCAATCCGCTTACGCTCCCGATCCTCTGCAATCTTCTCAGACAAGGCCATATAATTGTTCAACTCCGTATTAACCTTGGACACCATGGCCAATTCTTCCTCTACTTCGTGGTTTTCCGCAAGGACGTTCATAATATAAAACAAAAGTGAAATAATGAAGAGTACCATATTCGAGGCATAAAGGGAATTCTTTAAGAAAAAGGCCAGAATGCGGATAGATTCAGGATAAAAATGAATATAGACATCTAAGGACGGAATCGGGAAGAAAAGCGAAAAGACATCTGAATTTGTCACAAGGAGCATCAAGAAGCTCACTAGGATAAAGGCAAACCAATACTTCCGATCTCTCTTGGTATTCAACTCTTTGGAACCATAGAAGATATCCGCAAAAACCAAGAGAATGAGCCCGTTATAAGCTACATTTTGAACCCACATCAGAAGCAGCATCAGGAGAATCTCCAGAATATTCCTCTTATCAAAAATAGACCATCGACTCGTTTGAGGCCGATATCGACTCATCGATATCAAAGCAATCCCAGCAAACAAAACTGCAGACAACCAAAAAGTCGTAGATGGAGCAAAGGGAATACGCTCTAGACGCTCTAATAATAGAGAAGCTTGGCGTTGAGCTATGATATAGTTGGTTGCTTGAAGATAGATGATACTGTTTAGCATAACAGCGATAAAATTGACGACCATAAGAATGGCCAAACTGTATCGAACACCTCTAAACTTTCTCATTACTGCCACCCATTCACATCAAACTGATCAATGTTTTCCTTTGTCATCATTTCAACTGGAATGCTCACCTCTTTGGTATAGCTCTTCCCTTCAGCAATATCTTGAATGACCTCCATCACGCGGTCTCCCATCTTCAAAGGAGACTGAGCAACGGTTCCCACAACATCATCCGTCGAGTGCAACAAAGATTTCATATCTGGTGAACCATCGATTCCATAAATCGCAATGGGGTAAGTTATTCCTTGCTCCTTAATTGCAGCCAGAGCACCTATAGCTGAGCGGTCATTTAAGGCAACCAAGGTATCAATTTCAACCCCTGATTGTAAAAAATTCTGGACAGCCGGCATGGCGATTTCCGTTTGCCCCTTGGTTTCTAGTTCCGATACAATCTGATAAGAACTGTGCCCCTCTATAGTGTCTTTAAACCCCTGAATCCGCGTATCTGCTGAAACAGTCCCTTTATGTTCCAAAAGGAGGACCCGAGCACTAGAAGAACGTTTCATCAACTCTTTAGCAATCAATACTCCCGCTTGGTAGTTATCGGATACAATACTTGCATCTGGCTTAAAATTCTTCAGTTGGGTATCGACCGCAATGATTTTAATTCCTTGTTTTCTAGCTTTTTCAAGAGCAGTTAAAATTGACTGGCTATCCCCCTTGACCGGATTGATCACTATCATATCAACTTTTTGAGCACAAAAATCATCAATCTGTTGGCTCTGTCTTTCTTCGTCCAATTCTGGATCTCGGACGTAAACAAGAGCTCCTCTTTCATCGGCAATTCGACTAATTTCCGAATGAATACTTTTATAGAACCCATTGTTCATGGTCATATAGGTGACACCAATTTTAGTCTGATTCTTGATGCCACTTGTTTGACAACGGCCGAAAAGCCATAAGAGAACACAGACCACTGGAATCAGCAGTAATAGACGCTTTATCAGCCATTTCAACAATTCTATTTTCTCTTTATTTTTCTTCAAATTTCATTCCTTTTCTGAAAATTTTGAATATATATTACTTTATTCTACTACTTTTTCAAAAAAAGTGCTTGATTTTATTGTACAAGTGCATTTATTTGACCTATTTAAGAATTAATTTCCGAACAATACTACAAAAATAATAGAAAAAGCTGGTCTATAGGCGAACCAGCTCTTCTATTTGATTGATATTAAAATGGAAGTTCCTCTTCTTCCAAGACCAAATCTGCTAAGTCTTGTCCTGCATTATTTTCACGCATAGCACGTTGGGCGCGGCTTTCTAAGAGTTGGAAACCTGTACAGAGAACTTCTGTTACATAGTTGGTCTGGCCATTCTTCTCAAACTTACGGGTACGAAGTTCCCCATCCACAGAAATGAGACTACCCTTGCTTCCATAACTAGCCAAGGTTTCAGCCAATTTGCCCCAGACCACAATATTGATGAAGTCTGCTTCACGTTCTCCATTTTGGTCTTTGTAACGACGGTTCACTGCGATAGTTGCTCGTGCAACGGACTTATCATTGTTGGTTTTGTGCAATTCTGGTGTTGCCACGATTCTTCCAATAAGAATAATTTTATTATACATTTTTTCATCCTCCTACTTATCTATTCGAAGGAAATCAAAAAAAGTTACAAAATTTGTAACTTTTTTAAATAATATTAATCTCTGTGAATCATAAATCCAGTTGCTTGTTGATTGGCCATGATGGTCATATCTGTGATTTGCACACGACGTGGCTGACTGGTCACATAAACTACAGCATCTGCGATATCTTGTGCCTGCAAGGCTTCAAGTCCCTGATAGACCGTTGCAGCCCGTGCCTCATCTCCATGGAAACGGACTTTTGAAAAATCAGTCTCTACAATACCAGGCTGAATAGTTGTCACCTTGATATCAGTCGCAATGGTATCAATCCGTAGTCCATCTGAAAATGTTTTGACTGCAGCCTTGGTTGCTGAATAGACTGCTGCACCAGCGTAGGCGTAAATACCTGCGGTTGAACCTATATTAATGATATGGCCTTGATTGGCTGCTACCATAGAAGGCAAGAGACAACGAGTGACTGCCATCAAGCCCTTGACATTGGTATCCAGCATGGTCAGCATATCCAACTCTTCATAGTCCTGATAGGGAGCTAAGCCTAAAGCAAGTCCAGCGTTATTGACCAATATATCAATCTGACCCACAGTTTCTAAAATTTCTGAACAAACAGTCTTAACCATTGTCATATCGGTCACATCAAGGGGAAAGGTCCAGACTTTTTGATTTGGAAAAGCTTCTGCAAACTCAGTTTTGAGAGATTCAAGTCTTTCTGTTCGACGCCCTGTGAGAACAATATTCTCACCTTTTTCTAGATAGGCACGCGCGATTGCTTCACCAATTCCTGATGTTGCACCTGTAATCACTACATTTTTTGCCATCTTACTTTCTCCTATCTAGTTTAATAGATACTAGTTACAAATTAAGCTGTCCAGTGTTTAGCCGGATCGAATGGTGTTCCAACAACTTGGTCGTCTGTCAACTCAATAACACCACGTTTTTGTGGAGCATTTGGCAAATGCAATTCACGAGGACTGCACATCATCCCAAAACTCTTTTCCCCACGGAGTTCCCCTGGGAAAATGAGATTCCCTTTTGGCATCATAGCTCCAGGAAGAGCTACAATGGTTTTCAAGCCAATACGCGCATTTGGAGCTCCGGCAACAATTTGCACTGTCTTGTCATTTCCGACAGCAACTTGACAGATATTCAAGTGGTCACTATCTGGATGAGCTACCATCTCGACAATTTCACCAACAACAAACTTAGGCTCTTTGTCATTGATAATTTCTTCTGCAAAACCTTCCGACTGCAGTTCTTGGTTCAAACGAGCGACTTGCTCGTCAGTTAAAAAGACTTGTCCACGGTCTGCAATTTCAAATAAGCTAGAAACCTCAAAAATATTCCAAGCGACAGTTTGGCCAGTTTCCTTTAGAAAAACTCGTGCCACATTACCTTTACGCTCAACATCTAATTTGGCATCGCTACTATTTTTCACAATGACCATAAGGACATCGCCGACATGTTCTTTGTTATATGTAAAAATCATTTTTTCTCTTTTCTCCTATTTCAGTCCTGCTAAAAAATTGTTGATTTGTTCCTTGCTTTTTCGGTCGCGATTGACAAAGCGTCCAATCTCCTTGTCCTTGTCTAAGACAACAAGACTTGGAATTCCGTATACATCCCAAAGTTTCGCAAGTTCCATATACTCATCTCGGTCTACCCGTATAAAAGTAAACTCTGGATTGGTCTCTTCAATCTCTGGTAAAGCAGGATAGATATAGCGACAATCGCCACACCAGTCGGCCACAAAAAGGAAGACCTTCTTGCCATCCTGCTCTACTAAATTCGCTAATTCTTCTAAACTGTTAGGAGAAATCATAAAACTTCCTCCTCATAGATGAGATCTTCATCTTCATAGACAAAGGTATAGTGACGACCATCTTCAAAAATAACACCACCAACAAGACGTTCTAGGCTACTTTCGTACACTTGGACATAGAGAGTCCCAATCTCACCCATTTCTGAAAAGTAGTCACGCACAATAGCAGTCAACTCTTCCTGCGTCTTCATGAGTTTGTGATCATCAGCTACTTTCTTAGCTCCAAAGGCAAGGGCTCCAAGTCCTGCCACGACCAAACCTGTTTTAATAATATTTTTCGTTTTCATGCTAACATTGTAACACAAAAAGATAAGTAGGACAAATCGTGAATGCTATTTTCGTTTGAACTATAGTTCCTCATTTCAAGAAATATTGACTCCTATCTCCTCCTATGGTACAACACCTCAAAGTAACGATTTACTTATCCATAAAATTCTAAGGAGATTCTATATGAACAAAGAAAGTTATTTTGACGGTGGATTACTCAGCTTTATCGGGCACTCGATTGTCGCTTTTTTCATCATCAGCTTAACTCTAGGAATTGCCACACCTTGGGCCGTTTGTTTTATGCAAGATTGGAAAGTCCGACATACTGTCATCGATGGTCAACGTTTATATTTTGATGGAACTGGCGCCCAGTTATTTGGAAATTGGATCAAATGGTTCTTACTGACGATTATCACTCTTGGAATCTATTCATTTTGGTTAAAAATAAAAACAGAACAATGGATTACTAAGCATACCCATCATATGTAAAAAGTGCGGTTTATAGACCACACTTTTTTTATAACTCTTAATAATGTCTCTCACCAAATAAACCTTCTGGCAAATCATGGAAACCCTTGCCTGCCTTGAAATTTTCAAATTTGCCTAGCAAGAACTGGTAGGCATCCAAGCGACTTTCATAGCGAATCATGGCATCTTTAGCACGCTCATCTTGATCTTCTTCATAGACCTTTTGACTTTCCTTATGCGCCATATCATTAATCATGATTTGGGTATTAACCCAGGCTTCAAATTCTTTCATAAATTCTTGTTCGTAACTCATTTTTTCTCCTTATTCTAATCCACGGAAATAGTCTGTATCAATCTCACGGTAGGGCTGGATATCCTGAACATACTCCAATACACCTTGAAATTCTCCATTTTCATCGTGTACTGCAGCATAGGTGATATGGACAAACTTACCTCGTGACTCGGACTTGAACCACATCTCGTACTTGTCCTTGACCCCGTCACGAAGACCTTTCATAATGGTCTTTACCTTATCAAGGTACTTGGGTGGGTGACAAAGCTCAACATTTCGCCCTACTTGAGAAGGTGTCCGCTTGAAAATCATCTCATCTGCTGGCGTATTGTCATTGTAATACTGGAAAATATCATCCTTATTAACAAAGGTAATTTCCATTGGCAGATGGTTGAGAATAAGATTAGCCTGCTCGACTGAGAGATAGCCATTGCCAAAAGCCTGTTGACTATGGCGATCCAGCACTGCTTCCTTTTCCTTAGGTGTAAAGGTGATGGTAAACTGCCCTTCTGGCGTATCAATAACCTTCTGAACTTGGCCTTCTACAGTTTCTGGCTGACTTGGTTCTTCTACACTTTTCTTCTCAACAAAGCTTTTACGTTCAGGTACCCATTTCTCAGATGGTCGGATGATAGCATAGCCATAAGCATCACTTTCCTCAGCAATCTGAATCCAATCATCCTGGGTAAAGGATTCTAGTAGAATCATGAGGAGGATAGATTCTTCCTTGAAAATCATACTCTCAAATTCAGTCGCAAAAGCGTCAAAATCAGCCTTTACAGTGCTAATGGACACTTCTGGTAGGGACTTGGCTGTCGCCAAGGCTTTCTGAAAAAGCTCCCTGATCTGGTCATCGACTCCCCACATGACTTTTGGTGGCGAATCATGTCCATAACGCTCCATGATAGGAAAGAAGAGCTCTTCCTTGCGCTGGTAGTGGCGGTCAAATTGACCTACAAGTCCCATCTGCCGAACCAAACCCTTACGCATCTCCGCAAGCATTTCCTCGTCTTCCATAGACTCATATGTATCTAATAATCTACGAACACGAATCAAGGCAGCACGGAGGGCTAGATTTTCATCCTTAAAAACACGGACAGGATGACCAGGATGCTCTGTATCTTCAACTTCGACACCCTTAACAGCATTTTTAAAGAGATTAGCATGGACATCACAGAGCTCCATGACGTCTTCAAATGTCACACCTGAGTCAGAGTTCATCAACTCATGCTCCATGAGAGAAATCTCGATAGCTGATACACCTGTAAAGGTCGCATCAAAGCGCTCCTGAACGGATTCAGGTGAGGCTCCATTATGCAATTCTAATAAAATATCCCGTAGGACATGAATTCGTTCATCTGCCATTAGTCTAATCCAATCACTTCGTAACCATTTGCTTCCAGTGTGCGTACAATCTTATCCATAGGAGTTCCCTCGAGCTTAGAACCCTGTTTGAGCGATACTTTTCGTCCGACTGTATTTCGCATCAAGGGATTTGCAAGAGGCTTAAAACCGAGTTCTACTAGGATATCTAAAACTTCTGGATGCTTATCCACCACTTCCGCAACAGGAATAGATACATCAATGATATTGTCCATCATAACCTCCATCATATTCTCTAACAGTTTTTTCTTTTTTATTATACCACAAGGGCAAAGATTAAAAAACTAGCAGTAGAAGACTTGCTAGTTTATTTCGTATAACTTCATTATTTCTAATTATATAGACTCTTCCTAGTAAAATTTCAAAGTCTTATCCTTACCATGATCATCAGAGAAGTTTGAAAAACCAGTCTATGATCTTAAAAAGAATCTTATAGAACAGTAATTGGAAGGCGAAAGAGATTAGGAACCAGAGTATTTTTATCAGACCAACAATTGGTGTTATAAAAAGAAGAGTAAAGAACCTCCAAAAAGATTTCATTCTTTATCCTCCGGCTTCATCAACCAAGTAGCTGTATCCATAAGCTTATCTACGAGAACTAATTTCGCCAAACTAACGACTGTGTTTTCATCTTTCTTTATGGTTTCTGCAACTTTTAAAGCTTGCCTTGTAAGAAGATAATTACCGTAGGTTTTGGCCAGTACTGTTATGATCCCCATGTCATTCTCCTTCGATGATTTCAACCTCTTTTTGGATAGTGGCAACATCTCTTTGATATTGTGCTTCATCGTAGTTAATCAATTTGGACAATTCTTTTTGCAATCTTTCTCCCATGGGTTTCATGGTCGCAAAAGTTAAGCCACCTGATAGGACTCCACCTAAGATAGGAATAACTTTTCCCATCCCCTTAGCCAATCCTCCCTTGGTCAGATTCACTCCAAAGATTTTCAGAACTTTTTCCAAAATTGGATACCAAAGAGTCTTTGTCAAAGTCTTTCTGTTTACAATTTTCATCACTTGCTTAGCAACTGTAACCCCACCAGAACGAAGTAGAGCGCCCGCACCATTTACTCCCAACATCACTCCCAGATAGAGCAAAAGGGTATTTTTAGCTTCTTCGCTCAGCTCATTTCGCGAAGCCCAGAGATCATCATAGCCGTAAATATAGCCTAGCTCCTGGGCTAGTTTTAATGAAAATGCGTAAAACTGGGCTACATCTATCGGAATTGTAACCGCCATGGCAATACCTCCAGGTAAACCTGCTAAAACAGATGTCCCACTTGCCAGTAAAATATTATCTTTAATACAGGCATTGGCCACTCGATCTAAGGTTTCCTGAGGTAATAAAGCTGTCGGCCCTTCTTCCAATAATCTAGGAATATCCTTTGAAGCCACTTCCTTAGAGAATTTGTCCATTAAAAATTTTGACCGGTTCACTTTGACGACAGGAAGTTTTACTACCTGTTGCAACACTTGCATCGCCACATCTTCTTTAGCCATCTCTATCTCCGTTTTTCATTCGTATCAAGCTTTATCTTATCATATTTATGGAATAAATGATATTTTCAAGATTTATTTTATTGATTTCTACTCATCTAATCTGACTAGACAATGACCTACTTATAGACACACAAAAAAGAGGGTTGCCCCTCTTTCTGCTTAATTTTTATCCAGATTGCGTAGCATTTCGTCAATCTTGTTTCCATATTCGATGGATTCGTCTTTGACGAAAGTTAAGTCTGGAATTTTGTACAATTTCAAATTGCGACCAAGCTCACGTTTGATTGTTCCAGTTGCTTTTTCAAGCCCGACTTGAGCTTTCTGATTATCTGAAGCAAGATTACTCAAAATAGTGTAGTAAACCTTAGCCATAGATAAATCACCTAGCATCTGAACATCAGTGATAGTCACACCTTGGACACGCGGATCACGGACTTTCTTTTGCAAAATCTCATTGACTTCGCGCTTGATTTCCATGCCCACACGATCCGTACGGAAATGATTTGCCATGCTTTTTCCTTTCTCTCAATTGAACCAAAAGCTAGGCCAGCAGACCTAGCTATTTTTAAACTTATTGATTTTCAATTCAAATTGAAACGAAGTTCAATTTGAACTTATCTGCTTCTTTCGCCGTGGTGAAAGTGATTGTACTGATAATTCAGTTCAATCACTGGGGATTTTTGAGACTCTAGGCTCAAAAATAAGCAATGAAACCATCGGTTTGCTTGCGTCCCTCACCACCTAAGAAAGGAGCAAAAATCTTATCTCTTGATTTCTTCCATGATGTAGGCTTCAATCACATCATCCATCTTGATATCATTGTAGCCGTCAATCATGAGACCACCTTCACGGCCGTTTGTAACTTCTTTAACGTCATCTTTATAGTGTTTCAAGCTAGCTAGGGCACCATCGTAAATAACGACACCGTCACGGATGACACGGACTTTAGAGTCACGGGTAACTTTACCGCTGGTAACCATAAATCCACCGATTGTTCCCACTTTAGATACCTTGAAGGTTTCGCGGATAATCGCTTCACCGATAACTTTTTCTTTAAATTCTGGGTCAAGCATCCCTTTCATGGCTTCTTCCATCTCTTCGATAACCTTGTAGATGATGCTGTGGAGACGGATTTCTACATCGTCAGCTTCTGCTTGTTGACGAGCTTGTGGTGTAGGACGCACGTTGAAACCAACAATAAAGGCATTTGAAGCTTCGGCAAGTGTCACGTCAGATTCATTGATAGCACCTACTGCTGAGTGAACAATAGTTACTTTAACACCCTCCACATCAATCTTTTGAAGTGATGCAGAGAGAGCTTCAACAGAACCTTGTACGTCGGCTTTGATGATGACGTTAACAGACTTGAGTTCTCCTGCTTTAAGGGTATCAAAGAGGTTTTCAAGGCTGACACGTTGAGTAGCTTGACGTTGCTTCATAAGAGCACGTTTAGCACGTTCTTCACCAGCTGCACGGGCAGATTTTTCATCTTCGTAAACGGCAAAGTGGTCACCTGCCATTGGCGCTTCGTTCAAACCTGTGATCGATACTGGTGTTGATGGGCCTGCAACCTTCACACGACGTCCGAGGTCGTTGGTCATAGCACGGACACGTCCAAAAGTATTTCCGACAACGATTGGATCTTGGACATTCAAAGTACCTTGTTGAACAAGAAGGGTTGCGACCGCACCTTTTCCTTTATCCAAACGAGCTTCGATAACAGTACCGATGGCACGAACTGTTGGATCAGCTTTGAGCTCTTGAATTTCAGCCACAAGTAGAACAGTTTCCAAGAGTTCATCGATATTTTGGTTGAACTTGGCTGAGATTTCTACGAACTCAGAATCTCCACCCCAAGCTGTTGACATAACACCATGTTCAGCCAATTCACCGATCACACGTTCTGGGTTAGCACCTGGTTTATCGATTTTGTTGATAGCTACGATGATTGGAACATTAGCCGCTTTTGAGTGGTTGATGGCTTCGATAGTCTGAGGCATTACCCCGTCATCTGCCGCTACGACCAAGATGGTAATATCGGTAACAGAAGCACCACGCGCACGCATAGAAGTAAAGGCCGCGTGTCCTGGTGTATCAAGGAAGGTAATCTTCTTGCCATTTTCAACGATTTGGTAGGCACCGATATGCTGAGTGATTCCACCTGCTTCACCTGTCGCAACACGAGAGTTACGAAGGGTATCTAGGAGTGTTGTCTTACCATGGTCAACATGTCCCATGATGGTAACAACTGGTGGACGCTCTACAAGTTCATCTTCATTGAGATAACCATCTTCAGCGAAGAAACGTTCGATATCAGCATTGTCCACTTCAACCTTTTGTTTAGCATCAATACCGTAATCTACCATGAGGAGTTCGATTGTTTCACCGTCTAAGGACTGGTTTTGTGTCGCCATCACGCCCATCATGAAGAGTTTCTTAACAATCTCAGCTGGTTCGCGCTTGATACGTTTTGCAATTTCCGCGACGGTCATACCATCTGTATATTCAAATTCTGTTGGCAATTCATGGAACTTACGCTCTGTAACAGGTTTTGGTGCCTGATTACGGTTGTTTTGCTTATTGCCTTTTTTATTCTTTTTGTTATTGTTCCAGTTACTATTTCTTTGATTTCTCACTTGATTTTGACTACTTCGATTCTTTTGTTGTTTTCTAGGACCATCTTCTTCGTGATCAAAATCGTCACGTTCTTTGTCTGGTCGGGCTTGTTTCTTACGACGTGTATCCACTACAGGTTCTTTAGCTGCAGGAGCTACTTCAACCACTGGTTGAACTTGCTGTACTTGTTCAGCCAATTTAGCAGCTTCTTCAAAGATTTCCTCAGGTTCCTTGCGTTTGTTTGCTTGAGCCAAGGCTTCTTTGGCAGCTTGAGACTGCTTGAAGCGTTCCTCACTTGAACGAGCATATTCTGCATTTTGCTCTGCCTTTAGAGCAGCTGCACGGGCTTTAAAGTCAATACGTGGGCCTGCTTGATTTGGACGTTTGTCCTCTTGCTGACGGCGATCATTCCCACGATTTTGCTGACCTTGTTGTTTTTTACCTTGATCATTAAATCGGCGGTTGTCGCGATTCCCTTGACCTTGTTTACCACCATTACGGTTATCATTTTTTTGACGATTTCCATTTTGCTGGTGGTCACGGTTATTGCCCTTATTTTGCTTGCGTCGTTCAGCCTGCTCTTTTGCACGTGCTTCACGCTCAGCCTTAAAGTTTCGACTCTGTGGTTTTGCTGGTGCCACTTTTTCCTCTTTAGGGGCAACAGGTGCTGCTGGTTTTGCCTCTTCCTTAGTGACAACTGGCTTTGGAGCCACAGGTTTCGATTCTACCTTTGGAGCAGGAGCAGGTTTAAAACTTGCTACGATTTTTGAAGCAGCTGCTTCCTCCACACTTGATGAGTGGCTTTTCACATCCAAGCCCAACTCTTTTGCACGCGCTACAACTTCCTTACTTTCTTTTCCAAGTTCTTTCGCGATTTCGTACAATCTTTTCTTAGACAAATCATGTCCTCCTCTTCTATTCCATAAGAGACCTCATTTTCTTTGTAAATCCAGCATCTGTCACAGCCAAAACCTTTCTTGATTTTCCGACTGCTATGCTTAATTCCAGTGTTGAAAACACGGTAATAACTTCTACTTGATAATAATGACTTTTATCCTGAATCTTCTTGGTCAGGTTGGGAGCGGCATCATGAGCGAGAAATACCAGCTTTACTTTCTGGTCTTGGATGGCTTTGACTACCATTTCCTCACCCGAGATGATTTTCCCTGCTCGCTGAGCAAGACCCAAGAGATTGATAATTTTTTGCTTATTCAAGTCCTAACTCTCTTCTTTTCACTTTGTGATCGACATAAGCAATCAACTCGTCATAAAAGCTTTCTTCAACTTCCATACTAAAGCTACGGTTAAAGACTTTTTTCTTTTTGGCCTCAAGGGCTTCTGTATTGTCTAGCTTGATATAAGCGCCGCGACCATTAGCCTTGCCTGTCGGGTCGATAAAGACCTGTCCTTCTTTGTTCTTGACAATACGAAGTAAATCGCGTTTATCAATCACTTCATTGGAAACCACAGACTTGCGCAAAGGGATTTTTCTAGTTTTCATCTTCCCCTCCTCTGATCAGCTCTTATTCTTCGACCAATTCGTCTGTTTCTACCTGGTCAGCTTGTTCTGCTGCTTCCATGGCTTCAAACTCACTTGCAGACTTGATATCGATACGGTAGCCAGTCAAATGAGCTGCCAAACGAACGTTTTGTCCACGACGACCGATCGCAAGAGAAAGCTTGTTATCTGGCACAACGACCAAGGCACGTTTACTGTCGTTTTCATCAAAGATAACTTGGTCAACTTCTGCAGGAGCGATAGCGTTGTAGATAAATTCAGCTGGATCGGCTACCCATTCGATAACGTCGATGTTTTCTTCGATTGGAACCATACGATCGCTCTTAGCATCGTAGCGAGTTGGGTGGAATTTGCTAGTAATTTTCTTGATGTTAGCACCACCACGTCCAACGATTGTACCAATGGCGTCCACATTTGGATTGTGGCTACGAACAGCAACCTTGGTACGGTCACCTGCTTCACGAGCTACGCTCATGATCTCAACAGTTCCGTCATAAACTTCAGGAATTTCTTGTTCCATTAAGCGTTTGATCATCTCTGGATGGCTACGACTTACAAAGACGTTGACACCACGAGGATTGTCTTCAACCTTGTAGACATAAACTTCGATACGATCGTGAGAAGCAAAGACTTCTCCAGGGATTTGGTCTTGTTTTGACAATTGGGCTTCGATGCTGCCAAGGTTGACATAGATAAAGCGATTGTCGAAGCGCTCCACTGTACCTGACATGATTTCTTGTTCATGCTCTTTGTATGTGTTGTAGGTGATAGCACGTGTTTGCTTGCGCATTTTTTCCATGATGGTTTGTTTGGCAGACTGGGCTGCTACACGACCAAACTCACCTGGTGCTTCTTCAAATTTAATCTTGTCCCCAAGCTCGTAAGCTGAGTTAATGGCAAGAGCATCTTTCAAGCTGATTTCCAAACGGCTATCAAATACTTCATCAACAACTTCACGAACAGTATAAACTGTAAAGTCACCTGTTTTTTCGTTGAAATCAATGGCTACACTATCAGACTGCCCATAGCGTCTGCGATAGGCTGAACGAAGTGATTCCACCACTGCATCAATGATGTCTTCTTTTTTGATTCCCTTGTCTTCTTCCAAAATGCGGAAGGCCTCTAGCATTTCTTTACTCATCTTCTATTCACTTTTGAATCTTCAAAAGCTTCCTTTCTTTTACTATAATTTTACTGCTAAACGTGCTTTTGATACCAAACTGTATGGGATTTTGACTGTTTTCTTACGAGTCTTGTCCATATACTCCATAGTCAACTCATCCTCTTCAAAGGCTAGCAAGGTTCCTTCAAAGACCTTTTGCTTATCGATGGCTTGGTAAAGTCCAACATGGATGTATTTCCCAACTGCTCCAGCGACCGCTTCCTTGGTTTTCAAAGGACGCTCCAAGCCTGGACTGGTGATTTCTAGGAAATATTGTTCTGGGAAGGGATCTGGCTTGATAGTATCTAGGACAGGACTGATGATTTCTGTCAAGTCCGCTGTGTCGTTCAAGGTAATTCCCTCTGGTTTATCTACAAAAATACTAAGAATCATGTCACTGCCAATCTTTCCGTACTCGATATCCACGAGTTCAAAGGGAGCTTCAATGACAGGTTCTACGACTTCTCTGACTAATTCTACGATAGTTGCGATTGCGTCCACCTCCTCATAAGCAAGAGGCGAAGATATTTCCCCGCCTCACTTTCTCATATTCTTACTTACAGTATAACACTTTTGACTACTTATGTAAAGTATAAGCACTCAGAAGGCTTGATTTTAAGCTTTTTCTTAAAATTCTGCCTCAACTCGGTAGATAACTTGACCCTTACTTGAGAATTTTTGCTCATATTCTGTCATGACATTTCCTTCAAAGTCACTGGCGTGCAAGTCCAACCAAACGCCATTGAGCTTCATGCCATATTGAGAAAAACTCACTAGGCTATATTCAAACAAGCCACGGTTATCTGTCTTGAAATGAATCTCACCGTGTTCAGGCAAGATACGCTTGAAGGTATCCAAGAAACTCTTATAGGTTAGACGACGCTTTTCATGGCGTTTTTTAGGCCACGGATCTGAAAAGTTCAGGTACAAACGATCAATCTCACCATCTTCAAAGTAGTCGGTCAAATCTGAACCATCAACCCACAACAACTTGATATTGGGTACAGCAACTTCCAAGACCTTGTCCAAGGCATAGCTCAAAACAGACTTTTGAATATCAATCCCGATATAGTTGATATTAGGGTTTTGCTTGGCCATACCTGTTACAAAAGCACCTTTACCACTACCAACCTCAACATGGATAGGATTGTCATTTCCAAATAAATCTCGCCATTTCCCTTTGGCTTCTAAAGGATTTAAGACAACATACTGAGGATTAGCCTCTAGTAATTCTGTTGCCCCTTTACGATTTCTAACTCTCATCTCTTCTTTCCATACTTGTCACGGAAGATACGCAAGGCATAAATCTCCCGATTGACATTTTCTAGATCTTCATTTGTATAATATTTGGCAATCTGGCTCAAGAAGGATAACTGAGCATACCAAAATAGTTTGTTGATGACTGTCTGGTTGTATTTGTAACCGTAATAAGTCAACCACTCTTTCCACTGATAGTCTGGAATATAGTGACATAGCATATGAGCTACATCAAACATGCGATCCGTTAAACGAACGGAATCCCAATCCACTAAATAAACAAGACCGCTCTCTGTCTCAATCCAATTACTATGTCGTACATCTCCATGAACAATCGTTGCATAATCTTCCCTAAAGTTTGGCAAACTTCCTCGCAAATCCTCTACTACCATTCTTAGATATTGATTGTTCTTCAAGGATTCTGGAGCATCTTTTAACCAAGCCTGAAGCAAGTCAAAAGGTGTTTCTAAAGAATAGCCCAAACGAGTCAATTGCGTCATCAAAGGACGCGAACGATGCAAGCGGCTCAAAATATTGATAATCTGCTTGCGATTCATATCATAAGGGGTCAAAATTTTACCATTCAACCATTCTTGGGCACACATATCACGCCCATCCGATAAACGGCGAGTCCATAATAATTGAGGAGCGATTTGTTCCTTGGCTAAACCAGGTAGGATTGGAGAGGTGTTCATTTTAATAAAGACGCGCTTCCCATCAGGGTAGCTTCCCATATAAGCTTTTCCGCTTTTCCCAGGTATAGGGGTCAGCGTTAGCTCAATATCACCCAAGTCCATTTCTTTCCTCCGTATAAAGTTTCCTTACTATTCTACTAGTTTTTATCTTATTCGTCAACCAGTCCCGACCTGATTCTCAAATAAAAGCCTCTGGGGTGGTTTGGGTTATCATTATAGAAAGAAAAAGGTAAGCGCAATCTCCTACTTACCTTTCATGATTTTTATAAATAAAATAAGAGTGGCAAACTGTTGTAAAACATATGGACTAAAGTGGAGACCCATAGGTTTTGGCTCTTTTTATAAGCAAAGCCCAGCAACAAGTCCCCAAATAGATAATAGAAAAACGAAGGCACATCATAAGGATCATGCATGAAAGAAAAGAGAGAGGAAGTCAACACAAGTCCTAACCAAGAATTATCAAAAACTGCACCTTGAAGAAGTCCTCTAAACATAAATTCCTCCTGGATTGGTCCCAAAACTGTAACACTTACAATAAAGGAAAGCGACAGTCCTCTACTAGTTTCCTCAAGATGTTGAGCCGAAGCACCAGAAACAACTGAGAAAAAGGCATGATAGCCTATATTTACCAGCACAGTGAGAAGAAAAATTCCAATGGACAGCAAAAGCTGCTTTTTACTTAACATCCCAAAAGAAATCATGTCAAACCATTTCGCATAGCCAAAACTAAGGAAAAGCAAGAGACTCTTTACAGCAATGAATGTGTACTGGTGTTGAAAATAATCTCCTTGATTGACGAAATATCCCGCTGTACCAACGATTGCAAAGACTAAAAATCCCAAAAACAAAGCATGACATTTATTGAAAATGGCCATAAAACTATCCTCCCCATCAAACAGACTTCCCTACACGTCATCCTTTAGCTCTAGTCTTTCCAAAACAAACCACTTGAGTAACCAAAATCCGACCACATAACCACCCCCTAAGAAGATAGCCATTAAAGATAGCATGGGATTTAGGAAATAAAAGAGCACCACAGATACAAAGGTTAGCACAAAAACATTGAAAGCAATGGTGTCAGAAGCCAAGTCTAGAATATAGGGCGTCAACCAGTCTAAGGTTTTTGAATCTAGGAAAAATAAGTGTTTATACATGATGACCTCCTCTATGGCTGAAAAGCAAGCCTTTTGGTTTTTTACCCCAAGACCCTATGTAGAAAAGTGAGTAAAAATGGTAAGTTTGCAATGATATTATTAACAATATGAATCGTGTAAGACGGATAGATAGTCTTTGTATAGCGTGTCAAACCACCAAATATACATCCAACTGCTGTATAAACCAGAAGGTCTAGTAGACTAGGAAAACTTGAAAAATGAGGTAAGGCGAACAAAACTGACGGAAATAGAATATCCAGTCCCCATCTTGAATTCTTAAAGAAGGCATGTTGAAGCAGTCCCCTACATACCAATTCTTCCATCAGAGGCCCTAGTACTATTAAGGTTAGATAAACTCCGAACTCTGCAAAATTGGTCTCACTATAGGCAATAAACAAATTCCAACTTTCGTTTGTCCCCTGAACGTGTTTAGCTGTCAGATAGTTAAAGCTTATAAGAACGACAGCTGCTAACACCGTCAGAACAGAATAGCTCAACCACTTTTTCCTAGGGATACGAAAGAGATAAGCATGGCCCGACCTAACCAAGAACCACATCATCAAACCGATAAAGAGAACACTGATGATGTTTCGAATCCAGATGACATTTCCTACCCCAGACGAGAACTCCCAATAATTTCTCCAAAATTGGGTTGTCCAAGACAATCCGAAAAACAAAAATAAATAAGAAAGAATTGCACTTGTTTTGAAAAGAATAGAATATTTTTTCATAGAAACTCCCTCATAGCTTTGCTATCGTAACTGCCACCAATTATCATTTAATCCTCCAGCATTCAGTCTCGGTAGCTATCACCATGACTTTGATAAGCCAATACATCTACCCTTGTGTACTTTTGTTGCTGTTAAAAACTTTATATTTTTCATCATCTAGGCAGTCAATTCTTTTCAAAATGATAGACCATCATCCTTTTTCTACCTAATCATTTTATAAAACTTGATAGTCTCGATGAAAAGCCTTGGCAGATACCACTCTATGATTGGTGAGGTCAAGATAATCTCCTGGATAGCCAAGGACATACATACTATAACCAGCAAAACCTCCTCCTGCTGTTCCGACTAGCCCGATTTTGAGATTGGTTACAAGAGAAGACTGAAGGCCTGCCATTAAAATTCGGACATGATTGTCTAGCCATACTATGTAATTCTTTTTCAAGGCATCTTCTACCCAACTTGGTTTCGGTGTATCCTTACCAATTTCCCAAACTTCTGCTATTTGATTTTTATATTTTGCTTGCATCTTTTTAATCTTTCTTTTAAGATTTTCACAGGGTTTTTATGTTCTTCTTGCCTGGTCTATGTTTTAGCAGACTATAGATCGTAACAGGGGTACTTACCAGTACAAGAACATTTCTCCAGAGTTCTGTTGAAATCATGAGTACTCTTATACAAAGAACAAGAGATAGCAATATTATTACAACTCGGGCAAATAAATCTAAAAAATACACATACTTTTTCATATGATTCCTCCATCTATTGATTTCACATCTACCAGGTCAGTTCCCTAGGCACTATGACGCTAATTGACCATCCTCTACATTCCTTTGTAAATTTAACTACTGAAAACTACTAGAAGAATGATAAACAATTGTAACAGATATGGACTAAGATAGGCACCGATAGATTTTGACTCTTTTTATAAGCAAAGCCCAGCATCAAACCTCCAAATAGATAATAGATAAATGAAGGAACATCATAAGGAGCATGCAGGAAAGAGAAGAGAGAGGCAGTCAGTATAAGGCCCAACCAAGAATTTTCAAAAACCGCACCTTGAAGGATACCTCTGAAAACAAATTCCTCCAGAATAGGCCCAAAAACTGTCACGCTTGCAATAAAGGATAATGAAATTCCTGTACTAGTAGCCTCAAGGTGTTGATATCCAGCACCAGAAGAGACTGTAAAAAAACTATAATAACCTATATTTACCAGCACACAAATAAGAAAACTTCCAATAAAAAGTAGAATTTCTTTCTTCGTTAACCTTCTTAGCGAAACCATATCAAACCATTTCGCATAGGCAACACTCAGTGAAATCCAGAAAGTCTTTACGATAATAAATAGGTACTCGTTTTGAAAAAAATCTCCTTGATTGATGGTATAACCTACTGAAGTAACTATTATAAAGGCTAAAAATCCAACAAACACAGCATGACATTTATTAAAAATGGCCATAAACACAACCTCTCTCCTTTAAAAGTCGATCAAAATAAGGATGCAAGAATTTTGCATTTTACAGATGATCCTTAGCAGATATTAATTTAAAACTATTCATTCTATTTAGATGATCCATTCCAGACCTATAAAACTTCTATGTTCAAGATTCAAAATGGCTTTTTCTCCATTTTTTATTGAACTGAACGAAGATATAAACCGAAGCAAAGTATGCTAGCGCATCCATTACATAATACCACTCATTTCCCCTAAACGGATAAAGACAGGTTTGCATGATTACATACAAGATGACAATCGTAACTATTTTTTTCGCCATAAGAATCACTCCTTTATTTCAGTTTAGCATTGGTATCCTTGTAACTTTTACACTTTTAGTATGGCACTGCTTTTTTAGGTTTTGTATCCAAATCTTAAACGGTCGTCAAAAACTCTTAAATTACAAGAACTTCTCTTAAAAAAGACCAGCAGTCTGAAAACGCTACCTGTAAGTTCTTTTTGTGAGCTTACTTTTTATAATACTTCAAGCCCCAAATGAGCAGCAACATGATGATTAAGCAGAGAACAGAAGCAATATAACCAATCAGTTGTTGATAGGATTCTGCTGCTGTCATTCCTCTATACAAACCGATAATAGACATAAAACCTGTCAATCCAATGAACATGAGTTGATTGGTTCTCGGATTGACCAACTCATCATCTTCAAACTTTCTCATTCTCATTTCCCTAGTGAGGTAAACAATTACCAAAATAGAAGCCAAGTTAACAACCACTAAAAGCAATTGAAAAACTAAGGAAAAATGCAAAAACTGACGAGATAGAAATAAATAAGTAGAGATCAGTACAGGAAACTGACCTAGGAACAATCTAGCTAAGAAGATGTTCCGTTTTTTAGCAAGAAAAGTTTTCATTTCTTTACTTCTTTCTTTTTAATGATAGCAAAATAGATCATAACTGCAATCAGATAGGCTATGGTATAAAATAGCTGATACCAAATACTCCCCCCAAGCGGAGACATGATTAGATACAAGATGAAAATGACAAGTATTTTTTTCTTCATAAGATTTCCTCCTAAATGTGTGCTTTATTTTAGTTGAGCTATATCCTTTACACTGCTAGTATAGCACTCCTTTTGACCTTAATTTCCCCAAATCATGAATGGTCATCAAAACCTCCTAAATTGTAGAAAAAATGAAAAAGCAAGCACGGAAAATATGCTTGCCCAAATAAAACCTAACAAATTAAAATGCACTCATCTTTACTTCCCTTTTTTCTGATACATTCTCATAATAGCTAGGAGGATAAAGGCTAGCCAGCTTGCTAAAACTAGAAGGGTGAGGCCTGTATGTAAGATTTCAGGTGTCCTCTCTATTCGGCTGATGAGACGGACTAAGGACACCACTGCCATCTGAATGAGGAGCAAGGATTCTGCCCTAACCAATGATGTCTGCTGATTTTCAACTGCATGTAAAAAGGCTGGTAGCAAGACACAGGTTGAAACAATTATAATCAGATTAGCTCCTGTACCTTCTCCCTCATTGACTAGAGAAAACATGAGAAGATTGGATAGGATAATCAGTACAGAACAAGCTATAAAATAAGATTTCTGGTTCATTTATTTTTCCTCGAATAATATAAAAAGTCAGGTTGGATAAAGACAAATCGTTGCAGTGTTTTTCAACCTAAAATGCCATTGTTCTCTTGTTCACACATTTTCTAATCAGAAGTTGACAGCAAATGAACCGCCAAAACCTGACGAAAGACTTGATCTTGACAGGTGGTATTGAGACTGGCATTGGGATAACTTTCCACAATCTTCATGACGGTATAGAGACCAACACCTCGGTCCTCCCCTTTAGAACTAACTCCAAAAGAGAAGATTTCAGAAACATCTATACCCTCTTCTTTGATGGAGTTTTCAACGATAAAGGTTTCCTGTGCTCCATTTTTTATAAAGGCGATTGAGACACGAGGTTGACTGGCCTCTGCACTAGCTTCAATGGCATTGTCACAAAGGATAGACACAATAGTCAGAAAATCAAGCAGACTCATACTCTCGACTTGAATCTCCTCAGGAACTTCGACATTAAAGACAATATCCTTTTCTCTAGCTTTTAGAAATTTTCCTGCTAGGAGACTTTTAAGGGCACGGTCTCGAATATTCACCAATCTGCCCAGGTCATATTTATTGTCCTGCAATTTTTGGCTAGAGTCCTTCAAGACGGAGTCGTAGACCTCTTTTATCTGCTCCATATCCTCCTCTTCAATGCCCAGACGTAAGCTGGTCAAGAGGTTGGTATAATCATGACGAAAGCTCCGCACTTCCTTATAAAGTTCCTCTATATGCCGACTATACCGCTCCATATCTCTATAGCGCAAGTCCTGCTCTTGGTTCAGTCTCTCATGGAGTTTGTCCTTCAAATAGGTATCCAATTTCTTGATAATCCCCATAAAAAAGAGCAGGTAAAACACTAGGATTAGATGGCGAACTGTCGTTGATTGGATACCTTGTACATATTCAAAGTAAGACAGACTTTGCATCACTAGATAGTAGGTTCCCATTATCCAGTTAATCTTAGTCAGGGACTTTTGAAAATCTTTATCTAGAATCTCCCTTCTCAAGCTAGTAAAATCATAATCTAACCATTTCAAAAAAGCTAGAGAAATAAAGCAAATAAAAATTTTTATAAATAACCAAATAAAAGAGTGGTCATCATACACCTGCCCTTGCTCCAAAAATGGAAGCACAAAATAGGAGACTCCTCTATAAAAGAGATTCACCAATATCATTGGAAAGAGACCATAAAAGATAAGGAGTTTTTTAGGAAGCCCTCTTAAAAACAAGAAAGATAAACCGATGCCGTACAAGGGTTCCACAAAATAAGATAGGTAATTATTTCCTACTATATAGCTAATCATTACAAAAACAACTGCCAAAAGTATCTTAAAAAGAAAGGCCTTAAAAACTCTCTCCAGAGTTAGAACAATTCCATCCACCTTAAAAAATATAAACAATTCCAATCCAGATATCAAAAACGCATATACTATCTTCCAAACTAATTCCATTCCATCACCTCACTCAGTGTAAGTTATTGATAGCCTCAGACACTTCCCTGACCTTATAACGCGCGATTAGACAGCTTCCGCCATTGGGAAAGAAAAGGAGTTTTTCTTTCTTATCCAAACGAACTACATTAGTTGGATTAACTAGAAAAGAGCGATGGCACTGCAAGAGACGGGGTTCCTGCTTGAGAACCTCCTCTAAACTAGCCGTAAATTCTAACCTGTCTGTCTTGGTATAGAGAATAACACGATGGGGTCTTGGGGACGTTTCGAGATAGTAAACCTCTTTAAAGGGATACTGGAATTGGGCAAATTTTGATTTAAAGTAAAAGCAATCTTCCGCTAGACTTTTACTGTCTTGACTATTGGCATAGAGGAGGGCTGTCTCGATACGAGATTCAAACTCCTCTGCCGACAAGGCCTTATCAATGTAGTCCAAAGCTGAAACTTGGTAGCGAAAGGACAGGGGCATAAACTCTGAGTGAGTCGTCACAAAGACAATCAGGGCATAAGGATCCCGATCCCGAATCTTTCTAGCCACTTCTAGTCCCTTCATCTCTTCATTTCGAATCTCAATGTCCAAAAAGAAAAGCTGATGCGCCCCCTTCTCATGCACCTCTGCCAGCAATTGGTCTGGCTTTCCAAAGACCTCAAAAGAACTGGGAATGATACTCTGTTTTTTCAAAAGTTTTTCAATCGTCGTTTCAATTCTTGCTTGTTGGGAAAAATCATCTTCTAAAACAAATATTCTCATCTTCTTACTCTCCTTGTCTCAACCATTTTTGGCGAATTTCTCTATAACGACGTCTGGAATACTGAACAGCATATCGATCTTCTTCTCCAAGAAAAAGAATCTTCGATTGGAGTTCCATGGATTTTACTCGTTCAAGGTTGACCAGACAATTTCGATGACATCTCGTTAAAGTTTCCCCATATTGTTTTTCAAGCTTGCTTAAATTTTGAAACAGATCAAAGCTAGCGTCTTCTGTAACAATCTGCACGGTATGGGCTTTCCTTGGATGCGTTTGGATATAGTAGATATCCTTTATGTTTAATTTGAAAATTTCTTTCTCTTTTTGGATGATGATATAGTTCATGGATAAAACCTCCTGAAGAGAGGATATCATAAGCCGAGAAACTATTTTTCACCAAATCCTAAACGGTTCTCAAAAATTCCTAAAGTGTCTAAGTTTTTACAAAATGACTATGATAACCTTACAACTATTTTATCATAAAATTTCGCTATTACCATTCAGGAAATTTCAATGACAATTAAAGATTTGAAGGTAAAAAAAGAGTAAAAAGTGATAGGCTAGGATTATAGAAAGACAAAGGCTTAAAACAACTTTAAAACCATCACAAAGGAGGAATTCTCATGACGGAAACAGACCCCATCAAAAAAGCTCAGACACTGATAACTGAGTTAAACAAAACTTACCAAGTCTGCAAACAGGCAACAGCTGACGATGTCCGCTTTCAGGAGCAACTGGACAATATCCTCCGCTTTCTCTCTAAAGCTGAAACAGTGGATAATAGATTCTTGATTGAGCTGGAAAAATTTTACCAGACTTCCAGTCTTCTCATGGGTCTCAGTGCCCTCAATCCAGATGCCCCTACTCGCGCCGCTTGGAGAGCCTATGACCGCTTCCACTTTGACCAAGTCAAGACCAAGTTAAGTCTCTACGGGCCAACCCTTATCTTGTAATAGTCTTTAAAATCTTTTCAAACCATGTTAGCCTTAAAACTAGGTTTTGAGTAACCTGCGACTATCTTCTGGTTTGCTTCTTGGTATTCATTGAAGTTACGTAAATAAAAATGGCGGTGGGACAGAAATCGATAGACAAAGTCTCGATTTCGTAGTCCCAGCCCCGCGAGGATGATTAGGAGCTTTTTGGAGTCTAAAAGACGAACAAAAAGTTCAATCAGCTACCGCGTCAAAGTTTGATTGCTAATAAAAAGTGAGGTCGGGATCTTTTGTCCCAACCTCATTTTCATCTAATCTTATAAGATTTAATCCTGCATCTGGCGTTTCACCTGATAAGGGAGATACAAGGTTTGTAAGACCAGTCCAGCTCCAAGTAGGGCTAGAAGGGCTAGTTTTTCTTGGAGGGTAATCAATCCCACTACCAGCTGAACCAATAAAACAAAACCTGTCAATCCTCGGACAACTGCCTGTAACCCTTTTTCCTTTTGTCCCTTGTCTAGCGGGAAAAGTTGGGTCAAATATTGGTAATCAAAGGCATGATAGAGAGCCAATAACTGAAAGAGTAAGAGATAGTTAAATAAAACCACTACTGCTGTCGCAATCCAAGCTTGCTCGATAAAGATCAAAGCCAGCAAAGATAAGAAGAGGAGGCGAAGACTGAGGGCAAAGAGGTCTCCATTTCGCAGATAAGAACGAAGATAGAGGTTCTGCCAAATCTTGCTCGGCACCTTCTGAACTGCTTTTAGGATAACATCTAGATAAGCTCGTCTCTTGACGCTGTTTGAAATTCCCTTGACTTGGGTAAAGAGGGCAAAGAAGCGAAGCAAGAACTGCTTGCGTTTACTTTCTTGGGCAATCACATAGTCCCAGTCCAGATGATTTGCACTAAAAAACTTGCCAGCCTTTTTCTGAAACAGGAAATATTTCCCGACTCCCAAAAGAAAAACATAGACCCCAAAAACTCCTAAGCCTAAGCCCATGGCTAAAAATAACGGAGCAAAAAAGAGCAAAAAGAGAGTCTGTACACTAACCCAAAAGATGAAGGAAACTAAACTTTGCTTCTGGATGTGTTCTCTCACTTCTTCTTCAGCTACTAAGAGAAAGAGCTTATCAGGCGCTTCTACATAGGTCGCTATCCCTCCCCAAAGTAAGAGTAAAACAGAGACAATCCCAATTAAACCTAGGATTGGTAAATGATTCTCAGGAAAATGCTGGAGCAGTTGACTATACTGATAGGCTAGAAAACCTACTAAGACCAGTAAAAACAAGACAAAGTGGTCATTGAGCACATAGCGCAGATAACCGACACACTCTTTACGAAAAGCCTTCTTTCGCTTTAGGAACAAGTCTTTCATCTGTCCTCCTCTTTGGTCAAAGCCAAATAGATATCATTGAGACTTGCTTCTGGCATGGCAAATGCTTGTCTCAGCTCTTCAAGATCCCCTTTAGCTCTGACTTGACCTTTGTGGAGAATGACAAAAGAATCACACATTTTTTCAGCAGAGTCAAGAACGTGGGTACTCATGAGGATCGACTTGCCTTTTTTCTTTTCAAGATCCAAAAGCTGAATCAAGTCCGAAATTGCCAAGGGATCAAGACCAAGGAAAGGTTCATCGACGATAAAGAGACTCGGATCCACAACAAAGGCACAGATAATCATGACCTTCTGCTTCATCCCTTTTGAAAAATGAACAGGAAACCAATCTAACTTATGATCCAAACGAAACATTTTTAAAAGAGGTTCTACACGTTCAAAAGCTAGGTTTTGTTCAATACCATAGGCCATGGCAACCGTCTCGATATGTTCTCTGAGAGTTAATTCTTCGTACAAACTAGGAGTTTCAGGAATGTAACCAATCTGCTGACGATATTCTCGCGGATTGGCACCTAAGGTTAGCCCGTCGATGTTTATTTCTCCACTATAAGGTGTCAAAAGTCCAATAATTTCATTGATAGTCGTTGATTTTCCAGCACCATTGAGACCGATCAAACCGACCAACTGTCCACTCTCGACTGTAAAGGACACATCTTTCAAGACAGGGACATGAACATAGCCCCCTGTCAGATTTTTAATTTCTAACATATTTTCTCCAAATCTGGTATAATGTAGCTATATTATATCAAAATTCAATACAGTAGAGGTAGATTTTATGTCAGATTGCATTTTTTGTAAAATTATCGCTGGGGAGATTCCCGCATCAAAGGTTTACGAAGATGATCAAGTTCTTGCCTTCCTTGATATCTCACAAGTAACACCTGGTCACACCTTGGTCGTACCAAAAGAACACTATCGCAACCTTTTAGAAATGGATGCTACTAGTGCTAGCCAACTGTTCGCCCAAGTACCAAAGGTTGCTCAAAAAGTCATGGCAGCTACCAAAGCTGAAGGTATGAATATCATCGCCAACTGCGAAGAAGTTGCTGGACAAACCGTTTTCCATACCCATGTCCACCTGGTTCCTCGCTATAGTGCAGATGACGACCTAAAAATTGACTTTATCGCACATGAACCAGACTTCGACAAACTTGCCCAAGTCGCTGAAACGATCAAAAATGCTTAAGGAGTCACTATGAAACTATCAAACTTACTACTTTTTGCAGGCTCTGCAGTCGGTTCATACCTTCTCGTTAAGAACCGCCAAGCTATCACTGAAGAGGTTTTAGATACAACTGATCGTGTTGAAGCCATTAAGGATGACTTGGATATCATTCAAGATAGCCTGCAAATTATCGACCAACAAAAAGAACTCATCAAGGAATATCAAAAAGATTTGACCTATAAGTTTAAAGTCTTGGAAAAAGACGTCCAAACAAGATTAGCTGTACTAAAAGAATTGCAGGAAACTGAAGAAAACTAAGGGAAACTCCAATTTTCCTTATTTCCCCTTTAAATCCATTTTGGGTTAGCAGATCTTAGTAGACCAGGGAGGGCATGAAAATGAAACAGTTGTTTAAAGTTCTGACGCGTATCATCCTGATCATTTGTGGTGGCCTCTGCCTTCTTGCAGCCCTAGCATTTCTAATACTGGCCAATCTGTTCAAGGCCTCACCGAGTGACATCAGAAAAGGAAATGAAGCCTTAAAACAAATCTTTATCTCCCTTGACATGCCTCCTGAAAAAGTAGAATCAGATGGACACTATGAATTCGAGGGTGGAGGCTTAGATTTTTATGTGACATTCTCTGATGAAGTTATCAATAGCCACCCCGTCCTAAAAGAAAGTCCTAACCTGACTAAAAACCGACTCAAAGTCTATGTTCTACAGACAGGAGATATTTCTTACTATAAAGTAGGGGATAACTTGTTCAATCATGGTTTATTCCAATTTTTAGAGGAGGAAGGCGAGAAGTATTTCCGAGAAAACGGAAAGAAATCACATTCTTCTTACACAATTCTAACTTTGAATGATCCAGAAAGCATGAAAAAGGGAATCGCGTTCTATGAGAAAGCTTTGACCTTGGTGGATATTCATGATAATTCGGCAATTAAGCACATTGATACCGTCACCGTGAAACCTGGCAAGGAAGCGGAACTCAAGCAACTCATCCAGGAGATGGATGAGGCTGGCTTACTCACTCAAAAATATCAATAACAGACTAGTCTGAGAATGATTTCTCCCATGCTAATACTCAATGAAAATCAAATTCAAACCACGTCAGCGTCGCCTTGCCGTACTCAAGTACAGCCTGCGGCTAGCTTCCTAGTTTGCTCTTTGATTTTCATTGAGTATAACATTCTAAAGATTGCACGAAAAAGAGCCCGAAGGCTCTTTTTACTTTATGCTTTATTCTCCTTCAAAGGCATCCTTAATATGGTCAAAGAAGCCTTTTTTCTTTGGATTTACTTTTAAATCACCTGCAGCTGCGAATTCTTTCAAGGCTGCTTTTTGGCGGTCATTCAAACCTGTTGGGGTAACAACATTGACAGTAACGTATTGGTCACCAAGGGCACCACCACGAAGGCTAGGCGCACCTTTACCACGTAGGCGGAATCGTTTACCAGTCTGAGTTCCTTCTGGAATGACTAATTCTACATCACCATGAACTGTAGGGATGTCTACTGTATCACCAAGTGCTGCTTGAACAAAATTGAGGTTCAAATTATAGAAGATAGTAGTTCCTTCACGTTCAAATTTATCACTTGCTTCCACCGAAACTACTACATACAAGTCACCATAAGGACCACCATTAAAGCCGGCTTCACCTTGGCCAGCTAGGCGGATTTGTTGACCTGTTTCCACACCAGCAGGGATTTTTACGTGTACGCTATGAGCTTGTTTTTCATGACCAGTTCCATGACAGGTTGTACATGGATCTTTGATTTCTTGACCACGGCCATGACAGACATCACAGGTTACCTGGCGACGCATCATACCGAGCGGTGTTTGGGTATCAACATTGATCACACCTGAACCATGACAGCGTCCACAAGTTACTGGACTTGTTCCAGGTTTGGCACCAGACCCATTACAAGTACGACAGCTTGCTTCACGATTGTATTTGACTTCCTTTTCTGTACCAAAAATAGCTTCTTCAAAAGTCAAATGAACGCGATACTGGAGGTCGTCACCTTGACGAGGGGCGTTTGGATTACGTGATGCACCGCCACCACCAAAGAAGCTTGAGAAGATATCTTCAAATCCGCCAAAACCACCTGCTCCATCGAAGCCACCGAAACCGCCAGCACCACCAAAACCACCATTGGCACCCGCAGCACCGTATTGGTCATAGGCAGCACGTTTCTGTTCATCGCTCAAAGTTTCATAAGCTTCTTGAACTTCCTTGTACTTGTCCTCAGCTCCAGGATCCTTGTTGATATCTGGATGATATTTCTTAGATAATTTCCGATAGGCTTTCTTGATCTCATCTTGAGATGCATTTTTCGAAACGCCCAAACGGTCATAAAATTCAGTATTGTTCATACAAGATACTAAGAGCGAACAGAAAGCGACTGAAATTTAGGAAACCGACAAGAAATCCTGATTTCTTAGGAGGTTTATCTAATTTCCAAGCTTTCCGCTCGAGTTCAATTCCCCGAACGCTCTTTGTTCCTTTCTATTGATGTTGTAAATCAAACCTCGATGTAGGTCGGGTTCAATTCCTTTCTTTCATTTTGAGTAAGAATTTTTGGAACCCGTGTTCAATTACTCGAACACTCTTTGTTCCTTTCTATAATTTTCATGTAATCTTTAGAGGATGTTTTCTATACTTCGCTTCACTTGATCAAACTCTTGGTCCGATAGAGTAAATATCAAATCCTCTTCAGCATACTCGTTCTGTTCTTTAAAATAGTTATCCGTATTCTCTGCCAAACCTAGACTAAGAATTACTTTTCTTGCAAACTCTTGATGCGCAAAACCAATAGCCGTAATGATTTGTTTATCTTGCACAAGAACTTTCGGTTGGAAATTTTCACGTGGAAGAAATTCAAAATAGTCAAAGAAGTTTTGCCAAATTCCACCTGTAAATTTCGTATCCTTCAACAAGCCTGCTTTCGCCAATAAAAGAGGCGCTGAAGAAATGGCTGCAATGAGGATATCTTGCTCACCAAGGTTCCTCAAGAACGAAAGCAATTTCTCATCCTGTAGGGCAGGTCCTATATTTACCATTCCTGGCAAAATCACACAAGAATACTCTTCTATACGGATCTGATCTAGTGTTTTGGTCGGTTGACAGGGCAAACCATCCTCAGAGACCACCATCGAGTGATCTGAAGCGACATAATCAATCGTGACGTCAAAAGACAGAGCTAAAGTACTTGTTAAAGCGGTTATCTCATAGAGAGAAAAATTAGGATAAATGATACAAAGTACTTTTTTCATACGCAACATCCTCTATTTTACCGAAAAACAGAGGCTGGGTTGCAACCTCTGGATTTCTTCTTTTACTTACTAGTTTAAGTTTTAAAAATCAAACTAGTAATGCTGAATTGAGTTTCGGATTAAAGGAATCCTCAAATCTCGGAACCTTTCTTTATTTCAGGAGGTTCCGCTAAAACAATCCACTGGATTGTTTTACTTTTCCGTAAACTCTCCGTCTACTACGTCATCGCCTGCGTTTCCTGTTGCTTGTGCGCCTTCTGCTCCTGCTTGAGCTTGTTGCGCTGCTGCGGCTTGTTCATAGAGTTTAACGGCAAGTCCTTGTGCTTTTTCGTTCAAAGCTTCAAGTTTTGCTTTCATTTCGTCCAAGTTGTTGTCTTCTTGGGCTTTCTTAAGCTCATCAAGGGCAACTTGGGCAGCATCACGTTCTGCATCGAAGCCTTTACCTTCAGTTTCTTTGATTGTCTTTTCAGTCGCAAAGATTGCTTGGTCTACTTCGTTACGAAGGTCAACTTCTTCTTTACGTTTCTTATCTGCTTCAGCGTTAGCTTCTGCATCTTTCATCATGCGGTCGATTTCTTCGTCTGTCAAACCTGAGTTAGATTGGATAACAATTGTTTGTTCTTTTTGAGTTCCAAGGTCTTTGGCTTTAACAGATACGATACCGTTCTTATCGATGTCAAATGTTACTTCGATTTGTGGAATACCACGAGGTGCAGCTGGGATATCTGTCAATTGGAAACGTCCAAGAGTCTTGTTGTCTGCTGCCATTGGGCGTTCACCTTGAAGAACGTGGATATCAACGGCTGGTTGGTTGTCTGCTGCAGTTGAGAAGACTTGTGATTTAGATGTTGGAATCGTTGTGTTGCGGTCGATGAGTTTTGTGAAGACACCACCCATTGTTTCGATACCAAGTGACAATGGTGTTACGTCAAGAAGAACAACGTCTTTAACATCACCAGTGATCACACCACCTTGGATAGCAGCACCCATAGCAACAACTTCATCAGGGTTTACTGATTTGTTTGGTTCTTTACCAGTTTCAGCCTTAACAGCTTCCACAACGGCAGGGATACGAGTTGAACCACCAACAAGAATCACTTCGTCGATTTCTGACAAGCTCAAGCCTGCATCTGAAAGAGCTTGGCGAACTGGAACTTTTGTACGTTCTACAAGGTCACGAGTCAAATCATCAAATTTCGCACGAGTCAAAGTCATTTCTAAGTGAAGAGGTCCAGCCTCACCAGCAGTAATAAATGGCAAGCTGATTTGAGTTGAAGTCACACCAGAAAGGTCTTTCTTAGCTTTTTCTGCTGCGTCTTTCAAACGTTGAAGAGCCATCTTGTCTGCTGACAAGTCGATACCATTTTCTTTCTTGAATTCTGCTACCAAGTGGTCGATGATTTTTTGGTCAAAGTCATCACCACCGAGTTTGTTGTCCCCCGCAGTTGCCAATACGTCAAAGACACCATCACCCAATTCAAGGATAGATACGTCAAATGTACCACCACCAAGGTCGAATACCAAGATTTTTTCTTCTTTGTCAGTCTTGTCCAAACCATAAGCAAGAGCTGCTGCTGTTGGTTCGTTGACGATACGTTCTACTTCAAGACCAGCAATTTTACCAGCATCTTTAGTCGCTTGACGTTGAGCATCGTTAAAGTAAGCTGGAACTGTGATAACAGCCTTAGTTACTTTTTCACCAAGGTATTCTTCAGCGTAACCTTTCAAGTATTGAAGGATCATAGCTGAGATTTCTTGTGGAGTGTATTCTTTACCGTTAGCAGAAACTTTTTCAGAAGTACCCATCTTAGATTTGATAGAGATGACTGTATCTGGGTTTGTGACTGCTTGACGTTTTGCAGCATCACCAACGATGATTTCACCGTTTTTGAATGAAACTACAGACGGAGTTGTGCGATTTCCTTCTGGGTTTGCGATAATTTTGCTTTCAGTTCCTTCAAGAACTGCAACTGCTGAGTTTGTTGTACCTAAGTCAATACCGATAATTTTAGACATATGTTTTTTCTCCTTAAGTTATATCTTCTTTTTTTCTTTTTGATACTCTTCTTAAGTGGCGACGCCGTCAGAGCTTGACTTAGTCAATCTCTTTGACTAAACTTTGAGCCTAAAGTCTCAAAGTTTGCGAAAATAACGCCACGGCGAAGAGTATCGCCTTTGGTTCGCTTCGCTCACTATTGGCAAAGCTAAACCATTATTTATCATTCTTTCATAGTTTATTGTCATTTCGGACAAGGTTTTTAACTTCTCTAGCCTAGTTATATACTACTACCATGGCTGGGCGTAAGATGCGGTCATGGAGTTTGTAGCCTTTTTGGAAGACTTGTGCGATGGTGTCTGCTGGATGCTCATCATCAGCTGGGACTGTTTGAATGGCCATGTGGTAGTTATGGTCAAACTCTCCGTCCGCTGCGATCTCCTCGATCCCTTCTTCTTTCAAAGCATGAATCAAACTTTCTTGCACCATTTCCAAGCCCTTCTTCACATCATCTGTCAAACCTTCAACTGCAAGGGCGCGTTCAAGGTTATCAAGTGATGGTAAAATTGCTTTTGCCAAATCTTGGCTACGATAGCGTTGCAAGAGTTGACGTTCTTCATTGGCACGACGCTGAATGTTTTGCATTTCTGCATGGGCACGAAGGTATTTATTTTCAAATTCTTCAGCACGTTCATTAGCCAAGTCCAATTCAGACTTCACAGGAGTTGTTTCTTCAGCTGTTTCCACAACTTCCTCTTCTTTTACTTCTTCATTTTTTATATCTTGGGACATTTTCGCCTCCTTTAATGATTTCAATCTTAATTCACTTCATAGTGATTACTGCTGAGATAGCGATAAAAATCCGTCAACTTCATGGTCAAAACTCGATTCACAACATTGACTTGATTGACCAATTGTTGATAATCCAGATTAACCGGACCTATAATCGCAAGAATTCCAAATCCACGATAAGGAATCAGGAACTTACTGCTAATCACCGCTAAGTCAGCAAGACAAGATTCTTGGCTATCCGCAACTCGGACACTTTGCATCTGGTCGCCAATCAGATTCTCTCGAATTTCTAAAGCTACTTTTTGTGGCTGATCAAAAAACTGATAAGCTGCTAGATTTGCGAAATTCAGAAGATTGACTTTTCCAGAAACCACGATATTTTCATTGAACATTTCTTTGAAGATATGTTCAACGAGGTCCATGACGTTATCCGTTGTTGTAAAGTAACGTTGGATAATCTGCGGAATCTCTGTCCGAATCTTGTAGTGAATATCCAAAACAGTTTGATCCAGGAAACGCTCTTGAATCATGGTCTTGAGGCGATTTAAATCCTCCTGCAAGAAATTTCTCGGAATCAAAAACTGACTGGTAACTGTTCTAGACTCATCAAGCGTAAAAACTGCCAGTGCTGTATGTTGTCCGAGGACAACGATATCAAAAGCTGTTAGCTTCTGCCTACTTGGTTCAACATCCAGTGCTACAACCGTACAACCACTCAAGTCTGACAAGATTTTAGTTGCCTCTTGAAGGATATCCTCAAGTTTGAAGAATTCTTGATCAAAGGCTTTTACAATCTCATAAACTTGATTTTCAGCTAAACGGTCAAAGGATAGGGAGTGTTTGACATAGTATTGAAAACCAGCCACACTCGGCATCCGACCACTGGAAGTATGTGCCTTTTCAAGCAAACCTTGCTTTTCTAGAGCTGCCATATCATTTCGAATGGTAGCACTACTGGAGTTAATAGACTCTTGCAATGCTTTAGATCCAACAGGTTCGTGCGTTTTGGTAAAGATGTCAATAATCAGATTTAAAATATTCTGCTGACGTTCTGTAACCATCTCGCTACTCCTCTCTGATAGATCTTTTAGCACTCGATACATTCAAGTGCTAACTTATGATTCTATTATACACCCTTAAAAGAGAATGTCAAGACAAAAACTCAAAAAATTAGCACTCTTTTGTTAAGAGTGCTAAAAATCAGTCTGAGGACCTAGAAACTATTGTCAATCAACCAGATATTTCCGTTTAAGTCTATAAAAACTATAGATTAGATAAGTAATCATGAGAGCATATAGGGCAAAAATAAGGAAGAAAGACTGAGAGAGACTTTCGCGAAACAGACTCATACAAACAACAAGACCACCAGAGATAGAAACTGTAGATGTACGAAGTCCAGATTTCACACCATCCCATCTAAGACGATTGTTCATAAAAATTTGATCGTTCGGAACTAAATCATCAGTTGCCTTTCGAAAAACAGAATAAGAACAATTTTCCACAAATTCCCATCCTCTATCCTTAATACTTTGTAAATCTACCTCATTTTTTCTAAGATAGCTAGTATTCCATACACAGTAAACCACATCATCTGGTTGGCATTGCTCAAAATAGAAAAAGCCAAAACGATTTGCTTTATATCTCCAACCTTTCAAATGCATCTCATGCAAATACTCTTCTACCTTATCCAAATCAAAAATGATAAACATTCGAAATTGTACTTTGCTATTCATTGTCTGACCTCCAAATTAGAAAACATGCATGGTTTTATTTATCAGATAATTCTTTCCACTTTTGAATCAATCTCCAAAAAATATAAGAAATCTGAATCGCGAAAACTATCAATAAAGTACAGTCTATGATAACAATCAAAAACATTCCCCAACTGAAATAACTTCTTCCACTGAGTAACTTTGAGAAAACCGGTAGTAGCGCTGAAAAGAGAAGCAAAACAGGAAGCATCCGCATTGTTAAAATCTTCTTGACCATTGCTAACTTCCCGGACGCGTCATTATAAATTTCAAACTCGGCATCCGACTCAACTCCAGAATAAAGCTTTCTAAAGTAGGAAAAACCATTAAAGTTTGTAATATGCTCCCAGCCACAGTCTTTATATAATTGTAAATAGGAAGCTCTCTCTGATTTTTTCATAGGATAAAAGTCCAACTGATAAACCACCTGCTCCGGTTGGCACTTTTCAAAAGTATACTTAACCGCAACTACTAAGTTAGAATAGCTTACTTCCTTAAGTTTCCAGCCCTGAGCATGCATTTCTCCGAGATAGAGAGCCTCTCTATCATAATCCGCAATGGTAGCAATTCTATAAACAACTTTCTTTTCCATCAAAGCTCCTCCCGACTGTTTCTGTAGAGTCGTTCAATACGTTTCAACTCAATCTCTAAAACTTTACGGCCCAAGTCTGTTATCTGATAGATTTTTCGTTTTTCCTCTTCTCGGACAAAGGAAATCAAACCATCCTTTTCCATCTTTGACAGGGTTCCATACATAGTTCCAGGACTAATCGAAACCTGCGAATCTGTCATTTCTTTGACCTTTTGCGTAATACCATAGCCATGGTTCTCCTTTTGCAGACAAAACAGAATATAAAATCCCGTTTCAGTCATGGGAAGGTAGACACGCCTAATCTTATCTGTTAATTCCATTTAACCAGACCTCCTATTTAGTTTGATATATCGCACTTCGTTATAGAGAATATATCACACCTCGATATAAAATGCAAGAAAAAAAGATCGTCCTCACGGACAATCTTTTTGATTTATCATTAGTAAAGATCTAGGTAGTTATCAATTTCCCATTGTGAGACAAAAGTTGCATAGCTTGCCCACTCGATGCGTTTGGCTTCAAGGAAGCTAGTATAGATGTGCTCACCTAGAGCTGCTTTAACAACTTCGTCTTCTGTCAAAGCTTTCAAAGCATTGTGAAGAGTTGATGGAAGGTCTGTGATGCCAGCCTCTTTACGCTCTTCAGCAGTCATCATGTAGATATTTTCTTCGATTGGTGCTGGTGCTTCGATTTTATTTTCGATACCGTTCAAACCAACTTCTAAAAGAACAGCCATAGCAATATAAGGGTTTGCCATTGGGTCCACTGAGCGCAACTCCAAACGTGTTCCCATTCCGCGTGATGCTGGTACGCGAACAAGTGGTGAACGATTGCGACCTGCCCAAGCGATGTAAACAGGGGCTTCGTAGCCTGGCACCAAACGTTTGTATGAGTTAACAGTTGGGTTCATGATAGCTGTATAGTTGTAGGCATGTTTAATCAAACCACCAAGGAAGTAGTAAGCAGTTTCTGATAACTGCATTCCTTTTGGATCATTTGGATCAAAGAAGGCGTTGTTTCCTTCCGCGTCAAACAAGGACATATTGCAGTGCATTCCTGAACCAGCTATACCAAATTTAGGTTTAGCCATAAAGGTTGCATACAAACCATGTTTACGAGCAATGGTTTTTACAACAAGTTTAAAGATTTGAATCTTATCACAAGCACGAAGAACTTCATCATACTTAAAGTCAATCTCATGTTGACCTACGGCAACTTCGTGGTGACTGGCTTCTACTTCAAATCCCATTTTAGTCAAGACATTTACAATCTCACGACGAGTGTTATCAGCAAGGTCTGTAGGCGCCAAATCAAAGTAACCACCCTTGTCATTCACTTCAAGAGTTGGGTCTCCATTTTCATCAAGTTTAAATAGGAAGAATTCTGGCTCTGGTCCAAGGTTGAAAGATTTGAATCCAACTTCTTCCATATGACGAAGAGCACGTTTAAGATTTCCACGAGGGTCTCCTGCAAATGGTTCCCCTTCTGTTGTATAGACATCACAAATCAATCCTGCGACACTACCGTTCTCATCTCCCCATGGGAAGACTGTCCAAGAGTCCAAATCTGGATATAGATACATGTCTGATTCATTGATACGGACAAATCCTTCAATAGAAGACCCATCAAACATAGCCTTGTTTGACAAGACCTTGTCTAGTTGTTCATCTGTAGCAGGAATTTCGACGTTTTTCATAGTTCCCAAAATATCTGAAAACATGAGACGGATAAAGGTTACATTTTTTTCCTTAACTTCACGACGAATATCTGCAGCTGTGATTGGCATGGTTTTTCTCCTTATATATGACGACTTGCGGTTGCCTAACCGCGACCAAAAGGCGATTGTTGAGAAGCAAAGCGACTTTGCTGGAGAACTTCATTCCGAAGCGCTCTACGCACTTCAGTTTGACTCACTGGTTTTTTAGACTTCGCCTCACGTTCAGCATATTTTTTCTTGATGGCAGCAATGTTCAGACCTTCAGAGATATAATCTTTAATCTCAAGCAATCGATCCATGTCATTCAAAGAATACATACGGCGATTGCCCTCGTTGCGATCAGGCTTAATCAATTCCTGGTCTTCATAATAACGAATTTGGCGCGCCGAAAGATCGGTCAGCTTCATAACACTACCAATAGGAAAAACTGCCATATTGCGACGAAATTCTTTTTCCTTCATGTACACTTCCTTCTTTCTGTCTATTATAGTCTAAAAAAATTCAATCGTCAATCAATAATGTTATATCTTGTGACATTATTTTGTTTTTTTCAGTAAAATGATCCGTAAACGATCAATATCGTAATTTACAAGAATTGCTACAAAAACACCCATAAATGTTTCAAAAACTCGGGCAAATACGTACAAAACAGTCTCACCGCTTGGAATTGATAAGGTAATAATCAACATAGCCGCAACTCCACCGATAACACCTGCTTTATTGTTCATAGCAACATTTGTCATAATGGTTAACATGGTGCAAATTGGAACAACTAGGAGGGTTACCCAGAAGGCTCCGTGAAAAAGATTATTTAAGAGAAAGAAAATCAGGGCATAAAAACCACCGATACTATTTCCGAGAATACGAGAAGTACCAAAATGAACACTCTTGTCAAAGTCTTCTCTTAAACTAAAAACCGCAGTCAAGGCTCCAATCTGAAGTCCTTTCCAGCCAAAAAAACCAAAAATCATGAGAACTAAAAAAACAGCGATCCCTGTCTTGAAAGTTCGCATCCCTAACTTAAACTTGGATTTGTCAAATCTATACTTTTTAAAATAACTCATCATTTCAACTTTCTATTTCCATTTTACCATAAATTTACCTATTTTTGAGAAGGGGATGCAATAAACTGATGGAAATAGAAAAGAGAAGGAACTTAATCCTTCTCTCTTATAATCAATATTCTATTTTTAGAACAAATACATGAAAGCTAAAGTCAAGAGACTAGCGAGTAAGCCCACTCCCCAGAAGAAGAAGTCGACCTTCCACTCACTCCAAGCTTGGCCTTTTCCAGAAAAGCCCCCCAACTCAAAATGATGGTGAACTGGTGTCATACGGAAGATACGTTTTCCTCCAGTCAACTTAAAGTAGGTGACTTGCATCATAACAGATGTTGTTTCAAAGACATACACTAGACCAATCAAAAGCAGCGTCCATTCTTGGTGCAATGCCATAGAAATAGCGGCCAACATCCCTCCAAGAGCAAGACTTCCGACATCTCCCATAAAAACTTTAGCAGGCTTATGGTTAAAGACAAAGAAACCAAGAAGACCACCAATCATAGCAAGAATCACTAGGAGAATATCCAATTGGTTTTGTACATAAGCAATGACTCCATAGGCAGATAGGCTAATCACTACTGAGATACTTGCCAAGCCATCAATTCCGTCAGTCAAGTTAACAGCATTTGAAAAACCAACCAACCAGAAGAGAGCAAAGAAAATGTAAAGAACGCCTAAGTGCAATGGATAACCAAATACATTTAAGACATCCCCTCCTCTTTCATAAAAGAGATAGAAGATAACTCCTCCTACTAATTGAAGCAAGAGCTTTTGTTTAGGATTGAGCCCTTCATTGATTTTACGAAAAACCTTGAGGAAATCATCTAAGAAGCCAACCAAACCATACAAAACGAGAATAAAGAGGATCATTCCGACATTGTTGGTTAGTTGATTAGTCAAAAGTGCAAGAACTAAACTAACTAAAACACTTGTTACGAGGAAGACTATTCCTCCCATTGTTGGCGTCCCAGCTTTTGCTTGGTGCTGTTTAACATCCTCATGCATCTGTTGACCAGTAATTTGTGCTTTACGGTAAAAACGGATAAAAGCTGGAATTCCTACCACTGTAAGAACAAAAGTAAGGATCCCAGGAAAGATAGAAACTAGCATTCTAATCTCCTAATGTTATTTTTATTTTCTGTAAATCTTTTAAAGCTGTATTAGAACGAACACTTTGTTTTTTAACAATTTCTCCTGTACCTTCAAATTCAACTTCAAGATTCAACCATTTGGCAAAGGTTTCAACATTTTTCTTAGACCAGCCATATAAGTCAGGCATCTCCTCTACCTTGTCAGAGAGTAGTAGAACTTTTTCATTAGCATCTAGATTGGTTCCTTCTGATACTGAACTTTCTTTAATTTTTGTTCCGGAACCGATAACAATTGGTTGAACAAGGTTACGTCGTAGCTCTTCAGCCAAATCTCCAGCACTATAATCCTTAGTCGCAGGCATTGCATAGTTAGTTGTTGATGTTACCTGATCCAAGTTCTTAGCTGTAGATTGAAGATTGAGAGATTCCTTCATGGCAGAAGCTCGTTCAAGAATAGGATTAGCAAATTCTCCAAACCAAGGGTTAGAAAAGTGTTCTGGCTGTTGAACTGTTACGTAAAGAATAAAATCAGGATTTTCAGAAGGATGCATGGTTACTACAGAAAAGATATAATTGGTTTTCCCAACTAAATATCCTCCGTTTTGCTCATCGGCAATTTGAGCTGTTCCAGATTTGACAGAAACAGTCTGACCAGGAACAGTAACGATTGGTTTACCGGTAAGTTTATTGTACATTGTACCATAAACAGGATCTGTACCAACCAAAATCATATTTTCTCGAGTCAGACTAGCCGCTTCTTTAGAAACAGGATTCCCTACAACCTCCCTCTGCGATTTACGAACAGTCTGATCATTTGGATCATAGAGGGCACTAATAAACTTCGGCTCTAGCATGACCCCATCATTAGCGATTGCTGTAAAGGCACGAAGCATCTGGGTCTGAGTAACAGAAATCCCTTGACCAAAAGAACTCATGGCAATACTAACGATATTGTCTTCAGGCAATTGTCCGGCATATTCATCACTCATCCCAAAACGAGTAGGAACACCAAATTTGAAACGACTGAGATAGTCTAACCAAGTGGCATCCCCCATTTTTTGCTGGAGCAAGGTCATACCGACATTACTCGAGTGATCAAAACCTTGTGAGTATGTCATTATACTTCCAGCTGATAAGCCATCATTCACATCCCAGTCCTTAATAGTTGCATCTGCTATTTTTAATTCGCTACTATTAAAGTATTCTCCACCAGGGAAGGTGTTGTTATCTATAGCTGCTGCTAAGGTCATGACCTTCATGGTTGAACCTGGTTCATAGTTACTTTGGTAAAGGATATCACGCCAGACAAAGTCCTCTGTAATCCCTTCTTTGGTATCAGCATCAAAGGTCGGTCTTTGAGTCGTGGCCAGAATTTCTCCTGTCTTGGCACTAACCAAGGTCGCAGTCATATACTTGCCTTTTAGTTTTCCTTGGAAGGCATCCATTTGACTTTCCATAAAGGACTGCAAAGGACTAGATAGGGTCGTATAGACGTCTTTCCCGTTTACGGTCTGTTGGGTGACTTGTTCTGTACCAGGAACAATATTACCTAGACGGTCTTTTTCGTAAGTAATAATACCATCTGTCCCTGCCAATAAACTATTTAAGGAACTCTCGATACCCGATGTCCCAATTAGACTTTTCGTGCCATCTTCATTTTCATGTAACTGTGCTAAACCAATAAAGGATGAGGCAAATTTTCCATTTGGATAACTTCGATTTGGACTAGTCGTAAAATTAATACCCTCAACCTTAGCAGATTCTAAGTCCTGTTTAATGGACATCATATTAGCATAGGTAATCCCATTTCCTTTAGCACCAAAAGAAACCTGTTTGAGATTCGGTTGAGAGAGTTGATCTTTGACATAGGTCTCCTCCATATCCAAGTACTTATGGAAAATTTCGGCTACCTTATTGTACTGAGATTCCTCAACATATAGAATATCTCCATTAGCTGATTTATAATCCTTATCAATGATAGCATAAACATTATAGGACGTTGCATCTTCTGCAATCGGAGTTCCATTACGATCATAAATGGTTCCCCTCTTAGCAGGGACTGTTCGAGTTGTTTGATGAACCTTATAAGCTTCTTTGACCAGGTCAACACCAAACTTCTTTCCCGTACCAATAATCACCGCAAAGTTAACCAAAAAAACAGCAAAGAGAATGACAGCCAAGAGACTAAGGCTTTTTCCAACTCGTCTGCGGTTTTCTAGAGGAGTTCTGCGATTCTTAATGGCAAAGTGTATTATTCTTTCTTTCCAGGTTTTCATATACTACTCCGCCGATCGGATATTTTCATTATTTAACTGCAACTCTTGCGAGTCTGCAATTCCTGTCAAGCGTTCTGATCGGATCAATTCATTAACTTCTTGCTTGGCATCATCTAGTTCGGTCTTCTTTTCTTCGATTTGATTATTAACTGTTGTTAACTCACTCTGAACTTGCAGGAGTTTTGTTTGCATATAGACAACACTTACTGCTAAGATCAGGGCTGTGATAGCAATTGAAAGGTAAAAGGCCTTTTCAACACGCGAAAATTTTTTTATACGAGCTTGTAGCAATTGGCTCGTTGTTCCTCTGTTTTCTGCCATTATTTCCTCTTACTTGTGAATTTTTCTTGCCACTCGAAGCTTGGCTGAGTGGGAACGATTATTGGCTTCCAATTCTTCCTTGCTTGGTAAAATCGGTTTACGAGATACTAATTCCATCTTTGGCTTGAGATCGTCTGGAATAAAAGGCAAACCTTTAGGAACTTCAACTGTAGAAGCTTCCTTAAATAACTGTTTGGTCAAGCGGTCCTCCAGCGAATGAAATGTGATGACTGAAATTCTTCCATCAAGAGCTAGAAGTTCAATCGCCTGCTGGATTGATTCATCCGCAGCCCCCAGTTCATCATTGACCTCTATACGGATAGCTTGGAAAATTTGTTTGGCTGGGTGACCTTTTTTCTTGAGCTCCTTAGCCGGTTTGGCAGATTTGATAATCTCTGCCAACTCGGTCGTTGTCTCGATTGGTTTAAGCTCACGCGCCTGTTCAATTTTTCGAGCAATCTGTTTGGAAAACTTGTCCTCTCCATATTTGAAAAAGATTCTTACCAAATCATGGTAGTCGTAGTGATTAACGACTTCATAAGCGGTCAAACTAGCTTCCTGATTCATGCGCATATCCAGTGGTGCATCCTTCTTATAGGAAAAACCACGTTCACGCTGATCTAACTGCGGGCTTGACACACCTAAATCATAACAAATTCCATCAATTTCAGTCACACCTAAGTCATGTAAGCGGTCCTTCAAATGACGGAAATTATCCTTGATGAAGGTGACCATGCCCTTTTCAATGTAAGGCGCCAAACGTTTTTGTGCATTATCAATAGCGTTTTGGTCCTGGTCAAAGGCATATAAATGCCCCTTCTCACTTAACTTACTTAATAAATACTCGCTGTGTCCTGCTCCTCCCAAGGTCGCATCAACGTAAATACCATCAGGTTTTACATCTAGCATATCAATGGTCTCATGGAGCATGACCGTTACATGATGAAATTCTTTTGTCATATCTTATCTATTTTACCACAAATCCGACTAGCTTGCACTCACTAAAGCTAAAACATTCCACTGTTGCTTTATTCCTTATACTCGACAGGCTTCTCAGCTACTTGAGCTAGCCCTGAGTCTACTTCTGGATTCAGGTGATGATGAACTGCCTCTGCCACTGCTCTTGGTATACCAACAGCGACAATCTCATCCACACTGGCTTCCTTGATTTTTGTCAGAGATTTGAAATATTTCATCAAATTCTGCTTGCGTTTTGGACCCAGACCTTCAATTCCATCCAATTGAGAGGAAAAGGAATTTTTAGAGCGCAGTTGACGGTGGAATGTAATGGCAAAGCGGTGCACCTCATCCTGAATGCGTTGCAAGAGGAAAAATTCCTGAGAATTACGAGACAGCTCTACCACCTCAAGCGGATCTCCAAAGAGCAATTCATGGGTTTGGTGCTTATCATTTTTTTGCAGACCTGCAATGGGAATATCTAACCCCAACTCTTCTTGAATAACCTGCTTAGCGATATTAACCTGACCTTGACCACCATCAATAACAATTAAGTCAGGCGGGGTCAAGCCATCACGTTGAACTCGACCATAGCGTCTGCGGATAACCTCTCGCATACTTGCATAGTCATCTGGCCCTACAACTGTTTTTATCTTGTACTTGCGGTAATCCTTCTTGCTAGGTTTACCATTGACAAAAACAACCATAGCAGAGACTGGACTAGTCCCCATGATATTGGAGTTATCAAAGGACTCGATACGGACTGGGGTTGGAATTTGTAAAAGTCGCCCCAGATTTTCAATAGCCCCTTGAGTCTTCTCAACTGATTTTTCTAGTAAGTTAAACTTCTGCTCCAAGCTTACACGCGCATTTTTGATAGCCAGATTAACCAGTTGTTTTTTCTCCCCACGTTGGGGCTTGAGAATTTTGGTATCCACCAAAGCCTTAACGGCCTCTTCATCAATATCCTGAGGAATCAAAATTTCATTGGGAACCAGATGAGATTTTTCTTGATAAAACTGCCCAACATAGGTCAGAAAATCTTCATCTGGATCATTGTAGTAAGGAAAAAGGTTGACATCACGCTCAATGAGCTTACCCTGACGGACAAAGAAAACCTGAACACACATCCAGCCCTTGTCTACATAGTAGCCAAAGACATCACGATTTTGGAGATCCTTGGCCATAACCCGTTGCTTGGTCCGAAGAGTGCCAATGGCCTGAATCAAATCACGGTATTCCGCTGCACGTTCAAACTCCATACTTTGGGCTGCCACTGCCATTTTACCCTTGAGATCATCAATGATTTTGTCATCCTGCCCCTTTAGAAAATCAGAGACTTCTTGAGCCATGGCTTTGAAATAAGCCTCGTCTTTCTTACAAATGGTGTGAGCCACGCACTGGCCGATATGGTAATAAAAACAGACCTTAGACGGTGGATTAGTACACTTACGAAAAGGGAAAATCCGATCCAATAGCCGTTTAATTTCATTAGCTGCGCCCACATCCGGATAGGGTCCAAAATAGAGACCTCCGTCTTTCTTGACCTGACGGGTGATAATCAAGCGAGGATAGCGCTCATTGGTAATTTTGATGAAAGGATAGGACTTGTCGTCCTTGAGCATAATATTGTATTTAGGCTTATTTTCCTTAATCAAGTTGATTTCCAGAAGGAGGGCCTCAATATTGGATTCCGTAACAATAAACTCAAAGTCCACAATTTCAGACACCAAGGCTTCTGTTTTGGTATCATGACTCCCACGGAAATAGGACCGTACACGGTTACGTAGATTTTTAGCCTTTCCTACATAGATAATCGTACCATTTTTATCCTTGTGAATGTAACAACCAGGGCTGGTCGGCAAGAGCTCTAGTTTTGATTTAATCAAGTTATTCATAGTTCCATTATAGCAAAAAGCCCCCTTCATTGCTTACATCAAGGAGCTCTATTTTTCGTTTGAAAATCACTTACTCTCCAGACTCATATAGTTCTTGAACTGCTTGAACATCTTGAGCCTGAATACCATAATAAGAACCTGCTGGCTGCATGACTGACACTTCATTAGTATGTTCCAAGCCAATGGCATGTCCTAGCTCATGCTCTGCCGTATGCAAGATACGATCATAGGTATAGCCATAGTTTGGATTGGATAGATAATAATGATTCAAACGAACTGTTACTGAAGTAAATTGTTTGGTTAGGAGATTTGTCTGGCTCTCTGCCTCACCAGCAACAGATGTGGAACCATCATTCATTTCAGTCGCAAAAATAGTTGCTTGGTCAGGTTCTGTCACAAGTACAAAATTAAAAGCGCCAGTCTGATTCCAATTGGCAATAGCCTCAGCGTAGGCTTTTTGGAAGGTTGCATCCATTTGAGGATCAATATAAATTGTCGCCTGTGCTTGGGGCCATTTTACTCCTGAATCTTGATGATGATCAGTCTGAGACAAACCTTGCAACTTACCAGTTTCTTGCCATTGATGCCAGCCTGCTTGACCAACTTGAACAAGTTGCCCCGCTTGATTGAAGATACCAGATAAATCCCCTGTCATATACCAGAGAATCCCTAAAGCAATGAGAATTAAGACTACAAGAGTCCACACAAGGCGCCAGAACATGCGCCAAATCCCTAGTAACAATCGACATAGAACACGAATAATCCAGAACATGATTTCCCGCCTTTCCTAAAAAAATAAGAATCCATCTTTAAACCATGGATTTCCATTCTAAAGATAGATTCCTTATTTTACTTGAGTAAGCTGAAAGAAAACTAAAACTAAGACAAGCGTTCTTCCAAAACAAAATCAATTGGCAAGGTAGCCAAAAACCGTTCCAATTGTTTTTCCCAATAATACCACTCGTGGGTCCCTGCACTGTGGCTATAGGTCACATCAAAACCAAGTTTCTTGAGATTCTTCACTGCTAGATTATTGGCAGCATACAAGAAATCTTGTTCACCACACCAAGCCCAGAGCTTGGTTTTCTTATCAGACTTTTTAGCGAGTGTTTCAAGTGAGTAAGGGCTATTCACCCAATCATTAACTTTACCAAAAACACCTCGCCAGTAAGCAAGCGACCCAAGATTTTGACTTTCTGGAGAAAACTCTTCGAAACTAAGAGCACCAGAAAGACTAGCTGCATGTGAGAAACGATTGGTTGATAGGGCCAATTTGAAGGAACCGTAGCCTCCCATTGAAAGGCCAGCGATAAAAGTCTTTTCACGCTTGCTAGACATATTAGGGAAGAAACGTTTGAGCACTTTAGGCAGTTCTTCTGCTAGAGCTGTATAGTAGTTATAGCCATACTGAGTATCTGTGTACCAACCGTTACTTGTATTAGGCATGACAACAATCAGATTAGTCCCTCGCACCAAGCGCTCTACATTGGTCCGTTTGAGCCAGCTATTATGATTCCCTGACATCCCATGTAAGAGATAGAGGACAGGAATATCCGTAGAATCTGGCTCCTCAACCCGAGACGCATCTGGGTAGAGAACATTCACTCCCCACTCCATATCTAAAACTTCTGAGTAATACTCAATCTTCATTACTGCCATAACTTGCTCCTTATTCATTTAAGATAAGAAAAAGCCGAAACTCGACTTTCTCTTGCTATTTGATCCTATTTTGCTTCCATGACTACTGGTAAGATAGCTGGGCGACGCTTGGTTTGGTCAAAGAGGAACTTGGCCAAATGATCACGTACCTTACCTTTGAGTTCAGCCCAGTCAAAATCTTCACCTTGTAGATAGTCTTCTACTGTTTGATTGACTAGCTCTGTACTTTCGCGCAAGATATCACGGCTCTTCTTGAGATAGACAAATCCACGCGTGTGCACTCGAGCTCTAGCAATGATTTTTTTCTCACGACGGTTAACAGTGATAGCCACGATGAAAATCCCATCTTCTGACAAGACCTTACGGTCACGAAGGACGACATTACCGACATCTCCGATGGCATTCCCATCAATCAAGACATCGCCTGCTGTAACTGCACCAGATGGAACAAAGTCCCCATGCTCGTAAGACATAGTAGTCCCTTTTTTAGGAATAAAAATACGTTCTGGTAGCATACCAACTGCCATAGCAGCCTTAGCATGGGCATCCAACTCACGGTATTCTCCCTGGATTGGGAAGAGATACTGAGGTTGCAAGAGATTGATCATCAATTGCAAATCACGCGCATTCCCATGTCCTGACACACGCAAGCTATGAGTAATTGGCTTGACAACTCCACCTGCTTGGTAGACCATATTTTCTACACGTGCCATAACCGCTTCCTTGGCGATTGAGGGTGTTGTAACGATATAAACTAGGTCACCTTCTTTGATTTCAACATAACGGTGACGACCGATAGACATCTTGCGTAGGCCGTTAATGGGTTCACCCATACGTCCAGTTTCAAGAATGATCAACTCATGATCTTCAAAACGAGACATATCTTTTGGTTTAATCAAAAGATTTTCACTTGCTAAAGACAATTTTTTCAGACGAATAGCTGTACGGACGATATTTTCAATGTCAAATCCTGTCAAGACAACACGACGTCCTGTCTCCGCAGCTGCGTCAAAAACCTGCTGGATACGGGAAAGATTACTTGCAACTGCAGCAACGATGATACGTCCATCCCAGTCAGAGATGGTTTGCGTGATTTCTACACCAACTTCATTTTCACTGGCTACTTGGATATTGCTATCTGCATTCGCAGAATCACTTAGAAGAGCCAGGACTCCTTCACGACCAATTTCGGCTAAACGTCCAAAGTCAGTAGCATAGGATTCACTAGCTGTTTGGTCAAACTTGAAATCTCCTGTATAGACGATGTTGCCTTCAGATGTTTTCAAGACCACACCCAAACTTTCTGGGATAGAGTGGGTTGTACGGAAGAAGGATACTACCGTTCCGCCAAAATCAATCTCTGTATTTTCATCAATCACATGGAAATCATCAAATTTCTTGACGCTGTCATTTCCCTTAACAAATAGTTTAGCCAGTTCGATGGTCAACTCTGAGCCAAATACAGGAACCTTAGCTTCTGCCAAGAGATAAGGGAGGGCGCCAATCGCATCCGCATGCCCGTGTGTTAAGAAAACCCCAGCAATACGATCGCTATTTTCAAACAAATAGTCCATGTTGGGAATAACGACATCGACACCCAACTGTTCATTTTCAGGATATTTCAAACCTGCATCTAATACAAAAATCGAGTCGTTAATTTCTGCGATGTACATGTTCTTACCATTTTCACGTACACCCCCAAGTGTTGTTAATTTAATAGTATTCATTTTTCCTCCGAATAGTCACTTCAACTGTTTGTAGAGCTTTAAAAGCTCTCTTTTTCTGAAAGTCCAATTCACTTTCAGCCGAATCTTTTCCATTCATTATACCATTTTTTTACTAATTTTCAAAATGAATCTTACAGATAATCGTACTTCAACTACCTCTTTCCGTTCAATAACGGACAAAGCAGCACTAACAAGAGGGGCAAATGAGACAATTGTTGCTCCCATCCTGTCTAATCTTCAAATAAGTCAGCAACATTATAAAGCACTTCGCAGTCACAGTAGGCTCCATTTGCTTCTAAAAATCCCAAAATCACTTCAACTTCTAAATCACGCTCTTTTAGAAAGGATCTAGTCAAGGTAAAATCAGCAGGACAAGTCAGCGACTCTAACTCCTGATCCAAAAAATCAAACAAATCTAAAAAGAGCTCCCTTGTTATCGGTAAACTAGCTTCAAATTCTTTCTTCTGTTGTTGCTTATACTCTGCCAGTAATTTCTTTTTCTTCTCTTTATCCATTTTCTCCTCCGACTAACTTCTCTGGTACTTTTGATACTAATACTCAATGAAAATCAAAGAGCAAACTAGGAAGCTAGCCGCAGGTTGCTCAAAGCACCGCTTTGAGGTTGCAGATAAAGCTGACGTGGTTTGAAGAGATTTTCGAAGAGTATAACTTTCTTCAACAAGGTTCAACAGTCCTTCACTCCTCTCATTATAGCACTAAATTCCTTTCATTGAAGAGGTTTTTGTTAGCAAACAAAAAAGAGTCAGCAAGCCAACTCTTTCTATCTCTATTCACTTTTTTCCATTAAGAAATCATAGATTTCCTGAACTGTTCCAAGCGCCATAATCTCTTGATCTTTAACAGTTTGTTTCAGCTTTTGATAAATCTGACTCTCAGCTATATCACGCTTTTCAGCTTCTTTATTCACCCTCATGACTCCATTTTCAATGGTCACAAAGCCAAGCTCTTCAAATATCTGAATCATTTTGACTAACAAGATTTGCTCAATCTTGAGAAAGGTCGCCAAATCCTTGAGTTTATAGCGAATATCAAACTCTGGGAACTGATAGATGGTTTTATACAATTTTGCAAACTGCTCTCTAGTGCCATAGCCCGTCAAATAGTAAGCCTTGGCTATATCATTTTTAAAGTAAAGAGCTGAAAATTCCTGCTCCTGACAGATTTTCTTAAGGAGGGATATATCCTCAGGAATATTCTTAACGACAATAGCTGAACAAGAGGTCACATCAGGTAACTCTTGCGTAAAATCCAAAACGGCTACCCCTTCTGGTAACAGGGCATTCTTGCCACGAATGTTAAAGAGCTGGACACCTTCTACACGGGCATCAACCATCATCAACTGCAAGCTTGTTTGTCCATTCCATTGGTTAACAGAGAGAGTCACTGCCAATTCCAGTTGCTTGGTCTGTGAGAATTCAGTCGCCCATTTACCTTGACCAAAAGCGACCACCTCAAAACTAGCCTCACCTTTGGAAATTTTCAGCTTGAGATGAGCATTACCAGCCCCCATAATTCGAGCATTCTCAACTTGGAAATCTCGAATATAGAAGACAGGTTTTTGGTTATCCATCCCAAAAGGAGCTAGACGTTCAAAACTTTTCACCGTCTCCAGACTCAAGGCCTCTAAATCCAGTTCTTCGTCTAAAAATAGATTGTTTTTACCTTGGGCATCTGCACCTTTTTCTCGGATATATGCTTCCAAAACATCAGACAAGACTTCCAACTTATCCACTTCGAGGGTCATACCTGCAGCACCTGCGTGACCTCCAAATGCGATAAACAGTTCTCGATGTGGGTCCAAGGCTTCAAAGATATCGACTGCTTCTATGCTTCGAGCACTTCCCTTGGCGCGTCCATCTTCGATATTTAGCACAATAACTGTCTGACCTAGTTCTTCCAACAAGCGTCCAGCTACAATTCCAAGAACTCCCGGATTCCAGCCTTCTTTAGCCAAAACTTGAACACTTTTATCAGGATCCACCATGCCCTTGGCTTCATCGTAAATGGACTGAACAACTTCCTTACGTTCTTCATTCTTTTGATGAATCAAAAGGGCGATTTCATGCACTTCCTCATCGTCAAATCCAGTCAACAAATCAATAGCTGGATTAGGATCATCCAAACGTCCTAGAGCATTTAAACGCGGTGCTAACTGAAAACCAACTGTCTCTTCTGTCACATCACTACTCGAAATCCCAGCGATTTCAAACATTTCTTGCAATCCCATTCGCTGAGTATTGCGCAAGACCTCAAGACCATATTGGACCATGATACGATTTTCGTCCGTCAAGCTGACCATGTCGGCAATTGTCCCAATTGCAACCAAGTCTAACAAATCAACCTGTACTTCTTCCAAAAGGGCACAAGCTAGCTTAAAAGCGACCCCACAACCAGCCAAATGTTTGAAAGGATAGTCCGCCCCTGGATGTTCAGGATGGATAATAGCATAGGCATCTGGTGAAACCTCAGGCATAGAATGGTGGTCGGTCACAATGACGTCCACTCCCATAGACTGGGCCAAATCAATGGCTTCATGCCCTGCCACACCATTATCCACCGTCACAATCAAAGACACGCCCTGCTGTTCGATAAAATATTTGTAGACACTGGCATTTGGACCATAGCCATCCGTAAAGCGATTGGGAAGATAAACCAGGCACTCAGCACCCAACTGTTCTAAACTTTCCTTAACAATGGAAGCCGAAGTCATCCCATCCGCATCGTAGTCCCCGTAAATAAGAATCAGTTCCCCTTGTTCAATAGCATGGCGAATCCGCTCCACTGCCTTTTCCATATCATTTAAAAGGTAGGGATCAAGCAAATCCTCCAAAGAAGGTTCTAAAAATTTTTTCAGACTAGTCTCATCCTGAATGCCTCGTTCAAATAACAAACGAGCTACTTCAGGGCCCAAACCAGCTTTCTTAGCTATCTTTGTAAAATCCGCATCCTCAACTTGCGGAGCGAATTGCCAATTATAAGTAGGAATTATCAAAAAAATCATCCACTCTTTCTTACGATTCTATCTCTTTATTATAACATGATTTCCAGTTTTTCTCTTGATTTTCTTACTAAGCTGATGACTCTTCATCGTTCTAAACAGCCACTTATAAAACATATACATGACAAAGTGTCATTCCTTTTTTTACTTGACTTTTGCAATTTCCCCTCAGATAAGGTATAATAATTGTGTTGTCTTTTGGGGTCGTTACGGATTCGACAGGCATTATGAGGCATATTTTGCGACTCGTGTGGCGACGTAAACGCTCAGTTAAATATAACTGCAAAAAATAACACTTCTTACGCTCTAGCTGCCTAAAAACCAGCAGGCGTGACCCGATTTGGATCGCTCGTGTTCAATGACAGGTCTTATTATTAGCGAGATACGATCAAACTTTGTCTAGCAGTTTGATAAGAGATTTATAGACTCGCAGTTTCTAGGCTTGAGTTATGTGTCGAGGAGCTGTTAAAACAATACATAACCTATGGTTGTAGACAAATATGTTAGCAGGTGTTTGGACGTGGGTTCGACTCCCACCGGCTCCATTATATTTAAAAAAAGGCGGTGGGACAGAAATCGATTGACAAAGTCTCGATTTCGTATTCCCAGCCCCGCGAGGATGATTAGAACTTTTTGGAGTCTAAAAGACGAACAAAAAAGTTCAATCAGCTATCGCGTCAAAGTTTAATTGCTAATAAAAAGTGAGGTCGGGATCTTTTTTATCCCAACCTCTTTTTGTTTACCTAGTTTACAAGGCTCTATCTCCATATTTTAAAAATAAACAGTCACCTTTTATTTTTCGTGATCCTACTAATGATACTCGATAGAAATTTCTCCACTTCAATTTCTTTATTTTTCTAGTATTTTAGAAATTTACTTTTTACCACTTTTCCCATTAAGTAGCCCAATCATAACCACCCGTCAAACGGGTGGTTTGTACCAGGGCTATAAGCCCAAATTACCAGCCAGCGCCTAAAGACGCTGGCTTTCACGTTGTTCAAGCCTTATTGCTCTTGACTCGTCACTTGCCTCT
>NZ_JASHBX010000005.1:0-146202 GCF_047464415.1 Streptococcus infantis | reverse complement strand
AGAGGCAAGTGACGAGTCAAGAGCAATAAGGCTTGAACAACGTGAAAGCCAGCGTCTTTAGGCGCTGGCTGGTAATTTGGGCTTATAGCCCTGGTACAAACCACCCGTTTGACGGGTGGTTATGATTTTTCTATAATCAAATGGATTTTTTGCCCATTTTTATGGTATAATAAAACAATGTATTCTATAGAAGAGGAAGAGAATAAGATGAGTGATTTAAAGGCAATTCAAGCTCGTAGCCTAGAGATGGCTGAATATTTTGTCGCCTTTTGTAAAGAACACGATTTACTCTGTTATTTGTGTGGTGGAGGAGCTATTGGAACTTTACGAAATAAAGGTTTTATCCCTTGGGATGATGATTTAGACTTCTTTATGCCCCGCAAGGATTATGAAAAATTAGCAGAATTATGGCCTCGTTATGCGGATGAGCGTTACTTCCTATCAAAAAGTGATAGAGACTTTGTTGACCGCAACCTCTTTATCACTATTCGAGACAAGGAAACAACTTGCATCAAGCCTTACCAACAAGATTTGGATTTGCCACATGGATTGGCTCTGGATGTTCTTCCCTTGGACTACTATCCTAAAAACCCAGCAGAACGTAAGAAACAGGTACGTTGGGCTTTGATTTATTCTCTCTTTTGTGCCCAAACCATTCCAGAAAATCATGGAGCTCTCATGAAATGGGGCAGTACGATTTTATTAGGATTAACCCCTAAAGCCCTTCGTTATCGTATCTGGAAAAAGGCTGAGAAAGAAATGACCAAATATGGACCAGCTGAAAGTGATGGCATCACAGAATTATGTTCAGGTCCAGGCTACATGAAGAAGAAATATCCAATTCAAGCCTTTGAAGACAACATTTTCCTGCCATTCGAAGGAACAGAAATGCCTATTCCAGTTGGTTATGATGCCTATCTCAGTACAGCTTTTGGTGATTACATGACACCACCACCAGCTGACAAGCAAGTGCCTCACCACGATGCCCTTATAGCAGATATGGATAAGAGTTACACTGAATATAAGGGAGAATATGGTGGATAAGAAGAAAATTTTATTTTTTATGTGGTCCTTCTCTCTAGGCGGAGGCGCAGAAAAAATCCTTTCTACGATTGTTTCAAACTTGGATCCGGAAAAGTATGATATTGATATCCTCGAAATGGAACATTTTGATAAAGGATACGAACCAGTACCTGAAAATGTGAGAATTTTAAAATCCTTACAAGACTATCGTCAACCAAGATGGCTAAGAGCGCTTTTGTGGAGATTAAGAATTTATTTTCCAAGACTCACCAGACGTTTACTTGTAAAAGATCAATATGATGTAGAGGTTTCCTTTACCATTATGAATCCTCCTCTTTTATTTTCTAAACGCAAGGAAGTGAAGAAGATTTCTTGGATTCATGGAAGTATTGAAGAATTTTTAACAGATAGTTCGAAGCGTGATTCTCATAGACGACAATTGGATGCTGCTGATAGGATAGTGGGAATTTCAAAAAAAACCAGCAATTCTATCAAAGAAGTTTATCCAGATTACTCACAGAAATTAGTAACAGTCTATAATGGTTATGATTTTGAAAGCATTTTGGAAAAATCAAAAGAGAAGGTGGCTATTGAGATAGCTCCTCAGAGCATCTGTACTATTGGACGTATTGAAGAAAATAAAGGTTCTGACCGAGTATTAGAAGTTATACGACTGTTGCACCAGCAAGGCAAGAAATACCATCACTACTTTATAGGGGCTGGTGATATGGAAGAGGAACTGAAAAAACGAGTCAAAGAGTATCAACTTGAGGATTACGTTCATTTCCTTGGGTATCAAAAGAATCCGTATCAGTATCTTTCTAAGATGAAAGTTCTTTTATCCATGTCCAAACAGGAAGGTTTTCCTGGAGTCTATGTTGAGGCCTTGAGTCTGGGAGTTCCCTTTGTATCTACTGAAGTTGGGGGAGCAGAGGAATTATCTCAGGAAGGACGATTTGGTAAAATCATTAAAAGCAATCAAGAAGCAGCTCAAGCAATTGAAAACTACATGACAGTTGCATCAAGCTTTGATGTTAATGAGTCTAGCCAATTTATTCAACAATTTACGATTGCTAAACAAATTGAACAAGTAGAAAAACTAATAGAGGAGTAGCATGGAAACTGCATTAATTAGTGTCATTGTTCCAGTCTATAATGTGGCGCAATACCTTGAAAAATCCATAGCATCCATTCAGCAACAAACCTATCAAAACCTCGAAATCATTCTCGTTGATGATGGGGCGACAGATGAAAGTGGTCGCTTGTGTGAACAAATTGCTGAACAAGATGAACGAGTTTTGGTTTATCACAAGGAAAACGAAGGCTTGTCTCAAGCTCGAAATGATGGATTGAAGCAAGCCCACGGAGACTATGTTATTTTTATAGATTCGGATGATTATTTACATCCTGAAATGATTGCTAGCTTATACCAACAATTAGTCAATGAAGATGCGGATGTTTCCAGCTGTGGGGTTATGAATGTCTATGCCAATAGTGAGAGTCCGCAGACTGAAAATCAGGATGATTATTTTATATGCGATACCGAAACATTCCTTAGAGAATATTTAATTGGTGAGAAAATACCTGGTACTATTTGTAACAAACTCATCAAAAAGGAGATTGCAGCACAGTTAACTTTTCCAAAAGGCTTGATTTATGAAGATGCCTATTATCATTTTGATCTCATTAAAGTAGCTAAAAAGTATGTTGTGAATACCAAACCGTACTATTATTATTTCCACCGAGGAGATAGTATTACTACCAAACCATATGCGGAAAAAGACTTAGCTTACATTGATATTTATCAAAAATTTTATACTGAAGTCGTCAAGGAATATCCAAACTTAACAGAAGTAGCTTTCTTTAGACTGGCATATGCACATTTCTTTATCTTGGATAAAATGCTTCTAGATGATAATTTCAAAGAGTTTAAAGACTATCCAAGGATTTATGGCTACTTGAAAAAACATGCCTTTGCTATTTTCAAAAATACCATTTTTAGGAAAGGAAGACGTATTAGTGCTTTAGCCTTATTTGTAAATGTAAGATTGTATAGAATATTATTGTTTAAAAATATTGAGCAATCGAAAAAAATTAATTAGAAAAGGAGGGCTGAGATGGTTGATGGCAAACGAATGTTGCTAACGGTTACGATTCTAAGCTATATCGTAACCATAATAAGCGGAATCACTTATTTGTTTACCAGTAATAACGTAGGACTTCTGACAACTTTGCTTTTGCTCTTAATTAGCAGTCTGCTACTTTGCTGGAATAATATCAAATACTATTTGATTCACTTTATATTCTTTATCACAATTTTTATATTTTTGGTATCCAGACCCACCATTGATTATTTTAGAGATGGAGCGCTAGACACCTACCAACCAATTGCTTATCGATTTGCTTTCCTAGTTGTCATTGTTTCTATTTTAGGACTGACAATAGGTGGTTTTATAGCCAATTATTATCTTGTTCGAAAAAGCAAAGCTCCTGTAAAAGTAGAAAAAACAGTGAATGTCAATTATATAAAAAAATTACGTTTTGTGTCATTGAGTGTATTTCTACTCACCTATCCATTTTATTTCCTTAGACTATTTGAGCGTTTGCTATACCGTTTGCAAACTTCTTATTACAATTATTATGCAAATTTTGAAAGTCAATTGCCTTACTTTACCTATATCTTATCGACTTTCACGGTTTATGCCATGTGTGTTTACTTAGCAACCAAACCTAAAAAGTCACATGCGACAATGGTTTTAGTTGCCTATATCGCGGCTAACTTGATTCACTTAGTAATTGGTACCAGAAATCCCTTTATTCTAAGTTTGATTTTTGCCTTTGTTTACTACTTTATGCGTGAACAAACGGAGAAAGGGAAATGGATTGGTTTCAAAGAAAAATTGGCTATTTATCTTGGAACACCTGTTCTCATGCTTGCGATGGGAGCACTAAACTATGTTCGTGATAACGCCCAAGTATCTCATAGTGGAGTTTTTGATTTATTACTCGATTTCATTTATAAACAAGGAACTAGTTTTGGAGTTTTAGCGAGAGGATTCTTGTACAATAGTAGTCTTCCGTATAGAGACTTCCGAAATTTCACTTTTGGTCCGGTTGTTGACTATTTTGCGAGAGGTAGTATCGGAATCATATTTGGCGCCAAACCATTTGAACATACGACAAATAGTATTGAACTAGCGATCGATAGTAATAGTTATGCCCACAATTTATCTTATCTTGTTCTAAATAAAGAATATTTAAGAGGCCATGGTATTGGAAGTAGTTATATCATGGAATTGTATACTGATTATGGTATGTTGGGATTATTTCTACTAAGTATCTTACTTGGTATGCTCTTTATAGCTATGCTGCAAGTAGCTTATCGCTCAAGAACAATCTTATTTGCATTATCTTTGCTAATCTTGAATAATTTATTCTTTATGCCTAGAAGTAGCTTTTCAGAGAGTTTCTTTAATCTTTTTACAATGCAATTCTGGGGAATTGTTCTTATTATCATTTTCGTGGCAAAAATGCTTACAAAAGAAAATCATCACTTAATCAAAAAAGGGGAAATACATGTTTGAACATTATTCTGTAGCTGATTTGTTCGCAAATCTTTATAAAAAACGTAAAGTGAATTTGCTAGCTTTACTAGCCTTATTTGCTCTCATAGCTGTACCATTTACTTTAAAAGCTGTTAAAAATAAAAATACAGTCAAAGATTCTACTAGTTATTCTACTTATATCACCTATAAGATAACTGCTCCAGAAACATCATCAAAAACAATTTTGAATCATCAAGTTGGTGGTTATAGTGACTTCTATGCAAAACTAATTGATGGTAATCTAAACGGTGCCTTTCTTTTCAATGATGTTGATTCTGATAAAATGAAAGAAATCGCTAAAGATTTAGATACAACAGAAACAGCATTGAAGAATTCTGCAAGTGACTATTGGACAAAAAAATTAACGATTAACCCATTGATTGATGATGCAGGTGTAACTGTTAAAATTTTAACTCCAAGTAAGGAAGTAAATGATTTCCTTGAAAGCAAATTTGATTCATTGATTGACAAGTTCAAGTCTACCTATACAGACGTTAAGATTGAAAAACTTGAAACAGTTAACTCTAAAGAATTGACTCCGAATGGAGAAGTTGCTCTTGGCTTTAACTTGAAAAATTTGATCTTGCGCTTAGTGATTATTGGTATTCTCTGTGTCATCCTAGTGATCATGGCGAATGTTCTAGTTTACCTCTTCAACCCAACTATTAATCGTGCAGGCGATTTCTCTGCTTATCAAGTAGACTTCGTTTCAACTATTACAACTCTTGAAAATCTTTCTGAACTATTGAGTTACAAGTGTCAAGGTCAACCACTAGCAATCGTAAGTTCAGATAATCGTATTTTGAATAAATTACAAGCAGAATACAAATTGAATCTTGAGGGTGTTCAGTTTGTTAACTTGCAAAATGTCAAAGATCTTTTAGCATTTGAGAATGTACTTTTCGTAGAAGAATATGGTGTTACTCGCTATAAGAAATTTGAAGAAAGTATGCAAGAAGTGAGAAATCTAAACCGTTCAGTTTTAGGTGTGATTACTTTTGCACTCTAATGATTTGATTTACATAAAGAATTAAAAATCATCTAAGACAAAGGAGGACTCGAATGGTCCTCCTTTGTTTTTGGGAAAAATTCAGATTTAAAAGAATGATGTAGAAAAGACTTCTAGAGAATTTGGATAAGATTTCGTCAGAGATAAGGTAAACATGACTTGAGGAACAGATTTCCCAGTCAAATAGTTTTTTTTTACTAACTTTATGATATAATAAATCGACGAGGTAAATTGAATGAAAAGTATAAAATTAAATGCCCTGGCTTATATGGGAATCCGTGTTTTAAATATAATTTTTCCAATATTGACTGGTACCTATGTAGCACGTGTTCTAGATCGAACAGACTTTGGTTATTTCAACTCTGTTGATACCATTCTGTCTTTTTTCTTGCCCTTTGCAACCTATGGAGTCTATAATTACGGACTTCGAGCTATTAGTAATGTCAAAGATAATAAGAAGGAATTAAATAAAGTCTTTTCAAGTCTTTTTTATTTGTGTGTAGCTTGTACGATTATTACAAGTATCGTATATCTTTTCTCCTATCCCTTATTCTTTAATAGTAATCCTGTCATCAAAAAGATCTTTTTAGTAATGGGAGTCCAACTGATTGCACAAATCTTCTCAATTGAATGGGTGAATGAAGCGCTTGAGAATTATAGCTTTTTATTTTATAAAACAGCCTTCATCCGTATTCTCATGCTGGTATCCATCTTTTTATTTGTGAAAAATGAGCATGATATTGTTGCCTATACATTGATTATGAGTCTTTCAACTCTCATCAATTATCTCATTAGTTATTTTTGGATTAAAAGAGATATCCAGTTTGTTAAGGTTACATTAGAAGAATTTAAACCTCTTTTCCTACCTTTGACAGCCATGCTGATCTTTGCCAATGCCAATATGTTATTTACCTTCCTGGATCGTCTTTTTTTGGTAAAAACTGGAGTTGATGTAAATGTCAGTTACTATACGATGGCACAACGGATTGTAACTGTTATCGCAGGTGTTGTTACGGGTGCGATTGGAGTCAGTGTTCCTCGCTTAAGCTACTATCTAGGTATTGGAAAAAAAGAAGAGTATGTAAATTTGGTAAATCGAGGAAGTCGCATTTTCAACTTCTTCATTATTCCACTTAGTTTTGGATTGATGATTTTAGGGCCTTATGCAATTCTTCTGTATGGTAGTGAGAAATATATTGGTGGTGGAATCTTGACCTCCCTCTTTGCATTTCGTACCATTATTCTTGCTTTAGAAACTATTTTAGGATCTCAAATTCTCTTTACAAATGGATTTGAAAAAAGAATTACAGTCTATACCCTATTTGCTGGTGGATTGAATCTAGTTCTGGATAGTCTACTCTATTTAAAAAACGTCATTACACCCGAGTATTATCTAATTACAACTATGATATCAGAAAGTTTTCTACTAATACTTTATGTTATCTTTATTCATAAGACCAAGCTCATTAACCTAGGAAATATCTTCAAATATACGGTGCGGTATTCACTTTTCGCATTGACATTTGTTCCGATCTACTTTTTAGTCAATTTTGTTTATCCGGTCAAAATGGTTATCAACCTACCTTTCTTGGTCAATATGTTGATCATCATGGTCTTATCAGCTTTTAGCTATATTGGTTTACTGGTTTGGACCAAAGATAGTATCTTTTATGAATTTTTAGGATATTTTATTTCTCTCAAAAAACGTATAAAAAAATCTTAGGAGGATTAGATGAGAAGATTAAGCATTGAAGAAGCTAAGCAGATTGAACTTGATATTTTAGCTTTTATTGACTCGTTTTGTAAGAAGCATGATATTGATTATTTTATCAATTATGGTACCTTGATTGGAGCTATTCGTCACAAGGGTTTTATCCCCTGGGATGATGATATAGACCTCTCTATGACCCGTGAAAACTACGAATGTTTTATCCAGTTATTTCAACAAGAACAATCTAAATATAAGATTTTAGCTTTGGAAACTGATGACCACTACTATAATAATTTTATAAAGGTTGTAGATCCGACAACGAGAATAGTGGATACACGAAATACAAAGACTTATGATTCTGGAATTTTCATTGATATTTTTCCAATGGATTCTTTCAACGATACTAAGGTTATCGATGTTTGCTATAAGTTGGAAAGCTTTAAGTTATTGTCCTTCAGTAAGCATAAGAATATTGTTTATGGGGATAGTAAGTTAAAAGACTTAATTCGTTCCTTCTTCTGGTTTATCTTTCGTCCTATTTCTCCGCGATTTTTCGCGAATCAAATCGAAAAGCAAATTAAAAAATATAGGGTAGAAGATGGGAAACACCTAGCTTTTATACCATCAAAAGCTAAGGAAAAGGAAGTTTTTCCAAGTGATTTGTTTGATGAACTGATTGAAATACCTTTTGAAAATCTTCTTCTTCCAGCTCCCAAGCAATTTGATGCTGTCTTAAAACAATATTATGGTGATTATATGACTCTCCCACCAAAAGAAAAACAGTTTTATAGTCACGAATTTGAAGCCTATAAATTGGAGGATTAAATGCAGTACTTAGAAAAAAATGAGATTAAAGAAATTCAACTAGGTATTTTGGACTATGTTGATGAAATTTGTAAGAAAAATGATATTTCTTATTTCCTCAGCTATGGAACCATGCTGGGAGCTGTTCGCCATAAGGGAATGATTCCTTGGGATGATGATATCGATATCTCACTGTATAGAAAAGACTATAACCGTCTATTAAAAGCGATTGAGGAGGATAACCATCCTGTATATCGTGTTCTTTCTTACGATACCTCTTCATGGTATTTCCATAATTTTGCAGCTATTTTAGATACATCAACAGTTATTGAAGATAATGTAAAATACAAGCGCCATGATACAAGTTTGTTCATTGATGTCTTCCCAATTGACCAATTTTCAGATTTGAGCATCGTTGATAAGAGTTATAAATATGTTGCCTTGCGTCAGCTTGCCTATATCAAAAAAGAACGTGCGGTTCACGGAGATAGCAAATTAAAAGATTTCCTTCGCTTGTGTACTTGGTATCCTCTCAGACTGGTTAATCCGAGATATTTCTATAAGAAAATAGATGAGTTAGTTAAAAATAGTGTGACAGATCAACCACTCTATGAAGGGCCTATCGGAGTTGACAAAGAGGGAATGAAAGGTGTTTTTCCAATAGATGCTTGTAAGGAACTGATTTTAACCGAGTTTGAAGGAAGAATGTTGCCCATTCCTAAAAACTATGATGTTTTTCTTACACAAATGTATGGAGATTACATGACTCCACCATCAAAAGAAATGCAGGAGTGGTATAGCCATAGCATAAAGGCTTATCGAAAGTAAGTGTAAATGTATTGAAATCAATTGCGATTAGTGGAGTTATGGTTCCTTATTTAGAAATGGAACAACACCTGATGGTTACAAGGTCAATCAAGATGGTATTTGGAGCTTGAATCCTGATAAAGTAGAAGTTCAGGGAAGTCAAGAAGAGCCTAAGAAGGATTCTGATAAGCCAGTAGAGAAGGAAGAAAAATCGGCAGAAGTCAATGAAAAAGATGAAGCTGCTGAAACAAAACCGATTTTGAAGGCAGATAAAGAATGATCTTAGTTGCTTTGCTAGAAAGCTGATTAGGTGCTACGTTCAGCACTGTCAGATACTTCTCTTTTAAAATAGTATTTATATACATCTCAGAGAATCGATCAATGTTTTTTGGATAAGAAACTTGATCTGCTCTGAGATGTTTTCTATTTCTCACACACTAAATGATTGAGAATAGCCCTCTCGTCTTCAAATAGAAATATTGTGATAAGAAATTTTAAAAAACACCGATTAGATAAATAAGAAAAATTATGGTATAATAAAACGATACAAAAAAGGAGTATATATGGACATTTCAGAAATTCGTCAAAAAATTGACGCCAATCGTGAAAAATTAGCTTCTTTTAGGGGGTCTCTTTGACCTCGAAGGGTTAGAAGAAGAAATTGCCATTTTGGAAAACAAAATGACAGAACCTGATTTTTGGAACGATAATATTGCGGCCCAAAAAACGTCGCAAGAATTAAATGAACTAAAAAACACCTACAATACTTTCCATAAGATGGAGGAGTTGCAGGATGAAGCTGAAATCTTACTAGACTTTTTAGCAGAGGATGAGTCTGTTAAAGATGAGTTGGTGGAGAAGTTAGCTGAGCTAGATCAGATGATGACTAGCTACGAGATGACTCTGCTCTTGTCAGAGCCCTATGATCATAACAATGCTATTTTAGAGATTCACCCAGGTTCTGGTGGAACAGAAGCCCAAGACTGGGGCGATATGCTTCTTCGTATGTATACTCGTTATGGTAACGCCAAAGGTTTCAAGGTTGAAGTCTTGAATTATCAAGCTGGTGATGAAGCAGGTATTAAGTCAGTGACCTTGTCTTTTGAAGGGCCAAATGCTTATGGACTTCTCAAGTCAGAGATGGGAGTTCACCGTCTGGTACGTATCTCGCCATTTGACTCAGCTAAGCGTCGTCACACCTCCTTTACTTCTGTAGAAGTTATGCCAGAGTTGGATGATACTATTGAAGTTGACATCCGAGAAGATGATATCAAGATGGATACTTTCCGCTCAGGTGGAGCAGGTGGACAAAACGTCAACAAGGTTTCAACAGGTGTCCGTTTGACCCACATTCCGACAGGGATTGTCGTTGCATCAACCGTTGACCGTACTCAGTACGGAAACCGTGATCGTGCGATGAAGATGCTCCAGGCAAAACTCTATCAAATGGAGCAGGAAAAGAAAGCTGCTGAGGTAGATGCCCTTAAGGGGGATAAGAAAGAAATCACATGGGGAAGCCAGATTCGCTCCTATGTATTCACCCCTTATACCATGGTGAAAGATCACCGTACCAGTTTTGAAGTTGCGCAGGTAGATAAGGTTATGGATGGGGACTTAGATGGTTTCATCGATGCCTATCTAAAATGGCGTATTAGTTAAAAGAAAGGAAGTCACATGTCGATCATTGAAATGAGAGATGTTGTCAAAAAGTATGACAACGGGACAACAGCCCTACGTGGCGTCTCTGTGAACATTGAACCAGGAGAGTTTGCCTATATCGTAGGTCCTTCAGGTGCAGGTAAGTCAACTTTTATCCGTGCCTTGTACCGTGAAGTTAAAGTTGAAAAAGGAAGTTTGCAGGTTGCAGGTTTTAATCTTGTTAAGATTAAAAAGAGAGATATCCCGCTTTTGCGTAGAAACGTAGGCGTCGTCTTTCAGGATTACAAACTCTTGCCAAAGAAAACTGTTTATGAGAACATTGCTTACGCAATGGAGGTTGTCGGTGAAAGCCGTCGCAATATCAAAAAACGTGTTATGGAAGTTTTGGATCTTGTTGGCTTGAAGCATAAGGTTCGTTCATTTCCTAATGAATTATCAGGTGGTGAGCAACAACGTATCGCCATTGCTCGTGCTATCGTAAACAATCCTAAGGTATTGATTGCCGACGAACCAACAGGGAACTTGGACCCAGATAACTCATGGGAAATCATGAACCTCTTGGAGCGCATCAATCTCCAAGGTACGACTGTTTTGATGGCGACCCACAATAGCCAAATCGTAAATACCTTGCGCCACCGTGTCATTGCCATCGAGAATGGTCGTGTGGTTCGTGACGAAGCGAAAGGAGAGTACGGATACGATGATTAGTAGATTTTTCCGCCACCTATTCGAAGCTTTAAAGAGTTTAAAGCGTAATGGGTGGATGACCATTGCTGCTGTCAGTTCAGTAATGATTACCTTGACCTTGGTTGCTATTTTTGCCTCAGTTATCTTTAATACTGCAAAATTGGCAACGGATATCGAAAACAACGTCCGCGTCATGGTTTATGTCCGTAAAGACGTTGAAGACAATAGTGAAACCATCGTCAAAGAGGGGCAAACAGTTACAAACAATGATTACCACAAGGTTTATGATGCCCTCAAGGCTATGCCAGCTGTTAAAAGTGTAACTTTCTCAAGTAAAGAAGAGCAGTACCAAAAGCTGACTGAAACCATGGGTGACGAGTGGAAGGTTTTTGAAGGAGATGCCAATCCTCTTCATGATGCCTACATCGTCGATACCAATTCACCAAGTGATGTGAAACCAGTCGCTGAAGAAGCTAAGAAAATCGAAGGAGTTTCTGAGGTTCAAGACGGTGGTGCCAATACGGAGCGTCTCTTCAAGTTGGCTTCCTTCATCCGTGTTTGGGGATTGTTCATTGCAGGACTCTTGATCTTTATCGCAGTCTTCTTGATCTCAAATACCATTCGTATTACTATCATTTCACGTAGTCGTGAAATCCAAATCATGCGTTTGGTTGGTGCTAAAAACAGCTACATCCGTGGCCCATTCTTGCTAGAAGGTGCATTTATTGGTTTGTTGGGAGCAGCTCTTCCATCAGTTTTGGTTTACTTTATCTATAACCGAGTATTCCAATCTGTCAACCCATCTTTGGTTGGACAAAACCTATCCTTGATTACTCCAGATACCTTTATTCCATTGATGATCGGTCTTTTGTTCCTCATTGGAATCTGTATCGGTTCACTTGGTTCAGGAATCTCAATGCGTCGATTCTTGAAAATCTAAGTAAGATAGTTTACTAAAATCTATAAAAGTAGGATACCATCAAGGCTTCGCAGAGTCTGATGGCCCTACTTTTTATGTTGAACTTATAAATCATACTCTTCAAAAATCTCTTCAAACCACGTCAGCTTCGTCTTGGCGTATATTTGTTATTGACTTCGTCAGTTCTATCCACAACCTCAAAACAGTGTTTTGAGCAACCTGCGGCTTGCTTCCTAGTTTGCTCTTTGATTTTCATTGAGTATCAGTTGCTTGCCAATTTTTGGGAAACAGTGTATGATAGGAAAGGACCTTTTTGCTAAAAGAGTTATAGGGACTAGATGAAAGATATCTTTTATCTCTACAGTAATATCTAGCTCTTTTGACTTAACATAAATAATGAATGAGGATAAAATGAAACAATTTTTGGAAAAAGTGAGTATACTTTCCCTGTCGTTAGTATTGATCACATCATTTTCAATATCGAGTGCCCTACCAGCCATGTTTGACTATTATCAGGGCTATTCGACTGGCCAGGTCGAGCTCTTGGTCAGCCTTCCATCCTTTGGGATTATGGCCATGCTCCTCTTAAATGGAGTTTTAGAACGGATTTTTCCTGAACGTCTCCAGTTGACTTTGGGACTTTTGATTTTATCAATCAGTGGAACAGCTCCCTTCTGGTATCAGGGATACTACTTTGTCTTTGCCACTCGTCTTCTTTTTGGAATTGGTGTGGGGATGCTAAACGCCAAGGCTATCTCTATCATCAGTGAACGCTACCATGGTAAGACTCGTATCCAGATGCTTGGTTTTCGTGGGTCAGCTGAGGTAGTGGGAGCTTCTATCTTGACTCTGGCAGTTGGTCAACTCTTGGCCTTTGGATGGACTGCAACCTTCCTAGCCTATGCAGCAGGTTTAGTGGTTCTTGTACTCTTCCTTCTCTTTGTCCCTTATGGAAAAGCAGAAGTTCATGAGTCTAAGCAAAAGACAGAAGAAGTAGTCAAACTAACTCGCTCCATGAAACAGTTGATTTTCTTTCTAGCTATCGGTGCTGCAGTCATTGTATGTACCAATACAGCTATTACCTTCCGTATTCCTAGTCTCATGATTGAGGCAGGCTTTGGAGATGCTCAATTGTCTAGTCTGGTACTCAGTGCCATGCAGTTGATTGGGATTCTGGCGGGAATTAGCTTTTCTTTCCTCATCTCTGCCTTTAAGGAAAAATTGTTATTGGTTGCGGGTGTAACCTTTGGTATTGGGCAAATCATCATTGCTCTTTCCCCTTCTATCTGGGTTGTCGTTGCAGGTTCTGTCTTAGGAGGATTTGCCTATAGCATTGCCCTTACGACAGTCTTTCAGTTAATTTCTGAGAGAATCCCAGCAAAGCTTCTCAACAAAGCAACTTCCTATGCGGTTTTGGGATGTAGTTTTGGTGCCTCCTTAACACCATTTGTTCTTTCAGGAATTGGCTTGGTGACTACAGATGGTCGAATGACCTTTATTATTCTAGGAGCATGGGTGATTGCGACATCAGTCCTTGTTTCTCTCCTATTGAAAAAAGAAGCTTAACAAAAAGAGGCTGGTCAAAAAGTTATTAAAATCAGAAAACGCATACTATCAGGTGTTGAAAAACCTTGATACTATGCGTTTTATTTTTTTCATTTTCTGATAATACTCTTCGAAAATCTCTTCAAACTGCGTCAACGTCGCCTTGCCGTATATGTGTTACTGACTTCGTTAGTTCTATCCACAACCTCAAAACGGTGTTTTGAGCAACCTGCGGCTAGTTTCCTAGTTTGCTCTTTGATTTTCATTGAGTATAAAATTAAGTTTTTGCCCAACTTTTTTAGTGATCAGGCGAACATTTGCCAAAAGTAACCAATGATATAGGTCAAGCCATAGGTATAAACAACTAGAGTAAAAGGCTTGGTTAGGATGATAATGGTCATATAGCGTTTGAAGCTCATCTTGGTTAGAGCTGCCAGCATACAGAGAAAGTCCGCTGGACTAACCGGCCAAATCATCATAAAGATAAAGAATCGATCAAAGCGATTGCCCTTGTCTAGCCAACCGATGTACTTATCATAGGTACGCTTGCTGACGACAGACTGAACAAAGGGTGCTCCGTAGAGACGCACCAGGTAAAAGATAATGGCGCAACCAATAACAATACCAATATAGTTGTAGATAGTGCCTATGATATGCCCGTAGATAAAGACACCTGCCACAGAGGTTAGAGCACCAGGAATGATGGGAACGACCGTCTGCAATATCTGTAAAAAGATAAAGAGTGGTGGGCCCCAGATACCGGCCTTTTGGATAAAGGAAGATAGGGTTTCCTTGGAATGCAAGACTCCAGCATGATAGGCCCAGATACAGAAAATCAAAGTACCAACTCCACCGATGATGGAAGAAATATTAATTGCTTGCTGTAGAAGGGGAGAAACAGCTTTCATTTGTTTATCGTGTGACATGTAAACTCCTCTTGAGTAGTATGATTCTACTATACCATATTTTGAGGAGAAAGACTATATGGGGTACTTCATGTGACTTTGCCTCAAGTATGGTAAAATGGAAATAAGAAAATGGCAGCTTAGAATGAGGAAAATCATGTTAGGATTGAAGTTTAATGGCACTTGGCGCAACTACCAAAGACAGGTCTTGGATAACTTTCAGGAATATCAAGCAGATGGACATGTCCACTTGGTGGCAGCACCAGGTTCTGGGAAAACAACCATTGGTATCGAGTTGATTGCCCGCTTTGATAAGCCAGCTCTGGTTTTGGTGCCGACTGTTACCATTCGGGAACAATGGGTGGATAGGATTCGCAAGGCCTTTTTAGAGGATGAGGACCAGATCACAAGTCTCGTGTCTCAAAATCTTAAGGACATGAAGCAAATCACCATCGCCACCTACCAAGCCTTTCACAGCGCTATGCAACAAGTACAATCGCAAGAAGATAATGGTGAGGTTGAAGACTTTGTCGGCTTTGACCTAATTGCCAGCCTCAAGGAAAGGGGTGTTAAAACCCTCTGTCTGGACGAATGCCATCACTTGAGAAATGAATGGTGGAAAAGCCTAGAAGACTTCCGTAAAAATTACCAACAACTGCAAATTATCTCTCTCACAGCAACACCTCCTTATGATAGTGAGCCAGAACTCTGGGATCGCTATCTCCAGATGTGTGGCGAGATTGACCAAGAAATCACAGTGCCAGAACTAGTCAAGGAAGACACCCTCTGCCCTCATCAGGACTTTGTCTATATCTGTTTTCCAACCAAGGAAGAAGACAAACGCCTGGAAGAATTTGAGGATACCAAGTGGCAGTATGTCAGCCAACTAGTCGTTGATCCTGATTTTCAAGAGCTGATTAGGACTTCCAAGGTCCTTAAAGGGGAAATCGCTGCGGATATGCTCCTTGAAGATCCCAAGTATCTCTCAGCGCTACTCATTTATCTACAGGCTCAAAAGCTAGAAATTCCTAAGCACTTACGAGATTTATTAGGTGCTGAAGGCTTACCTGCTCTTAATTACTACTGGCTCGAAGTCCTCTTGCAAGGCCTCCTCTATCAGACACCTGATTGGTATGAGGATCCACAGGAGACAAAGAAAAAGATAGAAGCCGAATTGAAATCAAGAGGGCTGATTGAAAAACGTCAGGTCTTCTTGGTAAAATCCAAGGCCAATGACCAAATCCTCAATCAATCTCTAGGAAAACTGGCTGGTATTGCTTCAATCTTTGAAACCGAGTATGCCAGTCTAGGTCAGGACTTGAGACAGTTAGTCTTGGCGGACTATATCCGCAAGGATTTTGCTAGTTATCTGGGAGATGACCAAGCGCCAATCACGCAATTAGGTGTCCTCCCATACTTTGAAACTATTCGCCGAAGTGCGCAAAAACAAGGCCTTTCTGTCCACATAGCAGTCCTTTCAGGTAGTGTCGTTATCATACCGGCTAGTGTCAAGTCAGAACTCGAAGCCCTCATCCCAAATACCAGCTTAAGCTTCTCTGCTATCGGAAAACTCGACCAAGGTGCCTATCTCCAAGTAGGATTTCCATCTAGCTTTAAGGGGATGGTCGCTGCTGTGACCGAGCTCTTCCAACGTGGTTCTATCCAGGTCTTGGTCGGAACCAAGTCACTCTTGGGAGAAGGATGGGATGCGCCTTGCGTCAACTCTCTCATCCTAGGAAGTTTTGTCGGAAGCTTTATGCTCAGTAATCAGATGCGAGGCCGTGCTATCCGTATCTGGCCAGGACATCCAGATAAGACCAGCAATATCTGGCACCTTGTAGCTATCAAACCATACAAAAATCCAGCCTTTTCTAAGGAGGATCAAGAAGAACAAGACCTCAATCCATATCAGGACCTGCAAACTCTTGCCCGTCGTATGGACCACTTCCTTGGCTTGTCCTATAAGGAGGATACCATCGAGACAGGTCTGGATCGCTTGGACTTCCCTAAACCACCCTTTAAGAAAAATAAGATTCAAGCCTATAATCAGAAAATCAAGGAATTGTCCAAGGACCGTACCACCCTTCGCAAAAAATGGCAGGAGGCGTTGGTAGTTGCGGATAAGCTAGAGATTGTCAATGAGGTAGCAACAGATCGCAAGCAGATCCCTCTGCTCACTCTTGTTGATGCTGAAAAATGGCTCCGTTATTCCTTTATGCTAACGGCCCTCAATCTCCTCTTTTATATCTTTAGGGTCCGTGGAACTAGTATTCGCTGGTTGTTTGGACTGAGCATCCTCTTTCTAGCCTACACCGTGATTCGCTATTTCTTTTACAAGAGTCCTTATGTACGCCTACGGCAGGCGGGTGAAGGTATTCGTAATGCCATGCTAAAGATGGGGCATCTTTCCGATGATCGGTCGCGCGTGCAGGTGGAAGAAGATAAGGATAGCTATTGCGTTTTTGCCTATCTTAAGGGTGGCAGTATGCGAGACAAGGAACTCTTTTCTCAGACCTTAGGAGAATTCTTTGCGCCAGTGGACAATCAACGCTACCTCTTAGTAGCTCAAAAAGCACCGGCTGGCCAATCCAAGTATTTCGTAGTTCCTAGTCTCTTTGAAAAACGCAAGGAAGAGGCCCAGCTCTTCCAAAATGCCGTCGCACCACATATAGGCAACTACCAACTCGTCTACACCCGTAACGAAGCAGGCAGAAAAATCCTGCTCGAAGCCAGACTCAAATCCCTAGCCAACAAAAACGACCGCATCATCACCAAGAAAAAGGTCAAAAGTGCGTTGAAGTAGGGAGGGAGAGGAAGTTTTTCTGATAGGACTATGATATAATAATAGATAATTAACCATGTGATAAATTAGAGAGATAGTCTAAAGATATTGTTAGTAAAAATAGACAATTCTGACTAGCAAAAGGAAGTTTTTATGGCAAAGAAAAAAGATTTTTCTGAATTAACCAGGGTACAAATTCCAGCAGCCTTGCACCTCATGCGTATGGGCTATACCTATCTTCCTCGCAATGGGAAGGAAATTGCAGAAAGAGATCCAGATACCAACATCCTTGTATCTGTTTTTAAGGAGCAATTTTTAAAATTTAACAACTACTTGACAGAGGATGACTTTGAAAGAGAGCTAGCCAATATCAAGTTGGAATTGGATCAAAACGACTTGGGGCGTTCTTTCTTTAAACGTCTGCAAGGTCAAGAAGAGGCGGTTTATATTGACTGGGAGCATCCTGAAGCTAATACTTTCCATCTGGCACTTGAAGTTACTTGCCAAAATGGTCAGGATGAATTTCGTCCAGATATCGTTATATTTGTAAACGGTCTGCCTCTTTCTTATATCGAAGTGAAGCAGCCCAATGCTATTCGTGATGGGAAGACTGGGATACAGTCCGAACAAGACAGAACCAGATACCGTTTTGAAAACCGCAAGTTCCGTCGTTTCAACAACATCACCCAGTTGATAGCTCTGTCTGACAACTTGCCTTATATCAGTGGACAAGGTCAGCAAAAGCAGGGGTCTTATTACGGTTCAAACGCCTATTCAAAAACCAAATTTAATGCTTTCAAAGAAGAAAGAGAAGAAGATTTCCTTCATTCCCTTGCCACGCTAACCGAGGAGCAAATCGACTTTGTCCTAGAAGATATGAAGCGCTTTGCCCTCAAGTCTCAGCCAGAGTTTACAACAAACCTAAACCCTGATACACCTTGCAATGCCTTTCTCTCTTCTTTGTATAGCAAAGAACGTCTGCTCTTTATGCTTCGTTTTGGTCTGGTCTATGTCGAAGAAGAAAGCAAGGATGGTCAGATGCAATTGCAGAAGCACGTCATGCGCTATCCTCAGTATTTCGCGACTCGTGCTATTGAAGAAACCATCGCAAAAGGCGTCAAAAAAGGCGTGATTTGGCATACACAAGGTTCTGGTAAGACTGCCTTGGCCTTCTTTAATATTCGCTATCTAACAAACTATTTCTCAAAAGAGGGAATTGTTCCTCAGTTTTACTTTGTTGTCGATCGTCTGGACTTGGCAGATCAGGCCTTTAAGGAATTCACCAAACGAGGCCTCAAGGTTAAGCGCATCAAGAACCCACAAGAACTGAATCAAAAACAAGACGGCTATGACGTAGCTGTGGTCAATATTCAGAAGTTTAAGGATGATTCGGATCTGACAGACCGCTCTGGCTATGATCTCAGTCGTCAAAATATCTACTTTATCGATGAAGCCCACCGTTCTTACAATGAACGAGGTTCCTACCTGCCAAATCTCTATCAGGCAGATACTAAGGCCATTAAGATTGCCTTGACTGGAACGCCCCTCATCACCTACAAGAAGGATGGCAAGACCAAGGAAAGTCATGCGACCACGCGTGATATCTTTGGGGATTACATCCACAAATACTATTACAACCAGTCTATCGATGACGGCTTTACCCTACGCCTGATGCGAGAAGATATTGAGACTTCTTATAAAGATAATCTCAGATCTATCAATGAAGAAATCCAACGTGGCGACCTTTCCAAGGAAGATATCTTTGCCCATCCTCGCTATGTGGAGCCTATGCTTGATTTTATCATTGAAGATTTTAATCGAGCGCGTGATTTGGTCTTTGATGACCAGACCATTGGTGGCATGATCGTCTGTGACTCGTCCAAGCAGGCGCGTGAGTTTGAAAAACAATTAGAAGAACAACGCAAAGCTGGCTCAACCACCTTGACTTCCGCTCTCATCCTCCATGATGAAGGAGACAAGGAAGAGAAGAAGGACAAGGTAGACGCCTACAAGGAAGGCAAGATTGACCTCATCATCGTCTACTCTATGCTCCTGACAGGCTTTGATGCACCTCGTCTCAAGCGCCTCTATCTAGGGCGCAAGATCAAGGCTCACAATCTTTTACAGACTCTAACCCGTGTCAATCGCCCCTACAAGGACTACCTCTTTGGCTATGTCATTGACTTTGCGGATATTTCCAAGGAGTTTGACAAGACCAATCGTGCCTATCTGGAAGAGCTCAATCAAGAGTATGATACGGCTCTGACAGGAGAAAATGGAGAGGACGTTTTTGGCTCTCTCTTTGTATCAGCAGATGAGATTTCTCAAGAGTTGAGCAAGACCGAGCATATCCTCATCGACTATCCAACGGATAATCTAGAATACTTCTCCCAAGCCATCAACGACATCAAGGATAAGAAGCAGTTAATCGATCTTCGTAAGGCCTTGGAGTCTATCAAGCAGTACTACAATATCGCCCGTCTCCTCGGCTACCAACACCTGCTCCAGCAGATTGACATCGCTCAGATCGCAACCCTGTTCAATATCCTATCTAGGCGCATGCTGACACTGTCCTTAATTGATAAGCCAGACGACTTCTCCAGTCGAACTCTCTTAAATCTTGCCATGTCTGAAACTAGCTTTAGCTTTGTCAAGATTGCAGAAGAAGAACTTCGTCTAGCAGCCAATGACCTGGAAGATTTGAAACGTCGAGTGGCAGGTGGGATTAAAAAACAACGTGATGAAAAGGATCCTGAATGGGTCTCTCTCTACGAAGAATTCCAGCGCATCATGAAAAAACACCTGATCCATGGCCAAGAAGGATTTACCATGGAGAATATCAAGGAAACCCAAAAAGACTATGAAGAACTCTTTAAGTCCGTGGAGGATTATCATACTCGTATGAGACGTCTAACCATGAACTTTAATGGAGATGAGATGGCAGCTCGTTCCTATAAGCACGTGACTAACTCGACTATGGTTAGTGATTATCCTGCTATTTACCATGTCATCAAGGGTTCTAAAGTTAGACTAGACCGTAAAATCGGTCAAAATCAAGGAGTACTCGATAACGAGGACTTTCTTAAGAAGATGATTCGAGAAGAAGCTCGGATTGAAATGAAAACTAACCAATCTGCAAGTAGTTTGACAAGAGAGGATTTTAATTATATCGTCGAGTCACTATTTGAAGGATATGAAGAGGAATACCAACACTAATGAATGAAACATACAAAGTCCAAGTCCAAGGCTTGGTAGATGATTTGAAAGCTGTCTTTACCCATGCGGGACTAGGAGGAGAAGCGGGTGAGTATAAACTCCTCACCCAGTCTTTCCTCTACAAATTTTTAAATGATAAGTTTTTGTATCAAGCCAAGGTCCTAGATGAGTCCAACACCTATGAAAATTTGTTGACTATGAGTGAGGACGACTATGACTGGCTCTTGGAGGATATCGGTACAAGTACGGCTTGGCTCAAGCCAGAGCAGTTGATCGAAACCCTCCACCGTCAGCAAAATGAGCCGACTTTTTACGAAACTTTTGAAAATACCCTCAACCAAATTGCCATTGACAATAACGATATCTTCTCCGTTCACACAGACGGGGATACGGCCATTCGTCTCTTTGATGAGCGTTTGATTACAGATACCATCTCAGATAGTAGTAAACGTAACGAAGTGGCAAAATCTATCATCAATCTTCTTGCACGTGTCAAGTTTGACGAAGATATCTTTTCACAAGGCTTCGACTTTTTCTCGACTCTCTTTGAGTATATGATCAAGGATTACAATAAAGATGGTGGTGGCAAGTATGCCGAGTACTACACGCCTCACTCTGTAGCTAAGATTATCGCGGATATCTTAGTGGGGAATGACCAGCCGTCAAATGTACGCATCTACGACCCGTCTGCTGGTTCTGGAACCTTGCTGATGAACCTGGCTAGTCGTATCGGTGTGGATAAAACCACTGTTTATAGTCAGGATATCTCGCAAAAATCATCCAATCTTCTCCGTCTCAATCTGATCTTGAATGGACTACAGCACTCCATTCATAATATCGTACAGGGAAATACTATTATCGCCAATCGCCATCCTGAAAAGATGGACTATATCGTGTCTAACCCTCCTTTCAAGCTGGACTTTTCAGAGTGGCGTGACCAAGTGGAGAGCTTGCCAGAAGCCAGTGAGCGTTTCTTTGCAGGTGTGCCAAAGGTTCCAGCCAAGTCTAAGGACAAGATGGCGATTTAGCTCTTTGTTCAGCATATCATCTACTCCTTGAAGCCAGATGGTCAGGCAGCTGTTGTCTTGCCGACTGGCTTTATCACAGCCCAGTCAGGGATTGACAAGAGCATCCGCCAACACTTGGTGGACAATCAAATGCTGGCAGGTGTTGTCTCTATGCCGTCTAATATCTTTGCGACGACAGGTACCAACGTCTCCATCCTCTTTATCGATAAGAACAATAAGGGCGATGTCGTCCTCATCGATGCCTCAAACCTCGGAACCAAGGTCAAGGAAGGCAAGAACCAAAAGACTGTCCTCTCTCTTGAGGAAGAGCAAAAAATCGTCGAGACCTTTATCAAGAAGGAAGCCGTCGAGGACTTTTCAGTCACTGTCTCCTATGAGGATATCAAGGAGAAAAACTACTCTCTAAGCGCAGGTCAGTACTTTGACATCAAGATTGACTATGTGGATATCACAGCAGAAGAGTTTGAAGCCAAGATGACCGCCTTTCAAAACAAACTCTCAGACCTCTTCCAGCAATCGCAGGCACTGGAGCAGGAGATTGAAGAGCAGATGAAGGGGTTGAAGTATGAGTGAAGTTAAACTAGGAAACATATCATTTATTACGAAACTAGCAGGCTTTGAACATACAAAATATATTCAAGGAAATAATACTCATGAGAAAATTTCAGAAGATGATGTTCCGTTATTTATTGGAAAAACTGTTCAAAATGGAAAAATAGATAAGAATTTTGATTGGTACATTCCAAAAGAATTATCAAATCAACTTGAGAGAAGTAAATTAAATAAAAAATGTTTGGTCTTACCATATGTAGGTTCTGTTGGCGACCTAGCTATTTTTGATGCTAGTTACGATGCACATCTAGGTAGTAATATAGCAAAAATTGAGTTAGCAGAAAATTGTGGTTACTCTGAAGAATTTATATATTATTTTCTAAAATCTGATTATGGACAAAAAATATTACTAAGAGATATTCAAGGTGCGATTCAAAAAAATATCACAATGAAAGCTATTAGAGAAGTTTCATTACCTGATATTTCAATTCAAGAACAAAATAATATTGTTTCAATTTTAAAGGCCTTAGATGATAAAATATCTTTAAACAACCATATCAACCAAGAGTTGGAAGCTATGGGCAAGACCCTCTATGACTACTGGTTTGTGCAGTTTGATTTCCCAGACCAGAATGGCAAACCCTACAAATCATCAGGTGGCAAGATGGTCTATCACCCAGAACTCAAACGCGAAATCCCAGAAGGGTGGGGAGTGGAGAAGCTTTTTGATATTGCAGATGTTCAATATGGCTATCCTTTTAGTACTGATTATTTTAATAGTACAGGCGAAGGTGTTCCAGTGATTAGAATTAGAGACATTCTTGGAAATGATATCACTAATTATTCTACAGAAGAAGTAGAAGATAAATATAAAATTAATGTTGGTGATGTTTTAATTGGTATGGATGGCAATTTCCATATGAATTATTGGATTAAAGAGGATTGTTATCTTAATCAACGAGTTGTAAAAGTAAATAGTGATAAATTACCTAATATGGTGCTTAAATATCAAATTGAACCTTTTATCAAATTGCGAGAAAAATCAGTCTCAAGAACAACAGTAGGTCATTTAAGTGATAAGGATTTAAAAGCAATCAATGTTATTCTGCCTAAAGATAAGTATTTATCTTCGATTTTTGAAAAATTTGAAAGTATATTAGAGAATATAATCATCAATCAACAACAAAACCAAGAACTCACCCAACTGCGCGATTGGCTTTTGCCAATGCTGATGAATGGACAGGTTTATAAAAGAATAGAGGGAAAAAATGATTAGTAAATTTGGTGAAACTGAAAGATTGAGTAAAAAACTCAGTCAGTTATAGAAAATATCATAATGATTTTAGAAAGCAGTGGATATTGTGGAGATATATATTGCGGTTATCCAATTATAAATGAAAATGGTAGAAAAGATTTTTTAAAAGCAATTATTTTGCTAAAATCGGGAATTTACCTCCTGTACGAGAATGATATTGAAGAAAAAGTATTTTCAAATAGTCTTATTTATTATTTGGCGCAAGATTCTAGCTTAGTAGATATTACTTTGAACTTTAAAGAATATGTAAAGTTGCTAAATACCTCTACAGAATTAAGTGTTGAAACATTTGAAGGTAATGATATTTTATCTGATGAAACGTTATTAAAAGTTAATAGGGCTATTCAGCAATCCTTTAATTTAACAAAAACTGATGATCGAGAAATAAGTTCGGAAGCTACTTTAGGTAGTTTAATTAAAAAAAGAAATAATTATATTGGAAAATATGATGAAACACAATTCAATATGGTTCACAGTACAATTGATTCTCATCAGAGAATTAGAGGACTTGCTGGAAGTGGGAAAACTATTCTCATGCTAAAAAAAATGGCTTATTTACATTTTCAAGAGCCAGATTTAAAGATTGCTTTTGTTTTCTATACAACTTCTTTACGAAGTAGTATGATAAAAATGTTTACCGATTTTTATAAAGATTATGACAGGTACAACGAGCCAAATTTTGATAATATTAAAATTTTTCATTCTTGGGGAGGGAAAGGAAGTAGAGGATTTTATTCTGATATTTGTGAACAAACTGATAGTGAGTATTTTAATTATAGTGAAGCTGTCGAAAAGGCTGGTGAAGAGGATTCTTTTGAGTTTGTATGTAAAAATTTACATGAAGAACTAAAGAAACAGGTGGATTATAAGGGAACTTACGATTATATTTTTATTGATGAGGCACAAGATTTTGGGATTAATTTTTTTCATCTAGCATTAGAAACACTTAAAAGAGATGTTCATACAGGGTACTTAATTTATGCTTATGACGAACTACAATCACTGAGAGCACAAGTTTCTATACCTTCGAAAGTTGATATATTTGGAGAAAGTTCTAGATGTAAGGATATTAATCTAGATATTAGTTATAGGGCGCCTAAAGAAATACTTACTACAGCTCATGCGATAGGTTTAGGTGTTTATAGAAAAGTTGATGATTCGTCAGAAACTCCCTTGGTAAATTTTGTAGATGAAACTACACTATTGGATATGGGATATAAAAATATCGGACAAGATTTCAAAGCAGGAAATTATATTACGTTGGAAAGAACTAAAGAGAATAATACTGGAATAGAGATAGATGCCCCCATTCATGTGATTAGTAAGTCATCACAAAATAATATCGTTGCCACAGAAGTGATTCGATTGCTTAGAGAAGAAGATGTAAAACCAAGTGATATTATGTTAATTGATATGGATGGAAATAATTTAACGAAGAATTACAATCAATTTAGCTTAATATTTGACCAAATATTATATAATACTGGATTAAATAAAAATGTTCATATAAAACTTGTAAGTGGTAAAACGCCTTCGATGACAAAATCAGAAACTTCTATTATTTATACTACTGTTTTTAGAGCAAAAGGTAATGAAGCGAATTTAGTGTATTTAATAAATTGTAATAAAATTCAAACTTCAAATAGAAATAGTACATATAGAAATGAAATTTTTACAGCAATGACTCGAGCTAAAGTTAAAGTTTGGCTATATGGAGAAACAGTGGATTTTTTGAAAGATGAGATTGAAGCAACTCGAGATCATGATTATAAGCTTGAATTTATTTATCCTACAGAGCAACAAAAAGAGTCAATTAGAATTATGGGAGATAGTGATGAGAAATTAGAAAATAATATTATTGCTGCTCAGGAATTACCAGTTGAGATTCTGGAACAATTATTAAAACAAAAATTGGGTTCAAAAAATGACTGAATTAGAATTAATTAGGCAACAAATAGAGTGTTTATCTAATCTAAAACCTCTTTCTCCTTTTATTTTAGAATTTCAAAAGTATGAAAATATTAATCGTCAAACTCTAATAAATAATTCTATAATTGGGGAAAAAACAGGTAAATTTACTTACGAAAATTATGATGAAATGTATAGAGAAATAAAAAACAATGGAAACTGGCAGTTGAAATTGTTAGATGATTCATTTATTAGCTTTTATTATTGTTTTGATAATCAGGGGAGTGTTGTAAAATGTAGTTTATCTTATATTCCATCTATTGATGATGATGCATTAGCAGGAAGTCCTTCTAAGTCGGATAGATATGAATCTTTACTATATTGTTTCATGAATTATATAAGAATTGATTTTGACGAAACAGGATATGAGGAAAGAGTACATGAGCTACAACATATGCACAAAGGATTGCATCCAAGGAATAAAAAGAATGGAACAGATGAAAGTTACTCGGGACAATCAGATTTAGAAACGTTTATAAATGAAATTAGATTGCCGGTAAAGAGAATTTTTTTTCCAAATGATTTTGTTCAATTTGTTTTAGAGTATGTATATCATGAAAGTATAGATTGTGTTAGTATAAATCCATGTGTCAGTAAAAGAATTGTTATTAATGAAACAGATCAAAATTTTTCTATTGATAATGTTTATAGTAATTGAAAGCCATAATGTCGTTAAAATATAATTTAGAGAACAATTTGTAGATTAACAGATTAGTTTTTCTACCAGTTGTTTGTAGAATTTCGTGATGAGGATTTAGAAAAGGTGTTTCCAAGTCCCGTTGAAGTCGAAATTCTAAAAATAGAGGAGGTTAGCAATCACTATGAGTAATAAAATTGTTGAATACAAAGACCTGATTGCTTTTCATCCAGGTCAGTATGTTGAAGAGTTGATTGAAGATTATAACGTATCGCAGAAAGAATTTGCGGAGCGTTTGGGAGTTTCTGCAAAGACTGTCAGCAAGCTTATCAATGCTGAGGAGTCCATTAGTAAAGAAACGGCTCATAAGTTAGCCAAGCTCAGCGGAGTTTCCATGCAAACTTGGCTCAATCTTCAAAATGCTTATGATATAAAAATGGCAGAGTTTCTGGAGTAATCATGGTATAATGTCAATTATGAATAATAACAACCAACGTGCCCTTTGTCAACAACTCTGGGCTAGAAACAAATACCTGGTCTTGAGCCATTCTAGCAATATTTACAAGGACATTCGCCAGTATCTCAAGCAAGAAGTGGTAGAGGTAAGTCATGTTCAGGAACTGATTGACTGTGCCTGCCATATTCCAGAACACAGAGGTCAGGTTTGCAATGCTTTTCAGCATATTTGGGGCTATTTCAAGAAGAAAGCAACGGAGACTGAACGCAAGGATTATATGTTTTTACTGGAGCGTTATCACTCTGGTCATGCCACCAAAGAAGACTTAATTGCTAAGACGAGAGCTTTACTTGAACGTTACCCAAATAGCTATCTTCAAAATTCTACCTTGCTGAAAGGAGACTCCCATGAGACTTTGGCATGAGGCTTTGATTTCACAACTTCCCCGTCCTCAGCTCTTGGGACAACATCGAGAGTGCTGCGCTCTGCGTGGCAATGGCTGGGGCAGAAAGCATGCGACGGTGGACTATGTCTTTACCCACTCGCCCTATCGTCTCTATGCCTATCATGACTTGATCATGGAGGAGATGGCTGACCGTGGATACAATGTCAGTCCAGAGTGGCTGGACAAGAACTACCGTGGCAAGACCTGCCCACCTTATCAAGACTTAGCAGAGGAAAAGCTGAACAGTCCTATCTATAGTGAACATGACGACTCCTACTATAAGGAATGTCTGGCTAATCTGCGAGAGAAGGGGATAGAGCTGGAGTGACAGTTAGGATGTTCTCCAATGCTTAACTCTTTTCGTAATTTTTTCGAATCATAAAAATGAGACCTTTAGAATTTTCTAAGGTCTTCTTTTTATAAGTATTTGGATTTACTTTAAATAACTTTTAAGTTATAATTTTAAAAAGCCAAGCTTGAACTGAAGGACTTAAAAGAAAGAGGGTTAAGTGATGAAAAATAGTGCCATTGGGAGTAATTGGAATGATGTTCGGTCTCAACTCTTTACCAAGGAGGAAATCCTTGAAAGTAATATGCGAGTGGCTATCATGAGTGAATTGATTGAGGCTAGACGTGAGCAAGGGATTAGTCAGAAAAAGCTAGAAGAACTTAGTGGAGTGAGCCAGCCTGTTATTGCTAGGATGGAAACAGGAAAGACAAGTCCTCAGTTGGATACGGTCTTAAAAGTTTTAGCCAGTTTAGGAAAGACACTAGCAGTCGTTCCACTTGAACAGGAAAAAAGTTGATTAAACTGACCTATAGTCTTTTCTAATAACAAGCCATAGTCAGACTCCTAATTGCGAATCTAGGACTGTGAACTTTGTTTGCATGAAAGACTATCAATCATTATATTTCAAGGGTTTGGAGACTCTTCTCCAAATCTTTTTTATGCTCCAAATGGCGATATAGTTTCAAACTATACCAAAGCCTAATTTTTTACAATTATACAGACAGTTTCTTTTCTGTTAAGATAGTTTCAACAACAATTTTTGGAGGACAAAACATGTCAACTACTATTATCGGATTCCCACGTTTGGGTGAATTCCGCGAATTAAAATTTACAACTGAAAAATACTTTAGAAAAGAAATCTCAGAAGAAGAACTCCTTGCAGCTGCAAAAGAATTGCGTGCGAAACACTGGAACATTGTCAAAGAAAAGGGCATCACTGAAATTCCATCAAATGACTTTTCTCACTATGACAACTTCCTAGATGCAGCCTTCCTCTTCAACGTGGTGCCTGCTTCAGTTCAAAACTTGGACTTGTCTGACCTTGAGCGCTACTTCGCTTTGGGACGTGGTTACCAAGGAGAAAAAGGGGATGTTCGCGCCCTTCCAATGAAGAAATGGTTTAACACCAACTATCACTACATCGTTCCTAAATTTGAAAAAGATACTCAAGTCAAACTTGCAGGACACAAGATTTTTGATGAGTTCCAAGAAGCCAAAGAACTTGGTTTAAACACTCGTCCTGTCCTTGTAGGTCCATTCACTTTCCTTCAATTGTCAGACTTTGAAGAAGGCGTGAAAGCAGAAGACTTCGTAGACAGCTTAGTAGCTGCTTACCAAGAAGTTTTTGCAAAATTAGCTGAACTTGGTGCGACTCGTATCCAATTGGACGAAGCGGCTCTTGTAAAAGATTTGACAGCTGAAGAAAAAGCTCTTTTCTTGAACCTTTACAACAAACTTTTGGCTAATAAGAAAGGTCTTGAAGTCTTGCTTCAAACTTACTTCGGAGACGTTCGTGACGTTTACGCTGACCTTGTGAAATTGCCAGTAGATGCGATCGGTCTGGACTTCGTTGAAGGTAAGAAAACTCTTGAACTCGTTAAAGGTGGCTTCCCAGCTGACAAGACTCTTTATGCAGGTATTGTCAATGGTAAGAACATCTGGCGCAACAACTACGAAAAGAGCTTGGCTGTTCTTGAGCAAATTCCAGCTGAAAATATCGTATTGACTAGCTCATGCTCACTTCTTCATGTACCATTTACAACTGCTAACGAAGAATTTGAACCAGCTATCTTGAACCACTTTGCATTTGCAGTTGAGAAATTGGATGAGATCCGTGACTTGGATGCTATTCGCAACGGTCAAGGTGAAGAAGCCCTTGCAGCTAACAAAGAACTCTTTGCGACTGAGCGTGTTGGTGAAAATGCTGAACTTCGTGCTCGTATCGCTGGATTGACTGACGCAGACTACACTCGTTTGCCAGCCTTTGCAGAACGTGAAGCTATCCAAGAAGAAGCTTTCAAACTTCCAGCCCTTCCAACAACAACTATCGGTTCATTCCCTCAAACTAAGGAAGTTCGTGCTAAACGTTTGGCCTTCCGTAAGGGTGAATTGTCACAAGAAGAATACGATGCCTTCCTTGCTGAAACCATCGACGAATGGATCAAATGGCAAGAAGAAGTTGGATTTGACGTGCTTGTACACGGTGAATTCGAGCGTAATGACATGGTTGAGTACTTCGGTCAAAACTTGTCAGGTTACCTCTTCTCTAAGAACGGTTGGGTACAATCATACGGTATGCGTGGGGTTAAACCACCAATCATCTGGGGCGATGTTACTCGTCTCAACCCAATCACTGTTAAATGGTCTAGCTACGCACAAAGCCGTACAAACAAACCTGTTAAAGGAATGTTGACTGGACCTGTTACAATTCTTAACTGGTCATTCCCACGTGAAGACATTTCTATCAAGGATTCAACACTTCAAATCGCCCTTGCTATCAAGGATGAAGTACTTGACCTTGAAGCTGCAGGTGTGAAAATCATCCAAATCGACGAGGCTGCTCTTCGTGAAAAATTGCCACTTCGTCGTAGCGACTGGTACGAAGACTACCTTGACTGGGCAATTCCTGCCTTCCGCTTGGTACACTCAACTGTAGCGCCAGATACTCAAATCCACACTCACATGTGTTACTCAGAATTTACAGATATCATCCCAGCTATCGACAACTTGGATGCAGACGTTATCTCATTTGAAGCTAGCCGATCAAACCTTGAAATCTTGGACGAACTCAAAGCGAAAAACTTCCAAACAGAAGTTGGACCTGGGGTTTACGATATCCACTCACCTCGTGTGCCTAATGAAGGCGAAATCGACCACACAATCGAAGCTATCCTTGCCAAAGTACCAAGCAAGAAAGTATGGATTAATCCTGACTGTGGTTTGAAAACACGTGGTATCCCAGAAACGAAAGAAAGCTTGATCCGCCTTGTAGAAGCTGCAAAAGCTGCTCGTGAGAAATTGTAAGATTCGATTTTTCCCTACAATGGTTGCTCAAAAAGAAATCAACTAGAAAAGGTTCGTATATATGTCACGTCAAACACCGTCCCTCTCATTTGAAGTTTTCCCTCCAAACCCAGCAGTAGGCAATGACAAAATTATTGCAGCTCTGCAAAACATGCAAGATTTGGCACCACACTTTATCAGTGTGACTGCCAGCAATAATAAATTTAATATCAAAGAGACGACGGTTCGTTTGGCTGACTATATCCAAAATGATTTGGCTATTCCGACAATTGCTCATTTGCCAGCTATTTATCTGACAAAGGATAAGGTGGCTGAGACCATTGCAGATTTGGATAAGGTTGGAGTACAGAAAATCTTGGCCCTGCGTGGGGATATTATTCCTGATGTGGAGCCACAAAAGGATTTTCGTTACGCCACAGACTTGATTGAGTTCATTAAGGAGCAGGCTCCACACTTTGATATCATTGGAGCTTGTTATCCAGAAGGGCACCCGGATTCGCCAAACCAAATCTCAGATATCCAAAATCTCAAGAAGAAAGTAGATGCAGGCTGTTCAAGTCTCGTCACTCAGCTTTTCTTTGACAATGAGCGTTTCTACGATTTCCAAGACAAGTGTACCTTGGCTGGTATTGATGTTCCTATTCATGCAGGGATTATGCCAATCCTCAACCGAAACCAAGCTCTGCGTCTTTTGAAGACTTGTGAGAATATCCATCTCCCACGTAAGTTTAAAGCCATCTTAGACAAGTATGAGAATGACCCTGAGTCACTCAGAGCAGCAGGACTTGCCTATGCCGTGGACCAAATCGTGGACTTGGTAACGCAAGACGTAGCAGGTGTGCATCTCTACACTATGAACAATGCAGAAACTGCCCAATATATCCATCAAGCAACCCATGCCTTGTTTAATCACCAGTCTTTAGGATAATAAAAAGCAAACCATTCTTCTTTTCATGGAGGAATGGTTCCTTTTTGATAGAAAAGACCGCACTTTTTAAGAAAAATATGATAAAATAGATTCTGTACGTACTTGATACAAAGATGAGGGTATTTAGGTTTTTAGGATCTTCTAATTCTCGATTTTTTGGTAGCAATTTTTCCTAAATGACTCTTACTAATTTTAGGAAAGAGCGACACGAGCGAGTCAAATCGATGATATTTGACGAGAGAGTTAGTAAAGCATTTAGCTAATCGCCTAATAGCGGTTAGCGTGAAAGGTTTAGATGTTTTAGCATCAAACCTTTCTAATGATTTGTATCTTGAGTAATTGAACCCGGCCGAAAAGCTGTGTAAAAAAGATAAACTGTCTTGTCTTCATCGAAGACTTCGTCAGTTTCCTATTTTTACTTTGCTTTTGACGTCCTTAGTATCTTGATCTTTGTAGGCAAGGCGTATAATATTATCAATCCAAAGGGGATTACAATGACAAAACATGTGTTTCAAACGACTTTTGCGGGTCGTGAGTTGATCGTAGAGACTGGTCAGGTTGCTAAGCAAGCAAATGGCTCTGTTGTCGTGCGTTACGGTGAGTCAACTGTCTTGACTGCTGCCGTTATGTCTAAGAAGATGGCAACTGGGGATTTCTTCCCACTTCAAGTCAACTACGAAGAAAAAATGTATGCGGCTGGGAAATTTCCTGGTGGCTTTATGAAACGTGAAGGACGTCCTTCAACAGATGCGACTTTGACAGCGCGTTTGATTGACCGTCCAATCCGTCCAATGTTTGCGGAAGGTTTCCGTAACGAAGTGCAAGTCATCAACACAGTTCTTTCTTACGATGAAAATGCATCTGCACCAATGGCAGCTATGTTTGGTTCATCATTGGCACTTTCTATCTCAGATATTCCATTTGACGGACCAATCGCTGGGGTACAAGTGGGCTATGTTGATGGTCAAATCATCATCAACCCAACGCAAGAACAAGCAGAGCAATCGCTTCTTGAATTGACAGTAGCTGGTACTAAGCACGCTATCAACATGGTAGAGTCTGGTGCCAAAGAATTGTCAGAAGAAATCATGTTGGAAGCTCTTCTTAAAGGACACGAAGCCGTTAAAGAATTGATTGCTTTCCAAGAAGAAATTGTTGCAGCAGTTGGTAAAGAAAAAGCAGAAGTAGAATTGCTTCATGTAGATGCTGAATTGCAAGCTGAAATCATCGCAGCCTACAATAGCGATCTTCAAAAAGCGGTTCAAGTAGAAGAAAAATTGGCGCGTGAAGCTGCAACTCAAGCAGTTAAAGACCAAGTCACAGCAATTTACGAAGAAAAATATGCAGACCACGAAGAATTTGACCGTATCATGCGTGATGTGGCTGAAATCTTGGAACAAATGGAACATGCAGAAGTGCGCCGTTTGATTACAGAAGACAAGGTTCGTCCTGACGGCCGTAAGGTCGATGAAATCCGTCCTTTGGATGCACAAGTGGACTACCTTCCTCGCGTACACGGTTCAGGACTCTTTACTCGTGGACAAACGCAAGCTCTTTCTATCTTGACCTTGGCACCAATGGGTGAAACGCAAATCATCGATGGTTTGGATCCAGAGTACAAGAAACGCTTCATGCACCACTATAACTTCCCACAATACTCTGTTGGTGAAACTGGACGTTACGGTGCTCCAGGTCGTCGTGAAATTGGTCACGGTGCTCTTGGTGAACGTGCTCTTGCTCAAGTTTTGCCAAACTTGGAAGAATTCCCATATGCCATCCGTTTGGTAGCAGAAGTATTGGAATCAAACGGTTCTTCTTCACAAGCCTCTATCTGTGCGGGAACACTTGCCCTTATGGCTGGTGGTGTGCCAATCAAGGCGCCAGTAGCTGGTATTGCTATGGGTCTTATCTCAGATGGAAACAACTATACAGTATTGACAGATATCCAAGGTTTGGAAGACCACTTTGGAGATATGGACTTCAAGGTTGCAGGTACTCGTGATGGGATTACAGCTCTTCAGATGGATATCAAGATCCAAGGAATTACTGCAGAAATCTTGACTGAAGCTCTTGCTCAAGCCAAGAAAGCTCGTTTTGAAATCCTTGATGTCATTGAAGCAACCATTCCAGAAGTTCGTCCAGAATTGGCTCCAACTGCTCCGAAAATTGATACCATCAAGATTGATGTGGACAAGATTAAGATTGTTATCGGTAAGGGTGGGGAAACCATCGATAAGATCATCGCTGAAACAGGCGTTAAGATTGATATCGACGAAGAAGGTAACGTGTCTATCTACTCTAGTGACCAAGCTGCCATTAACCGCGCTAAAGAAATCATTGCTGGTTTGGTTCGTGAGGCCAAAGTGGACGAAGTCTACCATGCCAAAGTGGTTCGTATCGAGAAATTCGGTGCCTTTGTCAACCTCTTTGACAAGACTGACGCTCTCGTTCACATCTCTGAAATGGCTTGGACTCGCACTAACCGTGTCGAAGACTTGGTAGCCATTGGTGATGAAGTGGATGTTAAGATTATCAAGATTGACGAAAAAGGTCGTGTAGATGCTTCGATGAAAGCACTATTGCCACGTCCACCGAAACCTGAACATTCAGAAGAAAAAGGTGAAAAGGGTCATCGTCATGGCGATCGTCCTCGTCACCATCACAAGGACAACAAACCTAAGAAAGAAACTACAGAAACACCAAAAGACTCAGAATAAGAAAAGGAGAATTGTATGGGATGGTGGCGTGAAACCATTGATATCGTAAAAGAAAATGATCCAGCGGCTCGCACCACTTTGGAGGTTCTTTTGACCTATCCTGGTGTGAAAGCCTTGGCTGCTCACCGTCTCTCTCATTTTCTCTGGAAACATGGCTTTAAGCTTTTAGCTCGTATGCACAGCCAGTTTTGGCGTTTTTGGACTCAGATTGAGATTCACCCTGGAGCTCAAATCGATTCAGGTGTCTTCATTGACCATGGGGCAGGACTTGTGATTGGGGAGACAGCCATCGTTGAAAAAGGTGTTCTTCTCTATCATGGAGTAACCCTCGGTGGTACAGGGAAGGATAGTGGCAAACGCCATCCGACCGTGCGTAAGGGAGCTCTTATATCAGCTCATGCCCAGGTTATCGGTCCTGTAGAAATCGGTGAAAATGCCAAGGTCGGTGCTGCAGCAGTTGTTGTAGCAGATGTCCCTAGTGACGTGACGGTTGTCGGTATTCCAGCCAAGATTGTCAGAGTGCATGGGCAAAAGGATGAGCCAACCATTCACGAAGTCGAAGAAAAACGAGAATACTACGTCAATAAACTCGAGCAAGCGAGAGATGCCAGCCACAGGTCGTCTGGGCTGTAGAGGATATCTGTATGATTCAAGCAAGAAATAAGTTAAGCCAAGAGGAGTTATTTGAGGCAAAAAAACTAATTAACTGTTGCCAAGCCTATGATGGAACTTATCGTGATCCTTATCTTTCTAACATGCTTAATTTTGACCTAAGCATGCCTGCATTTTTCCTTTTTTACGAAAAAGGCGAACTTGTTGGTTTGTTAACTGTCTATGCTGATGACCAAGATGTGGAAGTGACGATACTGGTTCATCCCAATCATCGCCGTCAGGGAATTGCGCGTGCTTTGTTTACGAGTTTTGAGAAAGAAACGGCTGCTTTTTCTATTCGTTCAGTTACTTTTCAGACAGAACGTATTTTTCTAGACCGTCATCCTGATTTTGTCAGCAACTGGGGACTTGTAGAGGATGAAGAGACAGAAACCTGGTTAGGACGTGATCGAACTGCTTATGCATTAGATTCCCGTTCAGATGTCGATGTGCTCTTGGCAGAACCTTCTTATCTTGAAGCCATTGCCCAGCTCCACCACCAAACCTTTTCAGATGAAGTGGAAGCACCGGAAGTGAGCCACAGATACATTTCGGAGGCCTTGAAGGATCCTGATAGTCTGCTTTACATATTACTCAAAGAAGGTCAAGTGATTGGCGTTTGTACGGTCGATGTGTCTGGAAAATGCAATTACCTTTATGGACTTGCGATTGCTGAAGTCAATCGTGGAAAAGGCTATGGAAGCTATTTGGCTAAATCCCTCGTCAACCAACTGATTGAGCAAAATGATAAGGAATTTCAGATTGCAGTAGAGGACAGCAACGTAGGTGCCAAACGCTTATATGAAAAGATTGGCTTTGTCAAACAAACCCAAGTGGTTTATCTGAATGCGAAAGGGTAATAAATGCTATTAGAAGAATTTGAAAATGTACCTGCTGTTATAGAGCCAACTGATCGAAGCCTTCTTCGTGGTGGAGAAATCTGTGATACCATTATCTTGTCTTTTAATGGAGAAATCCTTGAACGAGTAAAGCAGATAGATGGTGTCTACGAAGGTGGCTATCTTACCAATCTAAATGGCAAACTGCCATGGTATATCTATGAAAAAGATGGGAGTAAGGTAGCAGTTGCTATGGCTACGATTGGTGCTCCAATGGTTGTTGGACTCTTAGAAGAACTCAAAGCAAGAGGATTTAAGAACTTTATTGTTTTAGGGTCTTGTGGAGTTCTAGACCAGTCTATTCAAGCAGATAAGATTATCCTACCAAGCTCGGCTTTACGTGATGAAGGTACTAGTTATCACTATGCTCCAGCAAGTGATGAAATAGCTTATGAGCGATCTCTACTCTTAACTATGGAAAAAGCCTTGGATAAAGCTGGTATTGAGCATATTCGAACAAAGTCTTGGACCACAGATGCCTTTTATCGTGAGACAGCTGCTAAGGTCAAACGAAGACTAGCGGCAGGAGCTAGAGTTGTAGATATGGAAGCTTCAGCTATCATGGCCTGGGCCCAATATCGACAAGCCAATGTCTATCAATTTTTCTACACAGCTGACTATGTCGACCATTACAATCATGAATGGGATGCTAGACGCGAGGATAGAAAAGCGGATGCTATGACTTTCTTTGAGATTGCCCTAGTCATTGCTCAAGAGTTAGTTTAGACTAGTCTTTACGATAAATTCGAAACAAGAAAGGAAGGGAGCCTAACGGAAAACATAGCAATAAAACTTCCGTAGTGACTCCCTTCATCTTTTTACTGTATTCTTCTTTTATGTTTAGAAAGGAGCAAGGAAATCCGATTTGTGACTAGCAATCGGACTAAAATTTAGTTGAACAGTTTAGTTATGAAAATATCTGTTTATGAATTTTAGCTTTCCTGACTATTATTTTATGATTAAAATCTATGACACCATGTCTCGTGATTTGCGAGAATTTATCCCAATCGAGGACGGCAAGGTTAAGATGTATGTCTGTGGGCCAACAGTTTATAACTATATCCACGTGGGGAATGCCCGCTCAACAGTAGCCTTCGATACCATTCGTCGCTACTTTGAGTACCGTGGTTATGAGGTTGCCTACATTTCAAACTTTACCGATGTGGATGATAAGATTATCAACCGTGCCAAGGAAGAAGGCATCACACCTCAGGAAGTAGCGGACAAGTATATCGCTGCCTTTCGTGAAGATGTGACAGCTTTGGGTGTTAAACCTGCGACTCGTCATCCACGTGTTGTAGAGTTTATGGCTGATATCATCCGCTTTGTAGAAGACTTGATTGAAAAGGGCTATGCTTATGAGAGTCAAGGAGATGTCTATTTTCGTGTAGAAAAATCTCATAACTATGCTAAGTTGGCCAATAAAACCTTGGAAGACTTGGAGCTAGGAGCTTCAGGTCGTACAGATGAAGAAACTGCTCGTAAGGAAAATCCTGTGGACTTTGCCCTCTGGAAAGCTGCTAAACCAGGTGAGATTTCTTGGGATAGTCCATGGGGACCAGGTCGTCCAGGCTGGCACATCGAGTGTTCAGTCATGTCGACTGAGATTTTAGGAGACACCATCGATATTCATGGTGGTGGTGCTGACCTTGAGTTTCCACACCACACCAACGAAATTGCCCAGTCAGAAGCTAAAACAGGCAAGACCTTCGCCAACTACTGGATGCACAATGGCTTTGTCAATATCGACAATGTCAAGATGTCTAAGTCTTTGGGAAACTTCATTACGGTACACGATGCTCTCAAAACTATCGACGGTCAAGTATTACGTTTCTTCTTTGCGACTCAGCACTACCGTAAGCCTATCAATTTTACGGAAAAAGCAGTGCGTGATGCGGAGACTAATCTCAAGTATTTGAAGAACACCTATGAACAACCTTTTACTGGAACTGTAGATGCTCAAGAGTTACAGGTATTTAAAGATAAGTTTGTAGCGGCCATGGATGAGGATTTCAATACAGCTAACGGAATCACAGTTGTCTTTGAAATGGCAAAATGGATCAATTCAGGTAACTATGATGCAACCGTTAAGGAAGCTCTTGCAGCCATGTTAGAAGTTTTTGGAGTGGTCTTTGTTGAGGAAGTTTTGGATGAAGAGATTGAAGCCTTGATTCAAAAACGCCAAGAAGCGCGTGCCAATCGTGACTTTGTGACAGCTGACCAAATCCGTGACCAACTAGCTGCACAAGGGATTAAGCTACTTGACACCAAGGATGGAGTGAGGTGGACACGTGATTGATGTCAATCTCATTAACGGGATTGCTCTAGCTTTTGAAGGAGATGCAGTATATTCTATGTATATTCGTCGCCATCTCATTCTCAAAGGTATGACCAAGCCCAATAAACTCCATCAAGAGGCAACCAAGTATGTATCAGCTAAGGCTCAGGCACATTTGATTTCCCTCATGCTGGAAGAAGAAGTCCTAACGGAAAAAGAAGAAGAAATCTATAAACGTGGTCGCAATACCAACAGTCATACCAAAGCTAAGAATGCGGATGTGGTGACCTATCGTATGTCTACTGGTTTTGAAGCGGTCATGGGCTATCTTCATATGACTGAAAATGTGGAGCGCCTAGAAACCTTGATTTCTTGGTGCATCCAAAAAGTGGAGGGCTAGAAATGATTGCAAAAGAACTACTGGATTGGTTTCCTGGTGGTAAAATCTTAGATCAGCCAGTTGATAAAGAGGGTTATCTAAGTCTACCTCTGTCAAATTATCAGTGGCTTTTGCTTGAGGAAGCTAGTCTTAGCGAGCGTGAAAAACAACTGGTAGCTCTCTTAACTAAACAGGAGCAAACCATTTCCCTCAATCCTTGGTATAGTTATCTCATTGAAGGCAAAGGACAGGCACCGCAAAACTTTAAAAAATTGCAGCTTGTCTATTGTCACCTATCTTATTTTCAACAGGAGAATTTAACGTCTTGGTTAGAGATGATGGGAACCCTCTTTCCAAATTGTCAAACAGTGCTTCAGGTGGGAGCGCAGGATTACATTTTTGTTCTCCAACAGGATAAGTACACATCCGTTCGCTCTATCTTGATGGATACCTTGGAAGCTGTAGAATATGACTTTGGAGTACGTTTATCCATCATGTTAGGTCAGGTCTGGTCACAGACAGGATATCAGGCTCTGTCAGATCTCATCAAAGCAGAACGGGAATTGTTCAAAAACTGGTGGCGACAAGGGCATCAAGGGTTTCATACTTTTTCTCAACTTTATCTGTGGAGTATGGGTGAAAGAATCGTGGATCTCCGAGTTGTCAAGGAATATCTGCATCAGATGATTGTGGACCAGGATCAGATTCAGGAAATCATCCTTTCACTGTGGGAAAACAGCGCAGTCCTTACGAAGACAGCTCAGCAACTGTATTTACATCGCAATTCTCTCCAATACAAGATTGATAAGTGGGAAGAACTGACAGGACTGCAGTTGAAAGAATTGACAGATTTGACCTTGTGTTATCAGTTGATTTTACCAGATATAATCTAAAGTTTTGTGCAAGTTGCACAGAACTTTTTTATTTTTTTGGTCACCTTGCCATAGAAATGTAAAGCGTTTTCATCTATAATAAAACTATCAAATGACAAAAGGAGTTCACCGAAATGGTAGAATTAAATCTTAAAAATATTTACAAAAAATATCCAAATAGCGAACACTATTCAGTTGAAGATTTCAACTTGAACATCAAAGACAAAGAATTTATCGTTTTCGTAGGACCTTCAGGATGTGGTAAATCAACTACTCTTCGTATGATTGCAGGTCTTGAAGACATCACAGAAGGTACAGCATCTATCGATGGCGTGGTTGTCAATGACGTGGCTCCAAAAGACCGTGACATTGCCATGGTATTCCAAAACTACGCTCTTTACCCACACATGACTGTATACGATAACATGGCCTTCGGTTTGAAATTGCGTAAATACAGCAAAGAAGACATTGACAAACGTGTACAAGAAGCAGCAGAAATTCTTGGTTTGAAAGAATTCTTGGATCGTAAACCAGCTGACCTTTCAGGTGGTCAACGTCAACGTGTTGCCATGGGTCGTGCGATCGTCCGTGATGCAAAAGTATTCTTGATGGACGAACCTTTGTCAAACTTGGATGCAAAACTTCGTGTATCAATGCGTGCTGAAATCGCTAAAATCCACCGTCGTATCGGAGCTACAACTATCTACGTAACTCACGACCAAACAGAAGCGATGACACTTGCAGACCGTATCGTTATCATGTCAGCAACTAAAAACCCTGCTGGTACAGGTACTATCGGACGTGTTGAACAAATCGGTACTCCTCAAGAAGTTTACAAAAACCCAGTTAACAAATTCGTAGCAGGATTTATCGGAAGCCCAGCTATGAACTTCATCAATGTTAAATTGAACGGTGACCGCATTGTTGCTGACGGATTTACTTTGAAAGTTCCAGAAGGTGCTTTGAAAGTTCTTCGTGAAAAAGGCTACGAAGGAAAAGAATTGATCTTCGGTATCCGTCCAGAAGACGTAAATGCAGAACCTGCTTTCCTTGAAACATTCCCAGAATCAGTTGTGAAAGCAACAATCTCTGTATCAGAATTGCTCGGTTCAGAATCTCACCTATACTGCCAAGTTGGTAAAGATGAGTTCGTTGCAAAAGTTGACGCTCGTGACTACTTGCAAGCAGGTGCAACAGTTGAACTTGGATTTGACTTGAACAAAGCACACTTCTTCGACGTAGAAACTGAAAGAACAGTTTACTAAGATAGATTTTAATCAATGAGCACTACTAGAGTTTTTCTAGTAGTGTTTTTTTATCAAGTTTAGCAAACTCTTACAGAATGGGCTTTACTAGTTTTCATATCCTCAAAAAAGTGTTAAAATGGTAGGAAGAATTGGAGAGTATGCATGCCGAAAGAAGTAATTTATTCAGGCGATGAAGTCGTCGCTTTAACGCAAAAATATTTATCGAAAGAAGATGTGGCTTTTGTACACAAGGCCTTGGTTTACGCTGTAGAATGTCATAGTGGCCAGTATCGTAAATCAGGCGAGCCTTATATTATCCACCCTATTCAGGTAGCAGGTATCTTGGCTAAACTCAAGCTAGATGCTGTCACTGTTGCCTGTGGTTTTTTGCATGACGTGGTAGAAGACACAGATGCTACTTTAGATGACTTAGAACGCGAATTTGGTCACGATGTTCGAGTGATTGTAGATGGTGTTACCAAGCTTGGTAAGGTTGAGTATAAGTCTATCGAGGAGCAGCTGGCTGAAAACCATCGCAAGATGCTCATGGCTATGTCAGAAGATATCCGTGTTATCTTGGTCAAACTATCTGACCGTCTGCACAATATGCGAACTCTTAAGCACCTTCGTAAGGACAAGCAGGAGCGTATTTCCAGAGAAACCATGGAAATCTATGCACCGCTTGCTCATCGTTTGGGGATTTCAAGTGTGAAGTGGGAACTGGAAGATCTCTCTTTCCGCTATCTCAATCCAACTGAGTTTTACAAGATTAGTCACATGATGAAGGAAAAACGTCAAGAGCGTGAAGCCTTGGTCGATGAAGTTGTGACGAAACTAGAGGAATACTCATCTGAGCGCCACCTTACAGGGAAAATCTATGGCCGTCCAAAGCATATCTACTCTATCTATCGCAAGATGCAGGACAAGAAAAAACGCTTTGAAGAGATCTATGACCTGATTGCTATTCGTTGTATCCTAGACACTCAGAGTGATGTTTATGCCATGTTGGGTTACGTTCATGAGCTATGGAAACCAATGCCGGGACGTTTTAAAGACTACATTGCCAATCGTAAGGCCAATGGTTACCAGTCTATCCATACGACTGTTTATGGACCAAAAGGGCCGATTGAGTTCCAGATTCGTACTAAGGAGATGCACGAGGTTGCTGAGTACGGGGTTGCGGCTCACTGGGCTTATAAAAAAGGAATCAAGGGTCAGGTTAATAGCAAGGAATCTGCTATTGGAATGAACTGGATCAAGGAGATGATGGAACTCCAAGATCAAGCAGATGATGCCAAAGAATTTGTGGATACTGTCAAGGAAAACTATCTGGCTGAGGAGATTTATGTCTTTACTCCAGATGGGGCGGTTCGTTCACTTCCAAAGGATTCTGGACCGATTGACTTTGCTTATGAAATTCATACAAAGATTGGGGAAAAAGCGACTGGTGCCAAGGTTAATGGTCGTATGGTTCCCTTGACGACCAAGTTAAAAACGGGTGACCAGGTTGAAATCATCACTAATCCAAATTCATTTGGACCAAGCCGTGACTGGCTTAATATGGTCAAGACCAGCAAGGCTCGTAACAAAATTCGTCAGTTCTTTAAAAACCAAGATAAAGAATTGTCCATCAATAAAGGTCGTGAATTGCTGATTAGTCAGCTCCAAGAAAATGGCTATGTGGCCAATAAATTTATGGACAAACGCCACATGGATGAAGTCCTTCAAAAAACCAGCTACAAGACAGAAGAAGCGCTATTTGCGGCGATTGGTTTTGGAGAAATCGGAGCTATTACTGTCTTTAACCGTTTGACAGAGAAAGAACGTCGTGAAGAAGAGCGGGCCAAAGCTAAGGCAGAAGCAGAAGAACTGGTTAAGGGTGGCGAAGTCAAGGTTGAAAACAAGGACACGCTTAAGGTTAAGCATGAGGGTGGAGTAGTCATCCAAGGTGCTTCTGGTCTCTTGATCCGGATTGCCAAATGTTGTAACCCTGTTCCAGGTGATGATATCGTCGGCTATATTACCAAAGGACGCGGAGTTGCCATCCACCGTGTAGACTGTATGAACCTTCGTTCACAGGAAAATTACGAACAACGTCTACTCGATGTTGAATGGGAAGACCAATTCTCAAGTAAGGAGTATATGGCTCACATCGATATCTACGGGCTCAACCGTTCTGGTCTTTTGAATGATATCTTGCAAGTCCTATCAAATACGACTAAGAATATCTCAACAGTTAATGCCCAACCAACCAAGGATATGAAATTTGCCAATATCCATGTTTCCTTTGGAATTTCAAACCTTTCAATGCTGACCACCGTGGTTGATAAGATTAAGAGTGTACCAGAAGTCTACTCAGTCAAACGGACCAATGGTTAAGTTGGCTTGATATCATCAGAAAGGATTGCTATGAAAATTATCGTTCAGCGTGTCAAGAAAGCTCAAGTTTCTATTGAGGGGCAAGTAAATGGGAAAATCCAGCAGGGGCTCTTACTCTTAGTAGGTGTTGGACCTGAGGATCAAAAAGAAGATTTGGAGTATGCAGTCAGAAAGCTTGTCAATATGCGAATTTTCTCAGATGCTGAAGGCAAGATGAACTTATCGGTTAAGGATATCCAAGGCCAAATCCTCTCTATCTCTCAGTTTACTTTGTTTGCCGATACCAAAAAAGGCAATCGCCCAGCCTTTACAGGTGCTGCTAAACCGGATATGGCGGAAGCTTTCTATCAAGAATTTAACCAAGAACTAGCTAAGGAAGTTCCTGTTGAGACAGGAGTCTTTGGAGCAGATATGCAGGTGGAACTGGTCAATGATGGCCCAGTAACCATCATCCTTGACACAAAAAATAGATAAGAAAAACCAAGCTCGCGGGCTTGGTTTTTCTTATCTATCACAAAATATTCCAAAATGAAATGGGTTCTTGATAGGCTTGGGGGAAGTCTCTTTTCAGGCTTTGGCAGGTGCGATAGGAAGGGATGAGATATCCTAGGATGAGGAGATTTCCCTGAAGGAAAAGTGGGATACCACTTAAAAACAGCAAGGAGAGAATTATCAGGTTATCCCATAGGAGGATTTGTAAGGCAAAACGCCAGAATCTCGGTCTAATCTGGGAATAGAGTTGACTAAAGTGGTCACAAAGTTGGTTGGAAAGATAGGTAAACAGCACAGGGTGAAAGAAAATAATACTCTTCGAAAATCAAATTCAAACCACGTCAGCGTCGCCTTACCGTACTCAAGTACAGCTTGCGGCTAGCTTCCTAGTTTGCTCTTTGATTTTCATTGAGTATAAGCCAACCACTGTAAATCAAAATCCAATCCCAAGTGAGCCTCTCTTTAAATGTCAAAAATGCCAGCATGATTCCATCGATGATGAGGAGTTGAATGGTTTTGATGTAGATGATTTTTTTCATGATAAAACCTCTTTTTCCTTAGAGACACTCCCATAAAGAGATATGTTTGTCATAAAAGTCTGGATAGTTTTCTCTTAGGTGGCTAGCCGTTATATAATAAAAAGTAGAATGACAGGAAGTAAAGACTGGAGTAAGAGAGTAAAAATGTTGAGGGCCAGTGATGGCTAAAAAGACAAATAATAGTAGGTCAGCGGAGAGAATCTCTAAGTAGTAAAGGCGAATTTTTTTGTTCATCTGAGGATAAATCTCAGAGAAATGTTTTTTGAGTCGATTGACCAAGCGAAATAGCAGTAGTCCTTGAGCAAGGATGAAAATGAAGCAAAAAATCAGGCCTCTCTCCAAAGAAAGTTCGTATCGGGGTCTGAAAGTTACCAACAGTAGCAAATCGCTGACTACGATGGCTGTAAAATGGATTCTAAAGAGATTTTTCATAAGATGACCTCCCTCTTTTATCTAGCTTCATTCTACTCCAAAAGAATGGGAGTTACAAGTAAAATGATAAAAAATTTTAGTAAGGAGATTCTATTAAGTCGGCTTGCTTTCTTTATTTGAGTTTCCTTCTATTTTTCCACTTCTTCATCATTCCAGACAAATAAAGCTCCGATTGCATTGAGGATATAAAAGATGTATTTTCCGATATTGGCAAAGTTTCCTTGAATGCCAGCCTTTGTCAGCTGAACGAAATTGTAAATCAACCAAAATCCCCACTGAGTTGTCAGTTTCAATGCATTCAAAGCATTGGCAATGAGAGACAGTGCGAAGGCAATAGTTGTTACGTAGGCAAGGAGATTCATCTTTCCTCCATAGCCGATATAGTTGGTCGCAAAGGCAAAGAGGAAGGCGATGATGGAAATGATGATGGCCGCCAATTTTATCTGTTTTTGGCTCATTTGGTTGGGTCTGCCTTCTTGCGAAGCTTCCCATTTCTTAATAGCAAAGGTATAAATGAGGAAGGTGACAGGATAGGTGATAATGGCCGCCTTATTTCCAAGGATATAGTCAATGGTGCCGGACAAAATCGTATTGACAATGCCAAAGTAATTTCCCCATTTGCTTAATTTTCCCGTGAAACGAGTGGACAACATGGAAATCCCAACGTTGGTTACGGAAATCAATCCAAAGGGCACAAGGGCAGTCCATGGGCCCCAGTCTACGAATTTATCGAGACGGGAGTTGAGGTAACCAGATGCGATCGCAATTCCAACGACCAGAGCAACCCCAAAGAGGTCAAACCATTTGGATGTCGCAAAAATTTTTAGTGATTTTTTCATAGGTTAAAATATCTTTCTTTTTTTACAAACATTCTACAACAAAACGAGAGTAACATCAAATGCTAGAAATAAAACCCTGAAAATCAAGCTTTCAGGGTTGGTAGGGGACTTGAGAAATTAGTTCATTTTTTCAACGTAAAGTTGTTTGGCGATTTCTAGGCTGACTTGGAGTTCTTCATTCTTGTGAATCAGAGTGAAGGTATTAGAGAAGCCATCAAACTGCTTGACTTGGAGTTGGTCTCCAATATGGATGCTGTGTTTTTCCAAATATTGGAGAAGTTCAAAGCTATCATGGACCCGAGTCAGTAGATAGGTCCCTGCTTCTTTGATATCAGAGAGAGGAAGGTTATTGATCTCAACTAAAAGCTCTCCCTTGGCAGGAATGGTTCCTCCATGGGGACAGGTTTTTGGAAAGCCTAACATTTTGTCTAATCTCTCGACAAAAAAGTCTGAAACCGTATGTTCTAATACCTCAGCTTCGTCATGAATCTGGTTACTGGTATAATCCAGATGGTGAACCAGAAAAACCTCAATGAGTCTGTGCTTTCGGTAAAGGTCAGATACAAGTTTTAAACCAATATCCGTTAGTAAGTAGCCCTTTTTCTGATCTTTTAGGATAAGATTTTCGGATTGCATGCGCTTGATCATTTCAGTTACAGCTGGAGGTGATACCTGCATTCGAGCAGCGATTTCCTTATTGGTAATCTTAGGAAGTTCCATGCCAATCTCATAAATACATTTTAAGTAGTCTTCTTTATTAGGTGTCATTCGCATTTCCTTGTTTATTATCTACATCTAGTATACCAAAAAAAGCTAGATTTCTCTAGCTTACTACTTACAAGAGCTTGATTTAGTCGAGTTCTTTGGCTGCTGCAATCGCGGCTTCAAAGTTTGGTTCGCTGTTGATATTATCCACGTATTCGACGTAGCGGATGGTATTGTCAGTATCGAGAACAAAGACTGCGCGAGCAAGTAAGTGCCACTCATTGATTAAGAGGGCGTAATCTTGTCCAAAAGAGTGGTCGAAGTAGTCTGAAAGCATGATGGCATTTTCAATTCTTTCAGCCCCACACCAGCGTTTTTGAGCAAAAGGGAGGTCCATGGAAACAGTCAAGACAACCGTATTATCCAGTCCAGCCAGTTCTTCATTAAAACGACGCGTTTGAGTTGAGCAGATACCTGTATCAATAGAAGGTACGACACTCAAGATTTTTTTCTTCCCATCAAAATCAGCTAGAGATTTTTTAGAAAGATCAGTTGCAGTGAGAGAAAAGTCCAGCGCCTTATCTCCTACTTGTAGTTGTTTTCCCGTAAACGTAACAGGGTTTCCAAGGAATGTAGTCATAAGATACTCCAATCTTTTTTCTTTCATTCTACATTAGATGTTCAGAGTTTTCCAATAATTTGACCGGAATTTGAACAGAAAAAAAACGCCAATTCATGGTGACTGACGTTTTTAAAAACTTATTTAGACAAACCTTCAGCAATCTTGTCAAGGTTGTATTTCATCATGTTGTAGTAACTGTCGCCTTCTTTACCTTGTTCTGCGATAGAGTCAGTAAAGATTTGTGCGTAGATTGGGATGTTTGTGTCTTGAGATACAGTTTTCATTGGACGGTCATCCACACTTGATTCTACAAAGAGGGAAGGAGTTTTTGTTTGGCGAAGTTTTTCAACCAAGGTCTTGATTTGGTCAGGTGTTCCTTCTTCTTCAGTGTTGATTTCCCAGATATAGGCACTTGGGACACCATATGCTTTAGAGAAGTATTTGAAGCATCCTTCACTAGTTACAATGAGTTTTTTCTCAGCAGGGATGTTGTTAAATTTCTCCTTAGCTTCCTTGTCAAGTTTGTCTAGCTTATCAGTATATTCTTTGAGATTTTTTTCGTAGAATTCCTTGTTGCTAGGGTCTTTAGCGCTCAATTGTTTGGCGATGTTTTTAGCAAAAATCATCCCATTTTCAAGGTTAAGCCAAGCGTGTGGGTCTTCTTTGCCTTTTTCGTTTTGGCCTTCAAGGTAGATAACATCAACGCCTTCGCTGACTGCAAAGTAGTCTTTATTTTCTGTTTTCTTGGCATTTTCAACCAATTTTGTAAACCAAGCATTGCCACCAGTTTCAAGGTTGATCCCGTTATAGAAAATCAAATCAGCTTGAGAAGTTTTCTTAACGTCTTCAGGGAGTGGTTCGTATTCGTGTGGGTCTTGGCCAACAGGAACGATACTGTGAAGATCAATCTTGTCACCAGCAATATTTTTAGTAATATCAGCGATGATTGAGTTTGTAGCAACAACTTTTAGTTTTTGACCAGAAGCTGCATCTTTTTTTCCACTAGCACATGCTACAAGAGCAATAACGGAAAGAAAGAGAACGAGTAATGTACCTAATTTTTTCATTAGATCCTCCAATTTATTGGGGCTTTGCCCCTTATTTTAACAAATGTTTATTTTTCAGTTTCAAATATCGTTGTTTTGGAGCGATAAAGAAGCTAATGAGAAAGAAACTAGCAGCTGTAAGCACGATACTAGAACCTGCCGCAACGTTAAAGCTATAGCCGATAAAGAGTCCCAAAACTGAAGCAGTCGCTCCAAAGGTTGAGGAAAGGAAAATCATGCTTTTCAGGCTATTAGCATACAGATAAGCAGTTGCAGCTGGGGTAATCAGCATGGCTACAATCAGGATAGTTCCGACACTTTGCATGGCTGTCACAGACACGAGAGTCAGGAGTACCATGAGAAGGTAGTGATAGAAATTGACAGGCATTCCCATGGCTTTAGCCAAGAGTTCATCAAAGGATGTTATCAAGAGTTGCTTGAAGAAAATCCAGATCAACAAGAGAATGGCTGCCCCCACACCCATAGTAATAAACATATCCGTATCTTGGACGGCCAGGATATTACCAAAAAGGATATGGAAAAGGTCAGTTGAACTTTTAGCGACACTAATCAAGATGATACCGAGGGCTAAGAAAGAAGAAAAGGTAATGCCGATGGCGGTATCGCTTTTGATAATCGAGTTCCCCTTGATGTAGGTAATGATGATAGCAGCTAGTAGTCCAAAGACAATGGCTCCGATAAAGAAGTCAAGGCCCAAGATGAAGGAGAGGGCTACACCTGGCAAGACAGCATGTGAAATGGCATCTCCCATGAGTGACATCCCGCGTAGGATGATGAAACATCCCACAGCTCCAGCTACGACCCCGATGACAATAGCTGTTATCAAGGCATTTTGTAAGAAATGGAATTTTTGCAATCCATCGATAAATTCTGCAATCATAGGTCACCTCCATTGAAAAAGAGTCGATTACCGTAAGCTTCTTTGAGATTGGCTTCGGTAAAGGTTTCTTTGGTTGGACCAAAGGCGATCACTTCTCGATTGACAAGCAAGACTTGATCGAAGTAGTGGGGAACCTTGCTGAGGTCGTGGTGAACGATGAGAACCGTCTTCCCAGCTTTTTTCAAATCTCTCAGCGTATTCATGATGATTTCCTCACTGACAGAGTCAATCCCAACAAAGGGCTCATCCAAGAGGATATAGTCGGCTTCTTGCACCAAACATCTGGCAATCAAGACCCGCTGGAATTGACCTCCAGACAGTTGACTGATTTGCCGTTCTGCGTAGTCAGCTAGGCCGACGATTTCAAGGGCTTCTTTCACTTTCTTCCAATGTTTAGCCTTTAAACTTCGAAAGAGAGGGATAGAGGGAAAGAGTCCTAACGAGACGCATTCCTTGACCTTGATGGGAAAGTTGTAGTCGATATTGATTTTTTGTTCGACATAGGCGATTCGGTGTAAGGATTTTTTAACTTCCTTGTCATCGAGAAATGCCTGACCTTGATGTGGGATAATTCCCAGCATACCTTTTAATAGTGTTGATTTTCCAGCGCCGTTTGGACCAATAATTCCGGTAATCGTTGGTCCTTGGAGCACTAGTGAAATATCCTTTAGTGCCAACGTTTCTTTGTAGGAGACACTGAGGTTTTCGATACGTATCATACAGTTATATTCCTCCTAATTTTTAATATACCTTAATTTTATTTTTAAGTCAAGTTAATTTTTGTAAAAATTTAAAATATTAATGATTAAAATAAGAGGGCAACTCGGCATTTTTAATTGCAATCCCAAGGGAATTTTGCTAAGCTAGGAATAAGTGAAAATAGGAAAGCGAGAACAAGATGACACGTTATCAAGATGATTTTTATGATGCAATAAATGGTGAGTGGGAAAAGACTGCTGTTATTCCAGCTGATAAATCGAGAACAGGTGGTTTTATCGACCTTGACGAAGAAATCGAAGAGTTGATGCTAACGACGACTGACAAGTGGTTGGCGGGAGAAGATGTGCCTGAAGATCCTATCCTAGCAAACTTTGTCAAATACCACGCTATGGTGAGAGATTTCGATAAGCGAGAAGCTGATGGAATCGACCCAGTCCTTCCAATGCTTAAGGAATACCAGGATTTGGAAAGTTTTGCGGATTTCGCAAGTAAACTAGCAGCATTTGAATTAGCTGGTAAACCAAACTTCCTTCCATTTGGAGTATCACCAGACTTTATGGATGCTAGAATCAATGTTTTATGGGCTAGCGCTCCAGGAACTATCTTGCCTGATACAACCTACTATGCGGAAGACCATCCTCAGCGTGAGGAATTATTGAACCTTTGGAAAGAAAGCACTTCTAATCTACTCAAAGCCTATAACTTCTCAGATGAAGAAATCGAAGATTTGCTAGAGAAACGATTGGAGTTGGACCGCCGCATCGCAGCTGTAGTCCTCTCTAATGAAGAAAGTTCAGAATATGCCAAACTTTACCATCCATATTCTTATGAAGATTTCAAAAAGTTTGCCCCTACACTTCCTTTAGATGATTTCTTCCAAGCAGTGATTGGACAAACTCCAGACAATGTCATTGTAGATGAAGAACGTTTCTGGCAAGCAGCAGAGCAATTCTATAGTGAAGAAGCTTGGCCTTTGCTCAAGGCAACTTTGATCTTGAGTGTGGTTAATCTTTCAACTAGTTATCTAACAGATGAGATTCGTATCTTGTCAGGTGCCTACGGACGAGCTCTTTCAGGAGTTCCAGAGGCTCAAGACAAACGCAAGGCTGCTTACCATTTAGCTCAAGGACCATTCAAACAAGCGCTTGGTCTTTGGTATGCACACGAAAAATTCTCTCCAGAAGCCAAGGCAGACGTGGAGAAAAAAGTAGCGACCATGATTGACGTTTATAAGGAACGTTTGGCTAAAAATGACTGGCTGACTCCTGAAACTCGAGAAAAAGCAATCGTTAAACTCAATGTCATCAAGCCTTATATTGGTTATCCAGAAGAGCTGCCAGCCCGCTACAAGGATAAGGTAGTGAATGAATCTGCTAGCCTCTTTGAGAATGCCCTAGCCTTTGCGCGTGTTGAAATCAAACACAGTTGGAGCAAGTGGAACCAGCCAGTTGACTACAAGGAGTGGGGAATGCCTGCTCATATGGTTAATGCCTACTACAATCCACAAAAGAACTTGATTGTCTTTCCGGCTGCTATTTTACAGGCGCCATTCTATGACTTGCATCAGTCATCTTCTGCCAACTATGGTGGTATCGGAGCGGTTATCGCCCATGAAATTTCTCATGCCTTTGATACAAATGGGGCTTCCTTTGATGAAAATGGTAGTCTCAAGGATTGGTGGACAGAGAACGACTATGCTGCCTTTAAAGAGAAAACGCAGAAGGTTATCGACCAGTTTGATGGCCAAGAATCTTACGGTGCAAGGATCAACGGAAAACTAACCGTATCAGAAAACGTTGCCGACCTAGGAGGAATTGCTGCAGCCCTTGAAGCTGCCAAGAGAGAACCAGACTTCTCAGCTGAAGAGTTCTTCCATAACTTTGCACGTATCTGGCGTATGAAAGGTCGCCCAGAGTTGATGAAACTCATGGCTAGTGTCGACGTACATGCACCAGCTAAACTTCGTGTCAATGTCCAAGTGCCAAACTTTGATGACTTCTTTACAACCTATGATGTCAAAGAAGGTGACGGAATGTGGCGCTCACCAGAAGACCGCGTGATTATTTGGTAATAGAAAAAACCAAGGATGGAGTCCTTGGTTTTAATGTTTTAGAAAAAAGGATTGAAAGTTTTTTCGTGGGCGATAGTTGTAGCTGGACCATGTCCTGGATAGACATCGTAGTTTGGAAGGGTGAAGAGCTGGGTTTGGATACTATGAAGGAGTTGTTCCATGCTACCAGTAGGTAGGTCTGTTCGACCAATAGTTTCTCGGAAGAGAGCATCACCCGTTAAGACCAAGTGTCCATCTGGGAAAACGAAGGAAACTCCTCCGATAGAGTGGCCTGGAGTTGGAAGTACCGTAAAACGAAACTCATCAATCTGGTATTCTTCATAAAAGACAAAGGTGTGTTCAGCTGGTTTACATACGACATCTGCCATATCGTCGTGTCGAGGAAGGCCAGAAAGATTATCAACAGGAGTATAGAGCCAAGATGCTTCACTTTCTGCCACATAAACGGGAGGATTTCCGAAAGTATCTCTGACCAAGTCCAGACTCAAGATATGGTCATAGTGGGTGTGGGTCAGGAGAATTGCACAGATGGGTTTATTGATGTTCTCGATTGTCTTGCGAATAGCCTCCCAGTTGCTACCCGGATCAACCACAATCAGGTGATGGTCTCCTTCAAGATAATAAGTATTTTCATAAGCAACGGGGTTCACAGTTTTATGGATTTTCATAGGATTTCCTCTTTCAAAGCATTTACTCCTACTAGTATAACACAGAAGAATAAAATAAGGAATCAACAAGAAAGTCCCTCCATAAAGGAAGGGACTTTCAAGTTATTAGAAATGATTCTTCCAGGCTTGGAAACGAGCATCCAGTAGGAGTTGTGTCAGATTTTTTAAGATTTCAACTTGCTCGGGCTCCAGTGTCTGGGCTTGAGAAACAAGTTGTCGAACATGGTCAATAGCATTTTTAGAAGATAGTTCATTAATGGAGCTAATTCCAGATTCTAGAATGGTACCAAAGAAGAGATCGAAGTAGAGCTCCAGTTCCTCATCGGGAACACTATCCACCCATTCTTTGAGAGTGTCTTTAATTTGGAGACTCTCGCTACTAATTGCCTCAAGTTGGACAAAGTGGTGTCCTTCAGTTTGCCAGCTAAAGGTGCTATGTTGAGCAATACCCCCGAGAGCCGTAGATTTGACGACGATAGGAGTATCAGGAACTTCCAGCATCATGCCAATGACAGAACCTTGTGGGACGAAACGGTGAATTTTTGGAATAACATCTTGATAACCTGTGGTCTCAGTCAGATGAGCCTGCAAACCAGGTGCGTCATAGGTATAAACTGCGGAGACTTTTTCTTGCAATTCAGGCTGGATTTGACTGGCAGCATAGACAGCCAGATTCCCACCTTTAGAATGTCCAGCTACAATCACTTTTTGTTTTGGATGTTGGGTAAAGAATTCTTCCAAGTATTCAAGAGCATGTTTTTGGGCAGGTATTTCCTTCATGTAGGTCATATGAAAATCTTCCTTCCAACCAATAATACTATCGTCTGTACCTCGAAAGACAATCAGATAAGTATCTAAATCAAGGCGATAGGTCATAGCAGCGAACTGTTTCTGTTGCTCCGTATCAACCTCGTTTACAAAGTTAGAGAGTTTGCTATTTTTAAAACGTTTGTGCTGGGATAACTGATCGAGGAGCTGGAGACGTTCTTTATTGGTCAACATGTTAGTCTCACGAGGGACACGTGTTGCGACATCGCTTAAACGATTGACAGGCTGTTCCAATAAGTTATCAAAAGGAAGATAAGTCAGCTCTGTAAAAGCAAGTATATCCAGTTCATTCAAGGGAAGATCGTAAAAAGAATCGTATTGAACGTCAGTTAGGTAGTCGAAAATATTGGACATGGGAACTCCTTTCTTTACTTTTATCTTATCAGATTTGCATCAATTTCGCTAGTAGTGAGGAGAATTTTGCTATAATATAGAAAAAGGAGGAGCAGATGCATAAGATTTTACTAGTAGAAGATGATCCAGTTATTCGTCAACAAGTTGGGAAAATGCTCTCCGAATGGGGATTTGAGGTAGTCATGGTAGAAGACTTCATGGAGGTTCTCACACTATTTGTTCAGTCTGAACCTCATCTGGTTCTCATGGATATCGGCTTGCCTCTCTTTAATGGCTATCATTGGTGCCAGGAAATTCGCAAGATTTCCAAGGTTCCTATTATGTTTCTGTCTTCCAGAGACCAGGCTATGGACATCGTGATGGCCATTAATATGGGAGCGGATGACTTTGTAACCAAGCCTTTTGACCAGCAGGTTCTTTTAGCCAAGGTACAGGGCTTATTGCGTCGTTCCTATGAGTTTGGACGGGATGAGAGTCTCCTAGAGTATGCTGGAGTTATTCTAAATACCAAGTCTATGGATGTGCATGTCAATGGAAAATCTATCAGTTTAACAAAGAATGAATTTCAGATTTTACGTGTTTTATTTGAACATGCGGGAAATATCGTAGCGCGTGATGACTTGATGCGTGAACTCTGGAACAGTGACTTTTTTATTGACGACAATACCTTATCTGTTAATGTCGCTCGTTTGCGTAAGAAATTGGAGGAAGAAGGTTTGATTGGTTTTATCGAAACTAAGAAAGGGATAGGGTACGGATTGAAACATGCTTGAACTTAAAAGTTTTTTTCTAGCTTATATCCGTTCGCGTAGCCGTTTTTTTGCTTTTATTCTGTTATTGACGGGTCTCATCTTTCTTTTTGATGTCCTATTTGTTAGTCAAGTGCCCTACTTTAACTATTTCTTCTTTCTATCTACATTTTTGACATTTTTGTTTTTGGTATATGATTTCTTGATAGAATTGCAACGTTATCGTAAGGAATTGCTCTATGGCGAAAGAAAAGCTAAGTCACCAATGGAAGTCCTTCTAACTGAAAAATTAGAGAAAAGTGAATCTGAACTCTATCAAAAGAAATCAGATGCTGAAAACCGCTATAATGATTTGGTGGACTACTATACTCTCTGGGTGCATCAGATAAAAACACCAATTGCAGCCAGTAAACTCCTTGTAAGTGAGGTGGCAGATCGCCAACTGAAGCAACAGTTGGAGCAGGAAATTTTTAAGATTGATTCCTATACCAATCTCGTACTCCAATATCTACGCTTAGAAAGCTTCCATGATGATTTGGTTTTGAAGAAAGCAAATATAGAAGATCTGGTCAAGGAAGTCATTCGCAAATATGCCCTTTTCTTTATCCAGAAAGGTCTAAGTATTAATCTGCATGACTTAGACAGGAGCATTGTGACGGATAAAAAATGGCTGTTGGTAGTCATTGAACAAATCCTGTCAAATAGCCTCAAGTACACAAATGTAGGTGGAATTGAAATCTACATGGAAGGTCAGGAACTTTGCATCAAAGATACTGGGATTGGTATCAAAAATAGTGATCGGTTGCGAGTCTTTGAACGTGGATTTTCAGGATATAATGGTCGAATGACCCAGCAGTCATCTGGACTTGGGCTTTATCTAACCCAGAAAATCAGCCAAGAATTAGGACATCAAATTCAAATAGAATCCGAGCTTGGGCAAGGAACAACTGTGAGGATTAAGTTCTCTGAAGTGAATTTACTGATTGAATGAAAAGAATTGTGAAGAGCTTGGAAGAAACCTTTCAGGCTCTTCTTTAGACCTTGATATGTTGAGAAAAAAGGCTTCAATTAGATAAAAAATGTAATCTTACAAAAATGTAAGATTAAAGGCCTCTTTTGTAAGGTTATGTTATGGCAAGCCCTCTTTTTTTGGAGTAAACTTAGAGCATAAAGAAAAAGGAGAGAAACCATGAAAACAATTTTACAAAAGAAACAAACAAGTAAGCCGAGTCCAAAGGATATCGAGCGAGTTCAGCTTGGCATCGAAATGATGCAAGCTCAGTTTCAATTAATGGGATATTAAAAAGGAGAAGTTAAAATGACACTATTAGATGTAAAACACGTTCAAAAGATTTATAAAACTCGCTTTCAAGGCAACCAAGTAGAAGCCCTGAAAGATATTCACTTTACCGTTGAAAAAGGCGACTACGTTGCTATCATGGGTGAGTCTGGTTCTGGTAAATCAACCCTACTTAATATTCTTGCTATGCTTGACAAGCCAACGCGTGGGCAGGTCTTCCTAAACGGAACTGACACAGCTACCATTAAAAATTCTGAAGCATCAAGCTTCCGTCGTGAAAAATTAGGCTTTGTCTTCCAAGACTTCAATTTGTTAGATACGCTTTCTGTTAAAGACAATATCTTACTCCCTTTGGTATTGTCTAGAAAGCCTATTACAGAAATGATGAAAAAATTGGTCGTGACGGCCGAAAATCTTGGCATCAATCAATTGCAGGAGAAGTACCCTTATGAAATCTCTGGAGGGCAAAAACAACGGGTTGCAGTTGCACGGGCTATCATCACAGAACCAGAAATTCTCCTCGCTGATGAGCCAACAGGAGCCCTAGACTCTAAGTCATCTGCAGCACTGCTAGATGTCTTCGATGAGATTAACGAGCGAGGTCAAACCATTCTCATGGTAACCCACTCAACAGCTGCAGCCAGCCGTGCTAAACGTGTCATTTTCATCAAGGACGGCATTCTCTACAATCAAATCTACCGTGGTGAAAAGACTGAACGTCAGATGTTCCAAGAAATCTCTGACACCTTGACTGTTATGGCAAGTGAGGTGAACTAATATGTTTCGACTAACCAATAAGTTGGCCATCTCCAACTTAATCAAAAACCGCAAACTCTATTACCCTTTTGCACTAGCAGTTCTCCTTGCAGTTACTATCAGCTATCTATTTTATTCATTAACTTTTAATCCTAAAATGGTAGAAATGCGGGGTGGATCTTCTATTCAATTTACCCTTCAACTAGGTCTGATCGTAGTGACACTTGCATCTGCCATTATCGTACTTTATGCCAATAGTTTTGTCATGAAAAATCGTTCCAAAGAACTGGGTATATATGGCATGTTGGGCTTAGAAAAACGCCATTTGATTGGTATGACCTTTAAGGAACTCTTGATATTTGGGCTAGTAACAGTCACTGCAGGGATTGGAATTGGTGCCCTCTTTGATAATCTGATTTTCGCTTTATTGCTCAAACTTTCAAAGATGAAAGTGGAGTTAGTAGCCACATTCCAATGGTCCGTAGTCCTTTCCATCCTTCTGGTATTTGGTTTTATCTTTTTAGTCATTGTCATCCTAAATGCTATCCGCATTATCCGTATGGATGCTCTCCAACTATCTCGTGAGAAAGCAAAAGGTGAGAAGAAGGGTCGTTTCCTAGTGTTTCAGACAATCTTGGGACTACTCTCTTTAGGTAGTGGCTATTATCTAGCTCAAAGCGTAACAAATGCTCTATTAGCTATTTCTACCTTCTTTTTAGCTGTAATACTGGTCATTTTAGGAACCTATCTCTTGTTCAATGCTGGGATTACAGTTTTCTTGAAAATGCTCAAGAAAAACAAGAAATATTACTACAAACCTAATAATCTCATCTCTGTTTCTAACCTCATTTTCCGTATGAAGAAAAATGCGGTTGGTTTAGCGACTATTGCCATCCTTTCCACCATGGTTTTGGTCACCATGTCAGCAGCAACCAGTATCTACAATGGTTCTGAAAATATTAAAAAACTCCTGTATCCTCACGATATGTCAATTTCAGGACAAAATGTAGAAGTTGAGGATTTAGACAAGCTTTTGACTCAATACGCTAGCGAAAAGAACCTAACAATCAGCACTAAGGATGTTCTTAGCTATGCAAGTTTCGGCCTTTCTAGTCAAGATGGTACCAAATTAACCACCTTTGAAAAAGGTCAAAATAGTGTTATGCCCAAGACAGTTTTCCTAGTCTTTGATCAAAAGGATTATGAAAAAATGACTGGACAAAAGCTGAACCTTACGAATAATGAGGTGGGACTATTCGCTAAGAACGATGGCCTTAAAGGTCAAAAAGCATTCAGTCTTAACAATCATAACTATACGATCAAGCAAGAAATTCAGCAAGATTTCCTCAGAGACCATGTTGCTAACCAGTATGTACTTTTGATCTCAGATTATAACTACCTTGTTGTCTCAAATTTGCAGGACTTTTTAGATAAATACCAGGATTCTGCTATCTACACTCAGCTATATGGTGGAATGGATGTGACGGCAAGTAAAGAGGAACAACTCAAACTTGCAGATGATTTTGAAAACTACTCTGATAATTTCAGTCACAATCTCAAGAACGAGAATGGTATGGTTTACGGTGCAAACATTGCGAGTGAGTCAACTGTCGAAATGAACGCTCTCTTTGGTGGAGTCCTCTTTATCGGTATTTTTCTCTCTATCATCTTTATGGTAGGTACTGTACTCGTTATCTACTATAAACAAATTTCAGAAGGTTATGAAGACCGTGAACGCTTTGTCATCCTGCAAAAAGTTGGCTTGGATCAAAAACAAATCAAGCAAACCATTAATAAACAAGTCTTGACTGTTTTCTTCCTACCTCTGGCCTTTGCCTTTCTTCATCTGGCCTTTGCTTATCATATGCTGAGCCTGATTCTCAAGGTCGTTGGTGTTGTTGATTCAGCCATGATGTTAAGCGTAACTCTTTCTATCTGTGGTATCTTTGCTTTAGTCTATGTACTAATCTTTATGATTACTTCAAGAAGCTATCGTAGAATTGTTCAAATGTAAAAACAGAAACATCAAAAAAGAGAGTGGGACAGAAATCGTTAATTCGTTAGAATTCGATTTCGTCGTACCACCTCCGCACAGTTGAGTAGGGCTGTAAAAGCTGATGAAATCAGCGTAGTAGAGCCCACTCAACCACTGCGTCTTGCTCGACAATCCAAAGACAATTGAGAGGCTAGGATTTTTGTCCTAGCCTCTTTTTTAGTAGCTGGGATTTTGTACCAGGTTTTAACTTTTATTTCTCAACAGGTAATTAATTGGCGATATCAACTAAGATTGCTGCTACAAACTCATCATCTTTAAACATTAAAACGGTATCTACTTTCAGAGGAGATATCGTTTTTCTTCTTCTTCGGATAAGGATACAATAATTTCTTCCTTTCTCTATCTTTTAAATTAATTGATTTCTTCAGAGAAAGACTGTAAAATTTTTGATATAATATGTAGGATGGACTGATGGATATTTAAAAGATAATGATCAAAAGAATCACAGCTAAGAATTAAAAACATGTCAGTTTGGACAGAAGTCTCTCTACCATCATCCATGCAGAAACAAGATTATATGAAATAAAAGGAGTAACCAATGTCCGGAAACTATTCAACACGTGAATTCCGCGAAAAACTATATGATGACCTTCATGTTCGATTAAGAGATACAGTGATTTTGATGTGTGCGATTTTTATTGCCTCTATAGGTCTAAATATGAATTCAACAGCTGTCATTATTGGAGCCATGCTGATTTCCCCTCTTATGACACCGATTGTTGGACTGGGGTTTGGTTTAGCTATTTTTGATACGCGTTTAATCAAACAATCTCTAGAAGTTTTATTTACTCAAGTATTGGTCAGTTTGCTTGTATCGACTCTGTATTTCTGGATTTCTCCCTTATCTTATGCAAGTAGCGAGTTGATTGCACGAACCTCTCCAACCATTTGGGATGTTCTCATTGCTATTGCTGGTGGGATAGCAGGTTTTATTGGTTCAAGGAAAAAAGAAGCAAACAATATCGTACCAGGAGTAGCCATCGCAACAGCTCTGATGCCACCTATCTGCACTGCAGGATATGGTTTAGCTAATGGAAATGTACGATTTTTATTTGGGGCTCTTTATCTTTTCTTGATCAACTGTGTTTTTATCATGCTAGCCAACATTGTTGGAACAAGAATTTTGATGAGAAAATCTCCTTTAAGTTCATTTAAAGAGCTAAACATTAAAATGAAAATTGGCTTGATATCCTTGATTGTATTATTGGTTCTTCCAGCCAGCTATTCAGCAGTCACTCTGACGATGGATCAAGCGCGAAAAGAAGGGATTAAACAGTTTGTAGGCAAAGAGTTCGCCAATCATACGGTCATTAATCAAGTCTACAAGTCAAGGAGCAATGAATTGGTCTTGACGGTTGTTGGAGATCCGATTTCAGAAGAAGAATTAGAAACCATCCGCCAAAAACAAGCCTCTTACGGTATTCAATCTGTTCAATTGAAAGTCAATCAGGTTCATAATTCGACAAAATTAGATAGTGAGATGACCAAGGAATTTTATGAAACCATTAATAAGTATATTGATCAAAAACTCTCTGAAAAAGATTCACAAAAAGATCTCGTAAAAGAAAATGAAGCAGACAAGGATTGAGGATATTGACCTTTTCTAACTCGAGGAAGCAAATCTTAGGAGGATATCCTATATCCCAAAGTTAGTGGATAGAAAGGATCGTTGATGAGGATACATTTGTGGTGGTTTGACCAATCACTACTAGTCAGGTAAATAAAGTATAAAAAAAGCAACAGCTGAAACAGTTGTTGCTTTTTTAGGTAGCTGGGATTTTTATCCCAGATTTTATCGTTTATTTTTCAACTCGTGATTTGTTGGCAATATCTGCAAGAATCAATTCTACAAATGCATCTACCGGCATGGTTTCTGTTTCTTTTTGACCATAACGGCGAACGTTTACGGCTTGCTCTTCCATTTCCTTGTCACCAACGATCAATTGGTAAGGAATTTTTTGAGTTTGAGAAGCACGGATCTTGAACTGCATTTTTTCATTACGTTCATCCACATCGGCACGAACACCACGGTCACGAAGTTTCTTAGCTACTTCCCAAGCGTAGTCTACGTGTTTTTCGTTAGAAACTGGGATAAGAGTTACTTGGTGTGGGGCAAGCCATGTTGGGAAGACACCCTTGTAGTTTTCAATCAAGATAGCTGTGAAGCGTTCCATAGTTGAGATAACACCACGGTGAATCATAACTGGACGGTGTTCTTCACCATCAGCTCCGATGTATTTAAGGTCGAAGCGTTCTGGAAGCAAGAAGTCAAGCTGGATAGTAGAAAGAGTTTCTTCTTTACCAAGGGCAGTCTTAACTTGGATATCCAATTTTGGTCCGTAGAAGGCTGCTTCACCTTCAGCTTCAAAGTAGTCAAGTCCCATGTCATCCATAGCTGATTTCAACATACGTTGAGCATTTTCCCACATTTCATCATTATCAAAGTACTTGTGAGTATCTTGAGGGTCACGATATGATAAACGGAAACGATAGTCAGTCAAGTTGAAATCTTCGTAAACGTCGATAATCAATTGAAGCGTACGTTGGAACTCATCTTTGATTTGTTCAGGTGTTACGAAAGTGTGACCATCATTAAGGGACATTTCACGTACACGTTGAAGCCCTGTAAGAGCACCAGATTTTTCATAACGGTGCATCATACCGATTTCAGCAATACGGATTGGCAATTCACGGTATGAGTGAACGTGGTGCTTAAAGACTTCGATATGGTGAGGACAGTTCATTGGACGAAGGACGAATTCTTCCCCATCACCCATATCCATAGTTGGGAACATATCTTCACGGTAGTGATCCCAGTGACCAGAAGTCTTGTAAAGTTCTACTGAGGCAATTGGTGGAGTGTAGACGTGTTGGTAACCAGCGGCGATTTCCTTGTCGACGATGTAGCGTTCCAATTCACGACGGATAGTGGCACCATTTGGCAACCAGAATGGAAGACCTTGACCAACTTCTTGAGAAATCATGAAGAGATCCAATTCTTTACCAAGTTTACGGTGGTCACGTTCCTTAGCTTCTTCACGCATTTGAAGGTAGTTTTTCAAGTCTTTCTTGTCAAACCAAGCTGTACCATAGATACGTTGCATCATAGCATTGTCGCTATTTCCACGCCAGTAAGCACCAGCTACATTGAGAAGGTGGAAGATTTGGATGCGACCTGTTGATGGAACGTGTGGGCCACGGCAAAGGTCTACATATTCACCTTGACGGTAGATAGTTAAGCCACCTTCGTCTTCTGAGTGCTCTTCAATCAATTCCAATTTGTATGGATCGTTTTTGAAGATTTCACGCGCTTCATCTTTGGTCACTTCTTCACGAATAGATGGGAAGTTTTCCTTAACGATTTTCTTCATTTCTTCTTCGATACGAGGAAGATCTTCGTTAGAGATTTGACCTGCTTCATTGTCAGTATCGTAGTAGAAACCATCTTCGATAGCTGGGCCGACCCCCAAATGAATGTCTGGGAAGAGGCGACGAGCAGCTTGGGCAAACAAGTGAGCAGCTGAGTGACGCAAGATTGGAAGAGCATCTTCGTGATCAGGTGTCACGATTTCAATGCTTCCGTCTTCAGTAATAGCACGAGTAGTGTCGATCAATTTGCCATTAAATTTACCAGCAAGTGCCTTTTTAGCTAGGGAATTGCTGATAGATTGTGCAATTTCAAAAGTTGTAACGCCTGATTCGAATTCACGAACAGCGCCATCTGGGAAAGTAATTTTAATCATGGTTTTCTCCTTATATTATTAGTTATCAATTATTTTTATAGCAGAAGTGTTTCCCTATTTTTACAGACTTAAATCAAGAAAAACAAAAAGCGACATCCTCGAAAGGACGTCGCAACGTGGTTCCACCTTCATTTATGTACAACAAAACTGTTGACACCTCTGATTGGCTCTAACGTGGCCACCGTTTTATGTTTGCATAAAAGTTAGTAGAGTAGTATCAGTTTAGACTTCCTATGCGTTCTCAGCAACCACGCACTCTCTAAAAGAAAGATTCTAAGCGACTTGTCTCTATACATTATTATAGCATGATTGCGAGATTTTTCAAGGATTTTGTGAAAGTTTTTTGTTTTTCAGTTTTTGAACCAGATACCTGATAGTGGCACCCATAACTGTACCTAGTAGAATAAGAATTTCATAGGCTAGGAAATAAACAATGATAAATTCTCTGAAAGGAATGATAGTAAAGCCATAGAGCAAGCAACTACCTAAAAGCCAATGTAGTGAAAAACCAAAACGGTAGCTATAAAGAAGTGAAACTATAAAAACTATGATGGGCGAAATGATGAATATATTTAGAAGATAGAGCTCCGTTAGTTTTGGATTCTGTAATAGTAGTATAAATAATCCATAAAGTGGACAATAAAAGAAAAATACGACCAGATAGTAGGGGAGATATTTAAAGAATTTACGCATGGTAATCACCTCGTTATAAAACTATCAACTTAGATATCTTTCCTATGAATATTATAGCATATTTGTAGTAAGAATAGTAAATCAGTTGACAAAGAAGTTAGTTACTGGTAGAATAGAAATTGTCGTAAAGACAAATAACTTCTTCTTGGTTACAGGCATGCCAACCTGTCACTCGGATGAAGCCAAATAAAAAGGAGAAACATCATGGCAATCTCAAAAGAGAAAAAAAATGAAATCATCGCACAATATGCACGTCACGAAGGTGATACAGGTTCAGTAGAGGTTCAAGTTGCTGTCCTTACTTGGGAAATCAACCACCTTAACGAACACATCAAACAACACAAAAAAGACCACGCTACTTACCGTGGATTGATGAAGAAAATCGGTCGCCGTCGTAACTTGCTTGCATACTTGCGTAAAAACGACGTTAACCGTTACCGTGAGTTAATCAACTCTCTTGGACTTCGTCGCTAATCTGCTTTATTTTCCACTTACATTACGTTGTTACCTTACCTCGATATACTCAAGTATAATCTTCGGTTACGGTTCCTAGCACTGTAAGGTAAAATAAACCAGAAAGGTCTCCCTTCGGGGAGATTTTTTAGTTTCATTAGGATTTTAGCCTGAGCTCAATCAGCTCTCTAATTTCAACAGTCTTTTAATCTGTATTTTTCTAGTCTTGTTCCTGATTTGGAAATGTGGTATACTATTTATGAAAATTGTCTAAATTTTTAATTTTATTAAGGGAGGGTTTCATGATTTCCAAATCTTCTGGAAGCCATCAAAACCTGCGATATGTTGTTCTCCTATCTCTGTTGCTCGGAGCTTTGGGAGTCTCTCTATTTTTAGCTGTTTCTATGGGGTCTGTTCAGATTAGCTTGAGTGATACTTATAGAATTATTTTAAGTAAGATGGGGGCCTCTCTGGATATAGGAGACCTTTCGAAGTCTACACTTGCTATTGTTTGGAATATGAGATTACCACGGGTTTTTCTTGGTTTGATAGTTGGTGCAGGCCTTTCCATGTGTGGTAGCGTTATGCAGTCAACAGTTAATAATCCAATAGCAGAGCCCTATGTATTAGGAATTTCAGCCGGGGCAACCTTTGGAGCAACTTTGAGTATTATTCTTGGTTTTAAGGTCATGATTGGTCTAGGTTCTTTCCTAGGAGCGATTTTAGCAACAGTTGCAGTTCTTCTCATTGCGTCCATGCAGGGTAGGATGACAACTTCTAGCTTAATCTTATCGGGTACGGTAGTGAATGCCCTATTTTTGGCTTTTTCAAACTTTATTATCTCTATCGGGGCCAATGCTGATAGCGTTATGACCATCAAGTTTTGGACCATGGGTTCTTTAGCGGGGACCTCATGGGCTCACTTAACCTTGCCAACTATAATCGTGGGAATCGCTTTTTTATTTTTCTCTACACAATATCGTGTTTTCAATGCCATGATGATGGGAGATGAGGCGGCTTTGACCTTGGGAATTCCCTTGCGTTTTTACTGGTATCTCTATGTGACGATTGTAGCTGTGATGACAGCTATCTTGGTATCGACCTGTGGGATTATCGGTTTTGTCGGTTTGATTACACCACATTTGGCCCGAAGTTTGGTTGGTACAAACTACAAAAGGCTATTTCCGATAGCTACTTTACTAGGTGCCCTCTTTGTCGTCTGGGCAGATGTCTTTGCTCGCGTTTTGATTCAAAATGCTGAGCTACCGATTGGAATTTTCACAGCACTAGTAGGTGCCCCCTTCTTTATCTACATGGTTGGAAGTAGACGAAGGGAGGTGAGGGTCTGATATGGACTTAATGTGTCAGGATATTCACTTTGGAATCGGAGAAAAAAAGATTCTCAAAGGAGTCTCACTCAAACTGGAGGGCAAGCAATTTCATACTATTTTAGGACCCAATGGCAGTGGGAAGACTAGCTTGTTGAAACTCCTCTATCGACAGGAAAAGCCTGTTCAAGGCTTGATTACTCTAGATGGAAAACCCTTGGAACAAATGAGCGTTAAGGAAACGGCAAAACAGATGGCCGTCATCACGCAGTTTAATCAACTCCAGTTTGATTGCACGGTTGAAGAAATTGTTATGCTGGGTAGAACGCCCCATCTCTCTTTCTTACAAAAGGAAAAAGAAAAAGACTTTGCCTTGGTTGAGGATGCTCTAGTCAAGGTAGATATGTTCGAAAAGAGAAGTCGTCTCTACTCTTCTCTATCAGGAGGAGAGAAACAACGGGTTTTATTGGCACGCGCCTTGGCCCAAGAGCCGACACTCTTGCTCTTAGATGAACCGACCAATCATTTGGATATCAAGTACCAGCTAGACTTGTTAACCATTGTCAAACATCTCAATATCAATGTACTAGCAGTATTACACGATATTCAGCTGGCTTGTCGCTATTCAGACTATCTCTATCTAATGAAAGAAGGAGAGATTGTTTACCAAGGGACTCCAAAAGAGACCATCACTCCTGAGTCTTTGCAGGCTGTCTATGGTGTCCAAAGTAAGGTTACTTGGACAGAAGATCAGCAAGCCATGATTCACTATTTATAAAAAATGAAAAGGAAAACAAAACATGAAAAAATCACTCAGTATTTTGCTCCTAACAGTAGCTACCTTAACTTTAGCAGCTTGTGGAAATAGTACAACAGAAAAAGCTACCACACAATCAAGCACAGAGACAAGTCAAAAATCTACTACAGAAACCAGCTATCCCGTAACCATCAAAACTTATGATGCCAAAGGAAACGAAGTCGAACAAGTCTTTGAAAAGGCTCCTGAAAAGGTCATCACTAACAATCTTTCAACAACAGAAATCCTACTTGAACTTGGTTTGAAGGATAAAATTGCTGGTATGCTCAATCCTGATAATGCCGTAACTGGTAAATACAAGAAAGCCATTGAAGCTATCCCTCATATTGGGGATAAAAAATCAGTCTCACAAGAAACAGTTCTTTCTTATGAACCAGATGCCTTGATGGGCCGCAACATGATGTTTTCTGAAAAGTCAATGGGAACTATCAGTGCTTGGAATGAAAATAAAATCCCTGTTTATACGCAAAAAGCCTCACTTTCAACTATCCAACAGGATTTGGGAAATATCGTAGAAGACGTGAAGAATCTTGGTACCATTTTCAATGTCCAAGACAAGGCAAACCAATACGCAGAGCAATTGCAAGCTAAAATCGATGCGGTTAAAAAAGCCAATCCAGAAACACAGGGTGAAAAGAAAAAAGCTTTGATTATGGTTGCTTATAACGATGAAACCTTCGGTGCCTACAAGTCAGCCCTTCAAGAAAGTTTGCTCAACCAACTTGGTTACACAAATGTCGCAACAGGAACATCTGGCTTGACCTTGGAAAACTTAGTATCAATGGATCCAGAGTTGATTATTTACGTAACCAGCGACCGCAATCAAAAGTTGGATGAAAAAGCAGTGGATTTGATGAAGGCAAATGCTGTTTTGGAAAATGTCCCAGCAATCAAGAATCAAAAAATCATGACCATCTCTTATGATGAGTTGATGGACTACGGTCCAGCAGTGATTGATTCACTTGAAAAAATCAATGACTTTATCAAGAAATAAGGAGTTTAACTGGGAAGGGATTCAGGTTAGGGTCAGCCTTCCTTCAAACTATGACTCTAAACAAGCCTACCCATTGATTCTTTTAAATGATGGTGAACTGGACTATTTATCAGACCTATCCCAATTCGTGATTTTGGTGGGTTTGGTTCCAGAAAACCGTCTGGATGACTTTACACCTTGGAAAGCTAGTGCTTTGAAAGAAGGGGCTCCAGATTTTGGTGGGAAGGTAGACCAATACCATCAAAAGATCTTTCAAGGGATTCTAACAACTCTAAAAAAAGACTACTTGATTGATGAAAGTAGGATTGCTTATGGTGGCTATTCACTGGGAGGCCTTGCTGCTGTCTATAGTCTCTATAGTAGTTATCTTCCTGCGACCTGTATCTTTTCTATCTGTGGTTCTTTCTGGTATCCAGACTTTACAGAATTTTGTAGGGAACATGACTTGATACAGAGCCAAAGCCTGATTTATCTACAAAATGGTCAGACAGAAGGTGCCAATCATTCCAATCGTCTGTCTAAGGCTCCTATTTTTGCAAGGGAACTACATAATTTAATTTCAGAAGCAGTTCCCTCAACATATTCCACCTTTGATGCGTATGGGCATCATGAAGCTCTCGACCAACGCTATCAACAGTTTTGTGATTGGCTAATGAAAGAATGGGAGCTTAAATAAAAAAGCGATACTCTCTGTTTATGATGGACAGAGAGTATTTTTCTTGTCTTTATTTGTCTATATTTTGAAATTTTCGTGGGTTTATCTAAATTGAAAGTTTAACTGAAATGCATCAAAATGTGGTATAATGGTAAGATAGATAGAATCGAGGATATTATGTCATTTACGAAATTTAAATTTAAAAAATATATAGAAGAAGCTTTGGAGGAGTTGAAGTTTACGACTCCTACTGAGGTGCAGGATAAGTTGATTCCTATTGTCTTGGCTGGTCGAGACTTGGTCGGTGAATCAAAAACAGGTTCAGGGAAGACTCATACTTTCTTGCTTCCAATTTTCCAACAGTTGGATGAAGAGAGCGACAGTGTACAGGCAGTTATCACAGCTCCTAGTCGTGAGTTAGCAACTCAGATTTACCAAGCCGCTCGTCAAATTGCAGGCCACTCGGATGTAGAAGTACGTGTAGTTAACTACGTTGGTGGAACAGACAAGGCGCGTCAGATTGAAAAACTGACAAGCAACCAACCCCATATTGTCATCGGAACACCTGGTCGTATCTATGATTTGGTAAAATCAGGCGATTTGGCTATCCACAAGGCTAAAACTTTTGTAGTTGATGAAGCCGACATGACCTTGGATATGGGATTCTTGGAAACAGTTGATAAGATTGCAGGAAGTCTTCCAAAAGACTTGCAGTTTATGGTCTTTTCAGCAACTATTCCGCAAAAATTGCAACCATTCTTGAAAAAATACTTGTCTAATCCAGTTATGGAAAAAATCAAGACCAAAACAGTTATCTCAGATACCATTGATAACTGGTTGATTTCGACTAAAGGTCGTGACAAGAATGCCCAGATTTATGAATTGACTCAAGTCATGCAACCATATCTTGCCATGATTTTTGTCAATACTAAGACTCGTGCAGATGAATTGCATACATATTTAACAGCCCAAGGCTTGAAGGTTGCTAAGATTCATGGAGATATTGCTCCTCGTGAACGCAAACGGATCATGAATCAGGTGAAGAACCTTGATTTTGAGTACATCGTTGCGACTGATTTGGCTGCGCGTGGGATTGATATTGAAGGTGTCAGTCATGTTATCAATGATGCCATTCCACAAGACTTGTCCTTCTTTGTCCACCGTGTTGGACGAACTGGACGTAATGGTCTGCCTGGTACAGCCATTACCCTTTACCAGCCTAGTGACGACTCTGATATTCGTGAGTTAGAGAAATTAGGAATTAAGTTTGTACCTAAGGTGGTTAAAGACGGAGAATTCCAAGATACCTATGACCGCGATCGTCGTGCTAATCGTGAAAAGAAACAGGAAAAACTGGACATTGAAATGATTGGCTTGGTTAAAAAGAAAAAGAAAAAAGTCAAACCAGGATATAAGAAGAAAATCCAGTGGGCTGTCGATGAAAAACGTCGCAAAGCCAAGCGAGCAGAAGGTCGTGCCCGCGGACGAGCAGAGCGAAAAGCTAAGCGCCAGACATTTTAAAAATGAAACAGTAGAACCAAATCGGTTTTACTGTTTTTTTGAGCAATGAAAAGGCTATTTCTTAACATTAAGATTAGTTTTGTGAGATAATACTTCTTACTGTGGTTCAGGCTTGTTCGATAATAGCAGAGTAGTGAGAGGAACGCTATAAAGTTCAATTAAGAAAGAATCAAAATTGTTAAAAGTTCTTAAGGGCAGAAGAAGATTAAGTTTTTTAGTTGTAAAATGTTGTCAAAGTAAAATAAAAAGCCTTAGAAATATTGATTTCTAGGCTTTTTTTAACTTATTTACTCTACTCCCACTCAACGGTTGCAGGTGGTTTACTTGTGATATCGTAGACGATGCGGTTAACGTGGTCAACTTCGTTTACGATACGGACAGAGATTTTTTGGAGAACTTCCCAAGGAATTTTAGCGAAGTCAGCTGTCATTCCATCGATAGAAGTAATGGCACGGATAGCAATGGTGTAGTCATAAGTACGACCATCCCCCATAACACCTACTGAACGAACGCCAGTGTTAACAGTGAAATATTGCCAGATATCGCGGTCAAGACCTGCTTTGGCGATCTCTTCACGAAGGATAGCGTCTGATTCACGAACTGTTTCAAGTTTCTCTTCAGTAATTTCACCCATAACACGGATAGCAAGTCCTGGACCTGGGAATGGTTGGCGCCATACGATGTGGTCTGGCATGCCAAGTTCAGTACCGAGGGCACGAACTTCATCCTTGTAAAGAGTATTTAAAGGCTCGATGAGTTCAAACTGCATATCTTCAGGAAGTCCACCCACGTTGTGGTGAGACTTGATAGTTTGAGCAGTATCCGTACCAGACTCAATCACGTCTGTATAGAGTGTCCCTTGAGCAAGGAATTTCACGTCTGTTAGTTTGCTTGCTTCGTCATCAAAGACATAAACAAATTCGTTACCGATAATCTTCCGTTTTTGTTCAGGATCAGATACACCAGCCAATTTATCAAGGAAACGTTTAGCAGCATCTGCTTTAACAATGTTCAAACCAAACTTACCACCAAGCATATCCATAACTTGGTCAGCTTCACCTTTACGGAGAAGACCGTGGTCTACAAAGATACAGATCAATTGATCCCCGATGGCTTTTTGGAGAAGAACCCCAACAACAGAAGAGTCAACACCACCAGAAAGTCCGAGGAGAACACGTTTGTCTCCAACTTTCTCACGGATTTGTTTGATTTGCATCTCGATGAAGTTATCCATTGTCCAGTCGCCTTTGGCACCACAGATGTTCAAGGCAAAGTTTCGGAGGATATCATAACCGTGTACTGAGTGGCGAACTTCAGGGTGGAATTGGATACCATAGATTTTCTTGTCTGGATTTTCAATAGACGCGTAAGGACAGTCAGCAGAAGTTCCAGTACGGACAAAATCAGCAGGAATTTCTGTAACAGCATCCCCATGGCTCATCAAGACAAGTTGCTCATCTGGAGTACCCGCAAAAAGAGCTGATTCTGTGTGAGTCAATGTTGATTGACCGTATTCACGATTACCAGCATCGCCTGCAGGAACAACCTTACCACCAAGCTTGTGAGTCAATAGCTGCATACCATAGCAGATTCCCAAAATCGGAATTCCAAGTTCAAAAATCTCTGGATCAATATCAAACGATCCTTCTTCGTAAACAGAGTTTGGACCACCTGAAAGTACAATCCCGATAGGATTGATAGCACGGACTTCGTCAGCCGAAATCTTGTGACTTTTTAGTTCTGAAAAGACACCAATCTCACGGATACGACGTGAGATGAGTTGGTTGTACTGGCTACCATAGTCCAGTACGATGATCTTTTCGACATCTTGCAAATCAGTTGAAATGTTGCTCATCTTTTCCCTTTCTTCAAAGAAATATCTTCTTGAATATTCTATCATAAAAGGGTTAGAATTACCAACTAAACAAGTGCGGTTTGACTTTTCCCTATGAGTTACGGTACAATGGAAAAAATAAAGAAAAGAAGTGAGCAAGCATGTTACCAGCTTATATGAAAATCCACGACCAAATCAAGAAAGACATTGATGAGGGAAGTTGGAAAATTGGGGAAAGACTTCCAAGTGAGCGAGATTTAGCAGAAGAATTTGCCGTTAGCCGCATGACCTTACGTCAAGCAATCTCTCTTTTGGTTGAAGAAGGGGTTTTGGAACGACGTGTAGGTAGTGGGACCTTTGTTTCAAGCACACGTGTTCAGGAAAGAATGCGTGGAACAACTAGTTTTACGGAGATTGTTAAAGCTCAAGGGAAAACTCCGTCTAGTCACTTGATTTCTTATCGTCGAACCATTCCAAATGAGCAAGAAGTGGCTAAACTAGGTTTACTGCCAACTGACAATATCATTCGTATGGAGCGTGTTCGTTATGCGGATAAGGTTCCTGTTGTCTATGAAGTGGCGTCGATTCCTGAGAAATTTATCAAAAATTTCAAAAAAGAAGAAGTAACCAAGCACTTCTTTCAAACCTTGCAAGAGCATGGTTATCGAATTGGTAAATCTCACCAGGCCATATACGCACGTTTAGCAAAAGAAAAGATAGCTCATTATTTAGAAGTTGAAAAAGGACATGCTATTTTAGGTTTGACTCAGGTTTCTTACTTTGATGACGGAACGGCTTTTGAGTATGTAAAGAGCCAATACGTCGGAGAACGGTTTGAATTTTATCTAGAAAATAATTAGTTTTAACAATACTCTTGGAGTAAAATTAGATCTACTTTAAGAGTTTTTTATTTGGTTTGGATTAGAAAACATTTTCCTTCTGAGAAAAATAGTAATCATACGAGTATTTTTCAAAGATTCGTGTTATAATAGTTAGGTTATATGGTCCCGATAAGGTGGTAGTGAAGGTCGTTTATCGATTCTCTACCAGTACTTTGTAACTCTATAACGAATATTTTTTAAGGGGGGACATTTTTATGTCAGAACGTAAATTATTCACGTCTGAATCTGTATCTGAGGGGCATCCAGATAAGATTGCAGACCAAATTTCAGATGCTATCTTGGATGCTATTTTAGAGCAAGATCCAGAAGCCCACGTTGCTGCTGAAACAGCTGTTTATACTGGTTCCGTACATGTTTTCGGTGAAATTTCAACCAATGCCTATGTAGATATTAACCGTGTGGTACGTGATACTATTGCAGAGATTGGCTATACTAATACAGAGTATGGATTTTCTGCTGAGACCGTAGGAGTTCACCCATCATTGGTAGAACAATCTCCTGATATCGCTCAAGGGGTTAATGAAGCCTTAGAAGTTCGTGGAAATGCTGATCAAGATCCACTTGATTTGATTGGAGCTGGAGACCAAGGTCTCATGTTTGGTTTTGCGGTTAATGAAACTGAAGAACTCATGCCATTGCCAATCTCACTCAGCCACAAGTTGGTTCGTCGTTTAGCAGAGCTTCGTAAGTCTGGTGAAATCAGCTATCTTCGTCCAGATGCTAAATCTCAAGTTACTGTTGAATATGATGAAAATGACCAACCAGTGCGTGTGGACACTGTCGTTATTTCAACTCAACACGATCCAGAAGTCAGCAATGAACAAATCCATGAGGATGTAATCAACAAGGTCATCAAAGAAGTGATTCCAGCTTCTTATCTTGACGACGAAACTAAATTCTTCATCAATCCAACAGGTCGTTTCGTTATCGGAGGGCCTCAAGGAGACTCAGGTTTGACTGGTCGTAAGATCATCGTGGATACTTATGGCGGATACTCACGCCACGGTGGTGGTGCCTTCTCTGGTAAGGATGCGACTAAGGTTGACCGTTCAGCTTCTTATGCAGCTCGCTACATTGCAAAAAACATCGTTGCAGCAGGACTTGCTAAGAAAGCAGAAGTTCAATTGGCCTACGCAATCGGTGTAGCTCAACCTGTATCTGTTCGTATCGATACCTTTGGTACTGGAACAGTAGCTGAAAGCAAGCTTGAAAAAGCAGCACGTCAAATCTTTGACCTTCGTCCAGCAGGAATCATCCAAATGCTTGATCTCAAACGTCCAATCTACCGTCAAACAGCGGCTTATGGACACATGGGACGTACAGATATCGATCTTCCATGGGAACGCTTGGATAAGGTTGATGCCTTGAAAGAAGCAGTTAAATAAAGTAAAAAGGAGTTGATTTCAACTCCTTTTTTAGTTATTTATTGATAGTCTTTAAAAAAGCCCAGTTCCCAATGGACTTCGTCCCGTACTCTAACTCCATAAAATCTAGCAATACATAATCATTCTTTTTATAGAATGGAACATTTTTTTCTGTACTGGTAATGAGCCCTAAGCGCTTGCAACCCTTGGATTTGACATAAGGCTCGACTGCATCTCTAAGAAAAGCACTGCCCACTCCTTGCCCTTTAAGGGATGGATTGACTGCAAGGAGCATCAAATACCAGTCAAAGCTATTTGATTTTTTCAAATGTTCTTCGGAACGGTCTACTAAATCAAGATACTTCAAAAAATTTCGAGGGCTAATGTAGCGAAACAGTTTTATGATACCATTTAGCAAGTAAGATAGGATAGAAAAATCATTTTGTTGTAATAAGGCGACAGCCAGAATCTCTCCGTCTTGTTCAGCTACTAAACAGGTCTCTTCTTTGATATAGAGGCGAGTCAGGAGACTCTCCAATAATTCTAAAAAAGCAGGATAGTTTTCAGGTTTTTTGAGATCATCTATGATTAGAGTTAAGAATGGATAGTCAAAGAAGCTATCGGATACTACTTTTCCAATTTTTTGGTATTCGTCTATCCTTGCTTTTCTGTATATTAATTTTTCCATTTATGAGCTCCTTTTTTAATGTTACAAAACAATGATAGTAGAATTTGCTATTTTTTTGATTAAAGTACCGAGTTATTACAAAAATAGTACCAAATTTAGTAAGTTGAAGGATTGTTAGAAAACTCTTTCTGTAACACTGAATCCGATTCTAGAATATCGGATTAGACAAACAAAGAACACTCTAAAAAGTTAGAATTTTTAGAGTGTAGTCCAAATATTGCCAAGTTTTATTTTGTAGGGATTGAGATTTCAATCAATTTTTCAGAGTAGAGGGTCTTGATATTAGCTTCATCGATATTTTGCTTGTCAATCTTGCGATTCAAGAAAAATTCTTGGATTTTTTCCATTTCTTGTTCGCGGATAGCACGATGTTTATTGGAAATGAGGATTTCATAATGAAGCGGTGCCTGAGTAAAGATAACATCAGTGTTGCCTGCAGAGTAGACTTCTACGAGTGTAGCGTCGGTACTCTCCAGTTGGCTTTTAACAAGGTTTGAGTGAGAATTAGTAGTGTTGATGAGCTTCATAGGCTTTCCTCCTGTGTTTCTATGTCTATTATAGCACTTTTTGGAAAAATTGGAAAAGTTAATTTAAACTTGATGCTGTTTTTTCCAAGCTTCAATTGCCCATTTGTGACTGCCACGTTTTAAGTTTGAAACAGCTTCATCGATTGGGAACCAAGCTAGGTGATTGAAGTCCTCCAAAGGTTTTTGGATTTCTTGATAAGAAGTAGCTTCGTAGAGATAGGCTGGATTGTAGTAGTAGGTATCGCGATGGCTGGAATAGAAATACTCATCTGCTTGTCCATAATAAGTACCAATCTCAGCTGTAAAACCTAATTCTTCAATCAGTTCTCGTTTGAGAGCTTCAAAATGATCTTCGCCTGCTTCAATCTCGCCACCAGGCAAGAACCATGCACCATTTGGAGCTTGAACGAGGATAATCTTTTCATGTGCTGAGTCAGGGATGACTGCATAAACACCATATCTAGTTTTGTAGGTTACACCCTCTTTTTTTTCTCCAAAGGTTGGATTCGTCATAAATTTCTCCTTTATGTGTGCGCTTTCTTTCTATCATATTAAAGAATGCTCTTACTGTCAAGTAAGAACATTCTTTTAGTATGTGGAATTAGTCATTTGAGTCAACTGTTTCCAATTTATTTTATGATTTAATCATGATTTTACCATTGCTAGTCATGACAGCCTTGAGGTTTTTCTCGCTTGGATTTTCAAGGTAGTAGTCCGTAATGGCATCTTCGATGTAGTCTTGGATGGTACGACGGAGTGGACGAGCTCCCATTTTTGGATCGTAACCAAGGTCTACAAGTTTTTCTTTAACCTTATCTGTTACATCCAAATGGATATTATTACTTGAGAGACGTTTGTTCACATCATCCAACATAAGGTCAACGATTTGAAGGAGATTTTTCTTGCTGAGAGCCTTAAATTCAATAATGCCATCAAAGCGGTTCATGAATTCTGGACTAAAGAAGTTACTGAGTTCACCTAGGACAGAGTTAGTACGCCCTTCTCTAGCTGCACCAAATCCGACGCTTGCTTCTGCTTTTCCTGTACCTGCATTTGAGGTCATGATTATGATGGCATCCTTAAAGCTAACAGTTCGTCCTTGACCATCCGTTAAACGACCATCATCCAAGACTTGAAGGAACATATGCATAACATCTGGATGGGCTTTTTCAACCTCATCCAAGAGGATCAGTGAGTAGGGGTTACGACGAACTTTTTCAGTCAATTGACCTGCTTCATCATAGCCTACGTATCCTGGAGGGGCACCAACGAGTTTAGCCACGCTGTGTTTTTCCATGTATTCACTCATATCAAAGCGAATCATGCTATCAGCAGAACCAAAGAGTTCGATGGCCAGCTGTTTAGAAAGTTCTGTTTTACCGACACCGGTAGGACCAACAAAGAGGAAGCTACCGATTGGACGGTTTGGAGTACCGAGTCCAACACGGTTACGACGGATAGCCTTGGCAATCTTATCAACTGCATCATCTTGACCAATAACATGAGCCTTGAGGTCATCTGCTAGGTTGATCAGTTGAGACTGTTCTTTTTCTTTAAGGTCGCCAACTGGAATATTAGTCTTTTGTTCGATGATGTGTTCAATCGTTTTTTCGCTGATGATTGGGGTATCCTGATCCGTTACCTTAGTCTTTTGCATTTCCTTATATTTAGCAATCTGGTCACGGAAGTAGGCTGCTTTTTCAAAGTCTTCATCGCGGGTTGCTTGTGCCTTGAGATTTTCTGCTTCGATTAAGCGTTGGTCAATGACCTTTGGATCCACAAAATTCAAGGTTAAGTTCATTTTAGAACCAGCTTCATCTAGAAGGTCAATGGCCTTGTCTGGCAAGAAGCGGTCTTGGATGTAGCGATTTGAAAGAGTAGCAGCGGCTTCGATAGCGCCGTCAGTATAATGAACGTGGTGGTAATCTTCGTATTTCTTTTGGATGCCTTTCAGGATAATAATGGTTTCTTCAACAGTTGGTTCGTCAACTTTAACAGGTTGCATACGACGTTCAAGGGCAGCATCTTTTTCGATGATGCGGTATTCATTGAGGGTAGTAGCACCAACTAGTTGTAGTTCGCCACGAGCAAGAGCTGGTTTTAGGATATTGCCTGCATCCATATTCCCTTCTCCTGCTGAACCAGCACCGACAATTTCATGAATTTCGTCAATGAAGAGAATAACATCCTCGCGCTCACGAATTTCTTCCATGAGTTTTTGCATGCGCTCTTCAAACTGACCTCGGATACCTGTTCCTTGAACAAGGCTAACGACATCTAAGCGGATGACTTCTTTACCTTGAAGCTTATGGGGAACATCACCGTCAACAATTTTCTGAGCTAAACCTTCGACAACAGCTGTCTTACCAACACCGGGCTCACCGATGAGGACAGGATTGTTTTTTGTTCTGCGGTTGAGGATTTCAATGACACGGATAATCTCTTCGTCACGGCCAATTACAGGGTCAATATTTCCACGACGGGCAATCTCAGTGACATTGATACCATATTCATCCAAGAGTCCCTTTTCCTGGATTGGTGGTGGTGTTTGAGCAGGACCACGATTTTGGGCACCATAGCCACCATTTCCACCGTATCCACCTCCTGACTGAGTTGGGGGGATATTGTTGTTATTAGAAGAAGGTCTAAAGTTGTTGAGATCGTTAAAGAAGTCTCCAAAGGGATCAAAATCACGGTTGTTTAAATCTGTAATGCCCTTGAATAAGCTATTGTTAGGATCTGTTTTGATAATTTTGTAGCAATTTTGACAAAGGTCGATTTGCTTTTGTTGTCCATTGAGATTGGTATAAAGATGAATCGTTGAGTCATTGATTTTACAGTTTTGACAGAGCATACCGCCACCTCATTTCTTTCTTAGTTTTGACTAAATCTAAAAGGTCAAAAATAGTCAAACAAGTATATAATTTAATTATATCATGATTATTGGGCAATTCAAGTAAAAAGATTGGATACTAGCACTATAAATAGTAGAGCGCTAATCATGAGAAAATCTTGATAGTAAGAAAAAAATCCTATTTGTCATACAAAAAGGATTCTCGTTGGTGAAAGGCGGTGGGACAGAAATCGATAGACAAAGTCTCGATTTCGTAGTCCCAGCCCCGCGAAGATGATTAGGAGTTTTGGGAGTCTAAAAGACGAACGAAAAGTCCAATCAGCTACCGCGTCAAAGTTTGATTGCTAATAAAAAGTGAGGTCGGGATCTTTTGTCCCAACCTCTGTATATCTATTATTAGTATAGAAGTTCGTAAATTTCCATCGCAATCAAGTCGATGCTGTCAAAAGTATATGTTTCACGAGCTTCAACATCACGAAGTGTAAAGATTGGGCCATTTTCTTCATCATGGTTAAAAGCAACTTCAGCTACAACAACTCCCTCGCGCTCAAAGTTACGTTTTAAGTTACCACCATCTTTTGTCATTGCTTCTAGGCGGTTGATGATTCTAACCAAATGTGATTCCATTTTGATTCTCCTCCATTTCTTATCGTTACTATTTTACCATAAAGAGTATCCACTTGACTAGAAAAAACTAAGATTTCTCGCTATTTCTGTTTTCTTTGAAATTTTATTGAAAATAAAAGGAAAAAGATTGCATTTTTATTCAAAACATGTTATACTCATACAAGTTTTAAGTTAGAATTAGAAAGTAGTGGATTTATGAATTTTTCTTTTTTACCTAAATATCTGCCATATTTTAATTATGGTGCTCTCGTAACGGTCTTGATTTCTGTTTTGGTTGTCTTTTTGGGGACAATTTTAGGGATAGTCTTGGCTTTTGCTCAACGTTCTAAAATGAAGCCCTTAGCTTGGCTTGCCAATGTTTATATTTGGATTTTCCGTGGAACACCTATGATGGTACAAATCATGATTGCTTTTGCTCTTATGCACATCAATGCTCCGACAATTCAGATTGGAGTTTTGGGAGTTGATTTTTCACGTTTGATTCCAGGGATTATCATTATCTCTATGAATAGTGGTGCCTATGTATCAGAAACAGTTCGTGCTGGTATCAATGCAGTACCTAAAGGGCAATTAGAGGCGGCTTACTCTCTAGGAATTCGTCCTAAAAATGCTATGCGCTATGTCATCTTGCCACAGGCTATCAAGAATATCTTGCCAGCCTTGGGGAATGAGTTTATTACCATTATCAAGGATAGTTCACTCTTGTCAGCAATCGGTGTTATGGAATTGTGGAATGGAGCTACAACGGTGTCAACAACCACTTACTTGCCTTTAACTCCACTCTTATTTGCAGCCTTTTACTACTTGATTATGACCTCTATCTTGACACTAGCTTTGAAAGCTTTTGAAAATCGTATGGGACAAGGAGAGAAAAAATAATGACTGAAACGCTTATAAAAATTGAGAACCTTCATAAAAACTTTGGGAAGAATGAAGTTTTAAAAGGGATTGATCTTGAAATCAAAAAAGGGGAAGTTGTGGTGATTATCGGACCATCTGGTAGCGGTAAGTCAACCCTCCTTCGCTCTATGAATCTCCTCGAAGAAGCGACAAAAGGAAAGGTTATCTTTGAAGGAGTAGACATTACAGATAAGAAAAACGACCTCTTTGCCATGCGTGAAAAGATGGGAATGGTTTTCCAACAGTTCAATCTCTTCCCCAATATGACAGTGAAGGATAACATCACGCTTTCTCCTATCAAGACCAAAGGGGAAAGTAAGGAAGTTGCTGAGAAGAGAGCGCATGAGCTCTTGGAAAAGGTTGGTTTACCAGATAAGGCAGATGCTTTTCCACAAAGTTTGTCTGGTGGGCAGCAACAACGTATCGCTATTGCTCGTGGTCTTGCCATGGAACCAGATGTCCTACTTTTTGATGAACCGACTTCTGCCCTAGACCCAGAAATGGTAGGGGAAGTACTAGCGGTTATGCAAGAACTTGCTAAGTCAGGAATGACTATGGTCATCGTGACGCATGAGATGGGCTTTGCGCGTGAAGTGGCAGACCGCGTCATCTTTATGGCTGACGGTGTTGTTGTCGAAGATGGAACTCCAGAGCAAGTCTTTGAACAAACCCAAGAACAAAGAACCAAGGATTTCTTGAGTAAGGTTTTGTAAGAATATCATGAAAAGCTCCAAGTGGGCTTTTTCTTATAGTTTCAGACTATAAGGTCTCTTAGGTAAGAAGTGTTAGAGGGACAAGTATTTTTTTGATATAATAGAAGATATTTGTTAGAAAAGAGAAAACACATGACACAGATTATTGATGGCAAGGCTCTTGCAGCCAAGCTACAAGGACAATTGGCTGAAAAGACTGCGAAATTGAAGGAAGAGACAGGTTTGGTGCCTGGTTTGGTGGTTATTTTGGTTGGGGACAATCCAGCCAGTCAGGTTTACGTTCGTAACAAGGAACGTTCAGCGATAGCTGCAGGTTTCCAAAGTGAAGTTGTGCGAGTTCCTGAAACCATTACCCAAGAGGAATTGTTGGACTTGATTGCCAAATACAATCACGATCCAGCTTGGCATGGTATTTTGGTGCAGTTGCCATTACCAAAACACATCGATGAAGAAGCTGTTTTATTGGCTATTGATCCAGAAAAGGACGTGGATGGTTTTCATCCGCTCAACATGGGGCGTCTTTGGTCTGGTCATCCAGTTATGATCCCTTCAACTCCAGCTGGCATCATGGAAATGTTTCATGAGTATGGGATTGAACTAGAAGGTAAGAATGCGGTTGTTATTGGTCGTTCTAATATCGTCGGTAAACCAATGGCCCAGTTGTTATTAGCTAAGAATGCAACTGTAACCTTGACCCACTCACGAACACATAATCTTGCCAAGGTAGCTTCTAAGGCCGATATTCTTGTCGTAGCAATCGGTCGTGCTAAGTTTGTGACTGCTGACTTTGTCAAACCTGGAGCAGTTGTCATTGATGTGGGGATGAACCGAGATGAAAATGGAAAGCTCTGTGGAGATGTTGACTATGATACTGTTGCGCCAATCGCTAGCCATATCACACCTGTACCTGGTGGAGTTGGACCTATGACCATTACTATGTTGATGGAGCAGACTTATCAGGCTGCATTGCGTAGTTTGGATAGATAATACAAGCATTGATTTTATATAGTAAAGAAACAAGTTCTAAAAAATGAACTTGTTTTTTCTTGCACTTATTTTAATAAAATTGCAGTAAAACTTCTACAAATTATTGAAAAAACTCTACTATTTTGATATATTAAAAGCATCAATATTTATATGGATAAAATAAGTAAGCGTCTAGAGGGAGGTTTATTTTTTGGAGTAAAATGTAATCGCTTACTAGAACATTGGAAAGGAACAATAATGGATAAGAGATTTTTTGAAAGACGGTGTCATTATAGTATTCGTAAATTTGCCATTGGTGCAGCTTCAGTTATGATTGGAGCTAGTATATTTGGTCTTCAGGTGGCTCAAGCAGCTGAAACCGAAGCAGCAAGTCCCAGTGAGGAAACAATTCATCAAGTTCAACCTTTAGATAAGCTTCCAGATGAGGTTGCTGCAGCTATTGCAAAAGCTGAGCAAAATGGCCCACAAGATTCCGCTACTGAAAAAGAAAATGATACTGTTGAATCCGCAAAACCAATAACTGAAGAAAAGGTGACTGAGGCAACAAGTCCTAAGGAAGAAAAGGAAGCAGAAGTAGTCAGCCCTAAAGAAGACAAAGTTGAAAAAACTGAGAAACCTGCTGCTGAAGCGAATGGTAAAGAGGCTACAGTTTCAGAAGGAAGTCCTGAAAAGTCAGCAGTTCGAGAAGAACATACTGATACAACTAATCAGAATAAACCTGTAACGGATGATAAAAGCAAGGAAGAAAAAGCTTCTGCAAGTGAATCACCTCAAGCTACAAAAGAGAAGGAAAAAGAAAATCAGCTCCTTGAAGAGAGAAAACAAAATTTTAACAAAGACTGGTATTTTAAATTAAATTCTCAAGGTGATTTTTCAAAGAAAGATGTGGATGTTCATGACTGGTCTAAGTTGAACCTTCCTCATGACTGGAGTATCTATTTTGATTTTGACCACAAGTCTCCTGCCCGAAATGAAGGTGGTCAATTAAACGGGGGTACTGCCTGGTATCGTAAGACCTTCACGGTTGACGAAGCTGCCAAGGACAAGGATGTTCGGATCAACTTTGATGGTGTCTACATGGACTCCAAAGTCTATGTCAATGGTAAATTTGTAGGACACTATCCAAGTGGTTACAATCATTTTTCATACGACATTACTGAATTTTTAAATAAAGATGGCAGTGAGAATACCATTGCGGTCCAAGTTACTAATAAGCAGCCAAGTAGTCGTTGGTACTCAGGAAGCGGTATCTATCGAGATGTGACTTTAAGCTATCGTGATAAGGTACAGGTGGCTGAAAATGGAAACCATATTACCACTCCAAAATTGGCTGAACAAAAAGATGGCAATGTTGAAACACAAATTCAAAGCAAAATCAAAAATACCGCCAAGACTTTAGCCAAGGTATATGTAGAGCAACAGATTTTTACTAAGGAAGGTAAGGCTGTTTCAGATTTGATTCGTTCTGTAACTAAGAGTCTAGCAGGAAATGAGACAGCTGACTTTAAGCAAACGATTTTGGTTAATAAACCAACTCTCTGGACAACAAAAAGCTACCATCCTCAGCTCTATGTTCTAAAAACCAAGGTTTATAATGAAGGGCAGCTAGTTGATGTAACAGAAGATACTTTTGGTTATCGTTATTTCAACTGGACAGCTAAAGAAGGCTTCTCTCTTAATGGCGAGAGAATGAAATTCCATGGAGTTAGTATTCACCATGATAATGGAGCCTTGGGGGCAGAAGAAAACTATAAGGCAACCTACCGTAAATTAAAACTCCTGAAAGATATGGGAGTTAACTCTATCCGTACAACCCACAATCCAGCAAGCCCACAGTTGCTAGATGCTGCGGCGAGTCTAGGACTTTTGGTCCAAGAAGAAGCCTTTGATACTTGGTATCGTGGCAAGAAAACGTATGACTATGGACGTTTCTTTGACCAAGATGCAACTCACCCAGAAGCCAAGAAGGGTGAAAAGTGGTCTGATTTTGACCTCAGAACCATGGTCGAACGTGATAAAAATAATCCATCTATCGTTATGTGGTCACTCGGTAATGAGGTTGATGAGGCTGATGGTGGAGCTCGTTCACTAGAAATAGCCAAGCGTTTAAAAGCTGTCATCAAAGCTATCGATACAGAACGCTATGTGACTATGGGTGAAAATAAATTCAGTCGTGCTTCTACAGGCTTGTTCTTAGAATTAGCAGCAATCATGGATGCTGTAGGTATGAACTATGGAGAGCGATTTTACGATGCTGTTCGTAAAGCCCATCCAGACTGGTTGATTTACGGTTCTGAAACTTCTTCAGCAACTCGAACTCGAGATTCTTATTTTGATCCTGCTCATTTACTCTGGCACGACAATCGTCCAAATCGTCACTATGAACAATCAGACTATGGTAATGATCGTGTAGCCTGGGGTAGAACAGCTACTGAATCTTGGACCTTTGACCGTGATCGTGCTGGCTATGCAGGTCAGTTTATCTGGACTGGTTTCGACTATATCGGGGAACCTACACCATGGCATAACCAAGATAATACACCAGTAAAAAGCTCTTATTTTGGTATCATTGATACGGCAGGCTTGCCTAAGAATGATTTCTATCTCTATCGTAGTGAATGGTATAGTGCCAAAGAAAAACCAACTGTTCGTATCATGCCTCACTGGAATTGGACTGAAGAAACGCTCAAGGAACGTAATATGCTGGTCAATGGTAAGGTTCCAGTTCGGACCTTCTCAAATGCCGCCAGCGTAGAATTGTTCTTGAACAATGAGTCCCTCGGTAAGAAAGAATTTGTTAAGAAAACAACGGAAGATGGTCGCCCTTATCACGAGGGAGCTAAACCAAGTGAATTGTATCTTGAGTGGTTGGTTGACTATAAACCAGGTACCTTAACTGCTATTGCTCGTGATGAAAATGGCAAAGAGATTGCGCGTGATAGTGTGACAACAGCAGGGGAGCCAGCTAGAGTTCGACTCACCAAGGAAGAACATGTCATCACTGCAGACGGAAAAGATTTGTCTTATATCCATTATGAAATCGTTGATGAAGATGGCAATGTTGTTCCAACAGCTAACAATCTTGTTCATTTCAATCTTCATGGGCAAGGACAAATCGTTGGTGTGGACAATGGAGAACAAGCTAGCCGTGAACGCTATAAAGCTCAGAAAGATGGTACTTGGCAAAGAAAAACCTTCAATGGTAAAGGTGTTGTCATTGTAAAATCGACTGAAAAAGAAGGCAAATTCACCCTATATGCGGATTCTGCAGGTTTAGCCTCTGATCATGCAACAGTCACAACCGTTTCAGGCAAGAAAGAAAATCGCCATTTTGTCGCTTTTGTCCCTGTGAAAGCAAGAACTGATGTCAGCGAAAATCCTAAATTGCCAGAGACTGTGATAGCTATTTATAGCGATGGTAGTATCGAAGAAAAAGCTGTGACTTGGGACATCCCAGAAGATCTCCTTTCAAGTGCTGGTGAGAAAAAAGTCCTTGGTAGTGTGGAAGGACTCGAAGCCAAGGCTGAAGCTCTTGTCAAGGTCGTTGCACTCGATAAGTGGTTGCCTAAGGTAGCAACTGTCCCAGTTGGTACAGCTGTTGAAAATTTGGACAAGACTGTTACGGCTGTTTTATCAGATGGTAACTTGGTTGATGCGGATGTCGTTTCTTGGACCTTGAAAGATCCATCTGCCTTGACAAAAGAAGGTGGACGTACTGAAGCAACTGGTAAATTGGAAGGCAATGACTACGAGGTGACAGCAACCTTTATCGCAAGTGATAAGGAAACAGAAAATACTGTTACAGGTCTCACGGTTGGTGACAAGGCTCTCGCTGACTTTGAGTCTGGAAAGACCTACTACCGAGTATCCCTTCCTTATACTGCTAAGATTCCAAGTGTTGGTGCACAAACCACTGGCTATCAGGTAACAGTTCAACAAGCCTCAGCTGCCAATGATTATCAGGCTTCTGTATTTTTGAGTGACCAGAAGGGCGATTTAGTTCAAACTTACTTGATTCAGTTTGTGAAAGAAGCGCCTGCCTTGACACGCTTGGAAGTAAGCGTTGAAGGAAAAGAGACTGCAACAGAAGACCAAGTTCTCCCTTATCATGTCATTGGGCACTACGAAGATGGTACACAAACTGAATTTTCAGCGTCAGATATCCATTTGGAAGTTAAGTCAGCTGATGGTGGACATCTTGAAGTGAACGGCCAGAACTTGCTTCTTTACACGAAAGGTAGTGTAACCCTCACTCCTCGTATTGACAATCAAACTGATAAGACTCAGTCTGTAGCAACTGAACTTGTGATAAAAGAAAATACAGTAGACAAGAAAATTGTTAAGCTTCATCCTGTTTCAATCTCTACAGATATCAATCAGCAACCGAATTTGCCTGATCAAATCGGAGCAGAATTTGATCAGGGCTTGCCTCGTAAGGTAGCTGTAACTTGGGACAAGGTAGATGCCAAAGAACTTGGTTACTATCATAGCTTTACCCTTAAAGGTCATGTCGAAGGTACAGATATTGAAGCTGTAGCAAATGTGACTGTAGAAGGTTTGCAGGTTGCAGAAGAAATCAGCCTCACTCTTCCTAAGGGTGAAACGGTTCAATTACCAGCTAACGTTCGTGCCTACCATTCTAATGGAACAACCGTCTATAAAGATGTGGTTTGGGATAAGGTTCCAGCCGACTTTAGTCAAACTGAAGGTATCTTTGAAATAAAAGGTCAATTAGTGGGTAGTCACTTGACTACCAAGGCTCATGTTCGTATTTCCAGTCAAGTTGTTGCAGGAAATAATATCTCGAAACAATGGACAGGCTCACAATTGCCAGCAGCTATTGTATCCAATACAGGTGGAGATGACTCAGCTAATGCCTTGAACGACCTGACTGTGTCAAGAACGCCAACAGATGTTAAGAATCGATGGACTACATGGCAAACAGGTACAGATAATGATTGGGCGTCTATCTTGTTTGGTAATTCAGGAGATTTGACTAAACGCTTTGTCGACAATCTATCCGTTGATTTCTACACAGATGGTGCAATCGGACTTCCAAAAGAATATGTCATCGAATATTATGTTGGTCAAGAAGTTCCAGATCTTCCAAACGATGTCAATCATGCTCAAGGAGATACCAAGCATCCATTCAACAATGCTGCCAACTGGAAGGCTGTAGAAAATCTTCACGCTCCTGGACAATTATCTGCAGGTCAAACAAACCACTTTACATTTGATAAGGTTGAAACTTATGCTGTTCGTATGCGTATGAAGAAGGCAGATGGAAAGGCTGGTGTTGGTTTAACAGAAATTACTATTTTAGGAAGTAAGGTTCCAAGTGCTACCAGCTCAGAAATTTCTATCCAAGTAGATGGTAAGAAGCTCGAACATTTCAATCCATCTAAGACAGAGTATTATATTCCTCAAGCAAGTAAGGAAATCACTGCAACAGCCAGCAACAATGGTGTGGTGACAGTTGTTCCTGCAACAAGTGAAAAAGGTGCGACACGCCTTATCTTGAAAGCTGAGGATGGAACTGTTCTTAAAGAATATCGTATCTTCCGTGATGACGAAAAAGAGTCAACACAACCAGTAGCTGCAGAAAATAGTGCCCAGACCTTGAATGTTGGCGATCAACTTCAATTGCCTGCCGAGGTAACAGTCTACTATCCATCACAGACTGGCTGGGTTAAAGCTAACCTTGCTGTCCAATGGGATGCAGTTCCAGAACATGCGACTGCCCAAGAAGGTAACTTTGAAGTGCTTGGTCATGTTCTAGGAACAGACTTAACAACCAAGATGCAAGTAACAGTTGTTACAAAAGGTAATCAAGTTATCTCTGAGAATGCAAGCAATAATGCGACAGATTCTAAAGCCTTTGCGTCTACTACAAATGATACACAAGCAGCTTCTCGGGATAAAATTTTCTATATCAACGATGGTCACTTTAACGAAGATGGACGTTGGACTAACTGGTCTCGTACTCCGAAAGACCAAGAAACATCTGTGGGAATTCTCTTTAAGAAGAATGGTCAGATTACACCTCAGTCTGTTGGAAAAGTAGCTATTCAGTTCTTTAAAGACAGTGGAACAGACGCACCAGCGACAATGGTATTAGAAAGATATGTTGGGCCTGCCTATACAGAACCAAGTACCATTTCTCGCTATGAAGAGAATGCGGATCATCCATTTAACAAGGCAGAAAACTGGCAAGAAATTCCTTATAAGGCATCTGGAGAAATCGTGGCTGGTAAGCCAATCGAATTTACCTTTGATCCAATTCAGACAACAGCTATTCGAGCACGCATGACTCGTAAATCGACAACTAATGGTCTAGCAATGGTCGAATTTAGTGCCTACTCTCCTGCTAAAGCAAACGATGTGGAAACTCCTTCAGTGACTATTTCGGTTGCTGGAAAAGCATTGGAAAACTTTGATCCTGCGGTTTCAGATTATACAGTGAACTTAAATGGCACTAAACCACAGGTGACTGCTCAAGCAAGTGGTCACGGTGTGACAACGGTTGTTGAGTCTAGTCAGGATAACCTTCCTAGCCTTGTTCGTCTTCTTGCTAAGGATGGTAGTCTTGTCAAGGAATATCGTATTCACTTCAAGCCTAGTCACCGTATTGTTCCTGAAGAAGGCGACCAAAGTCCTGTTCTCGAACGACCAAGTTTAGAAGTTGTCAAGACCGAAATTCCATTTAAGGAAATTATTCGTGAAAACAATGATTTAGCTCAAGATGAACGTCGTGTAATCTCAGAAGGTAAGAAGGGTGAAAGAGTTGATTATGTTGAGGTTCTAGGATCTAACCGTACCACTGTGCATACAGATACGACTAAGGCGCAAGATCGAGTTGTTGAAGTTAAGGTCAAACCAGCCATCACTACAAGTAAGGGTGATGAGCCAGCACCAGTAGTAGAAGTCCCAGAATTCAAGGGTGGAGTCAATGCTGCAGAAGCAGCTAAGCATGAGTTGCCAGAATACACAGATGCAATCGGGACAGCAGGTGATGAGCCAGCACCAGTAGTAGAAGTCCCAGAATTTGAAGGTGGTGTCAATGCAGTAGAAGCCGCTAAGAATGAATTGCCAGAATACACAGAGGCAATCGGCACGGTAGGTGACGAACCAGCTCCAGTAGTAGAAGTCCCAGAATTTAAGGGTGGTGTCAATGCAGTAGAAGCCGCTAAGAATGAATTGCCAGAATACACAGAGGCACTTGGCACAGTAGGCGACGAGCCAGCACCAGTAGTAGAAGTGCCAGAATTTGAGGGCAGCGTCAATGCAGTAGAAGCCGCTAAAAACGAGTTGCCAGAATACACAGATGTAATCGGCACAGCAGGCGACGAGCCAGCACCAGTAGTAGAAATCCCAGAATTCAAGGGTGGAGTCAATGCAGTAGAGGCCGCTAAGAACGAAGTCCCAGAATTTACAGGTGGCGTCAATGCGCTAGAAGCCGCTAAGAATGAATTACCAGAATACACAGGAACAGTGGCTACAGCTGGAAACGAGCCTGCACCAAGTCTTGTTAAACCAGCCGAAGAGGTCCGAATCTTGACTGATAAGGAAACTGGAGTTCTGGTAGCAGGGCTAACTACAGAGTTGTCTAAAGACCTCAAGCTTCAAGTGCAGAAAGTTCTACGTCAAGAATTAGCTGGTAAACACTATGATGCTTATCAAGTTAAATTGCTGGATAAGGACAACCAAGAAGTTGAACTCAAAGGTGCTGTCCTAGTGAGGTTACCAGTCAAGGGACAGGTTCAAGGAGTTTATCACATGAGCTTAGATCAAGGCTTACAGGTTCAAAAGGTGACGCTAGTAGGTGACATGGTTGAATTTGTCACCAAAGATCTAGGACTTTATGCGATTGTCTATAAAGAACAAAACCAAGAACAAGTAAAACCAGTAGAACAAGCTCATGAACCAGCAGTTAAGGGAGAAAATTTTGAAAATGCTTCAGAGAAAGTAGATTCAGCAAGACTTCCAGAAACAGGTGAAAGTCGATCTGATACAGCTGCCTTCCTAGCAAGTCTCAGTCTTGTTTTATCAGTGGCTTTACTAACTGTTAAACGTAAAGAAAAATAGAGTTTGGAACTCTACATTGTTGATTGATTGTAGAAATACTTGGACTATCCCAGTGGATAGGATCGAAAAATGCTACAACCATATGGAGAGGACCTCTTGGTTCTCTCCATTTTTTAAAATAGGGATGAAACCGCTTAGATGAGTGGTTGGAGGAAAGGAATAGAAGAAAGATGGATCATCAATTTTTTGAGAAACGTTGTCATTATAGCATTCGAAAATTTGCAATAGGAGCAGCCTCTGTTATGGTAGGTGCGAGTATCTTTGGAGCTAGTATGGTACAAGCGGCAGAGACAGAGACTTTGCAGGAAGCAGAAACAAGTCTTACACAGCTTCCACCAGAGGATAAGTTATCACCAGATTTGGTAGGCGCTATTAAAAGTGCAGAGGCAAACTTTGTTTCAGAGACTAAAGTGGAAGAGGTAGCTACTAAGTCCCAAGCTCCCGAAGAAACTTCTTCAAAACCAGTAGAAACTAAAAATTCTACAGTAGAGAAGGGAGTAACAACCGTAGAAAATGCTTCTACTGAAGTAGCTCCTACTGAAACCAATGCAGTAACAGAACCTACGAAACCAGCTGAAGTAAATGGAACGGTGGAGAAAGCTGCTTCATTTACAGCAGATAAACCTGCAAGTAAAGCAGAAATTGATGCCGCCAAAAATCAAGTAGCTAAAAAGGAATATACGGTATTTCCAAGACCTCAAAAGGTTACTTATGGCGATGGTGTTACTGCTCTAGAAGGAAAGGTAAACCTTGTCTTTAGCGATGGCTTAGATATCTATACACGTAACCGTGCCAAAGAAGTTCTCCAAGCTAGTAATGTGTCTTACACTACCAGTACAAAAGCTACAGAAGGGGCAACCAACATTTTCCTTGGAGTGCGTGGGAAAGCTCCTCTGGCAGAAAAAGAAGTTCAAGATATTTCGTCTGAATTATACGATAAAATTGATGCCTATGTCTTGCGCGTGAAGGCCAATAAGATTTCTTTTGTCGGAAAGGATACCGATGCTGTCTTCTTTGGACTAACAACCTTGAAACAGATGCTGAAGGAGAGTCCTGTCCCAGTTCTTCGAGATGTGACCGTAGAAGACTACGCAGAAGTGAAGAATCGTGGCTTTATCGAAGGCTATTATGGAAATCCTTGGACCAAAGAAAACCGTGAAGAGCTGATGCGCTATGGTGGCGACTTAAAGCTAACTCAGTACTTTTTTGCGCCAAAAGACGATCCCTATCACAATGCTAAATGGCGTGAACTCTATCCAGAAGAAAAAATGGCAGAGATTCGTGATCTAGCTCGTGTGGGGAATGAAACAAAGACTCGCTATGTATGGACTATCCATCCATTTATGCATAATAAGATGCGTTTTGACACGGATGAATTATATAAACAGGATTTAGATGTCATCAAAGAGAAATTCACCCAATTGTTAGATGCAGGTGTGCGTGAATTTGGGGTTCTAGCTGATGATGCGGCCTGGCCTGTTGGTGGCTACAATAGTTATGTTCGGTTAATGACCGACCTGACAAATTGGCTAACTGAACAAGAAACAAAATACAGTGACCTTCGTAAAGATATGATTTTCGTTCCAGCCTGGTATATGGGACAAGGGACAGAAGATGAACTTCGTACGCTCAATGAACGCCTTCCAGAAACGGTTCATTTAACCCTAACAGGGGGTAAGGTATGGGGTGCAGTTGACCAAACCTTCCTAACAAATTTGAAGAAGAATTTGACAGAAGGTGGCAAGAAGTATCGTCCGATTCATTTCTGGATTAACTGGCCTTGTAATGATAATACCAAGCAACACTTGATTCTAGGTGGTGGTGAAAAATTCTTACATCCCAATGTTGATTTGTCCTTGGCTCAGGGCATTATGCTAAATCCGATGCAACAATCCGAAGCTTCAAAGGTAGCCCTCTTTGATGTGGCTCAGTATGGTTGGAAGCAATGGAGAAGTGCGGAAGAAGCTGAAAAAATCAATGATGTAGCCTTTAACTATGTGGTCAATGGAAACTTTGAAGAAAGCGAAGTATCAAAAGCCTTTCGTGAACTTGGTAAGCATATGCGCAACCAAAACCGTCCTCCACATGTCACAAAATTGGAAGAATCTGTTGAGCTTGCACCTAAGTTGATGGACTTTTATAACAAATTGAAGGCTGGTCAAAATGTAGATGCAGAGAGAAAAGAATTAAAGGGTATCTTTGTAAACTTGAAGGCTGACGCCCTCCTTCTGAAGGAAAAAGGGGACAAGAAGCTTATTGACCAAATCCACTACTGGTTAGATAATACAGTGGACCAGATGGATGCTTTAGAAGCCTTGCTGACAGCGACAGAAGGTCTGGCTGAAAAGAATGATGCTAAAGTATGGGAGCATTACTATGCTGGGGTTAAGTATTACGACCAGTCTATTAGTTACTCTTTCTTCTATGTAGACCATTATGAACGTGCAGAGTTTGGGGTGCAACATATTCGTCCATTTATCAATAACTTAAAGGAATACTTGGCAACGCATATCCAAACCATGCTGCATCCAGATAAACTTGTGACCACCTTTATTACCAACCGTGCGGGGATTGAAGGAGGTCTTGCAGAAGTAACAGATGGCGACTTGGATACTCATGCGATTGTCAAGACGACAACCGTTATTGAACGAGATGATTATGTAGGACTTCGTTTCAATAAAGCCATTAAGGTCCATACGCTAGGTTTTGCTACAGGAACAAAGACAGCCGATAATTATACCTTTGGAAATGCCCTTGTCGAGTATCAAAACGAACAAGGGGACTGGGTGGCTCTCACAAGTCCAGCCTACACAGGCAGAGAACGGACGCTTGAATTTACCAATCTTGATATTACGGCACAAGCAGTTCGTATGCGTGCCACTGCTAAGAAAGATAATGCTTGGCTTGCCATGCGTGAGATTGCCGTCAATAGACCGCTCGAACTTGGAAGCAAGAAGGTAAAAGGGACCATTACCCTAAGTCCAAATCTGGTTTACAAGTATGGAACCAGTGTGCTTCAAATGCAAGATGGCAAAGATAACACCGAATCTATGATGGCTCATGCCAATCAAACAAATGTGACTCCAGAAAATGCTTGGGTTCAAATGGACTTGGGTGGAGCTAAGAAAGTGAAACATGTTCATCTAGTTCAAGGGGAAGGGGATAAACTAGCAGCTGGTGTCATCGAATATTCTTCAGACGGTACAAACTGGAAGACACTTCAGACCTTAGCTGGGGATCGAATTTCAGATATTAGCCAAAACTTCACAGCCCAATACGTTCGTGTCCGTAATACACAGCTTCTCAGCAAATGGTGGAGAATTGCGGACTTTAGAGTTGACGTCGATACACCAAATACTGATTTGACCGTCACCAATGTCGACAGCCTGAAGGAAACGCCAGTAGTGGACAGTCGTGGTCGTTATGAAATGACCTTACCTCAAGGGAATCATCTTCCAGCAAATGGCTATCTTGGCTTGAAATTGGATCGACTCCATGAAGCTAGTTCAATTGCACTTGAAGGTGCAGGTGAAACAGGTTTGACACTGGAATATTCAGCAAATGAAGTGGAATGGATGACCGCTGACCAACTTCCAGAACACGCCTTGGTACGCTATGTTCGCATCGTGAACAAGACAGATAAGAACCAAGCGCTTCCTACTGGAAAATTAGTCATTAAGACAAAAGAAGTGGATCCAACTGAACTCTTATCAACCACTATGGGGATTCACCAATATTATGGTGCTAATGATGTTCGTCGCATTCACAATTTAGGTCAACTGTTTGATGGGGACTTTAATAATTTTGTAGAATTTTCCGATTACCAACGTAAAAACGGGGAAATTGTCATGAAACTAGGCACAACTCGTCACATCAAGAAGATTCGTGCCTATATTCAGGACGCTCAGCGTAATTATTTACGTGATGGTAAGATTCAAGTCAGTGAAGATGGTAAGAATTGGACGGATGTTGTAACAGTCGGAGATGGTGTGGAAAATGAAATTCGTGATAATTCATTGACCGACGGCTGGACACATGATTCTGCCAACCCAGGAAATCGTTATATCGAAGGTGTTCTGGATCAACCTGTAACTGCTAAGTTTATGCGTGTTCTTTTTACAGCGGATTATAATGCTCGTTTTGTAGGATTTAGCGAAATCGTGATTAATGATGGTGAATTTATCAATCCTGAAAATAATCCTACAGTGACAGGAACTGGTAGCGAAGAAGCGGATAACCTGAAGAAAAATATGACTGACGGAAATGTCTTGACAAGCTATGCAGCTACTGAAGAAAAAGGAGAGCTTGTTTATCATTTATCTGAAGAAACCAAGGTCAATCATGTTCGCTTGATTGCTGACTTGCCAGAAGGTGCAAAAGTAAATGTCCAAGTTCGTACCTTGAATGATGCTGGTGAATCAGTCTGGGAAAATTTGGGTGAAGTCAGATCAAGTTTCCAAACCTTTGCCCTTTCAGGGAAAAATCCACGGATTCTCGATGTAAAAGTTTCCTGGGAAGGTGGAGAACCAGAGTTCTACGAAATGACTACCTTCTATCAAGAAGTGGAAAACGATCCAGAACCGACAATAAGTAAAGGCGACGAACCAGCTCCAGTGGTAGAAGTGCCAGAATTTGAAGGTGGTGTCAATGCAGTAGAAGCCGCTAAGCATGAGTTGCCAGAATACACAGAGGCAGTTGGCACAGCAGGTGAGGATACAGCTCCAGTAGTAGAAATCCCAGAATTTGAGGGCGGGGTTAATGCAGTAGAGGCAGCTAAACATGAATTGCCAGAATACACAGATGTAATCGGCACAGTAGGCGATGAGCCAGCTCCAGTAGTAGAAATCCCAGAATTTAATGGTGGGGTTAACGCAGTAGAGGCAGCTAAGCATGAATTGCCAGAATACACAGAAGCAATCGGCACAGTAGGCGACGAGCCAGCTCCAGTAGTAGAAATCCCAGAATTTGAGGGCGGTGTCAATGCTGTGGAAGCCGCTAAGAATGAATTGTCAGAGTACACAGGAACATTGGCTACAGTAGGCGATGTTCCAGCACCAAGTGTGGAAAAAACAGCTGCAGAGGTTCAAATCTTAACTGATAAGGAAACTGGAGTTCTGGTAGCAGGGCTAACTAAAGAGTTGCCTAAAGGTCTCAAGCTTCAAGTTCAAAAGGTTCTACGTCAAGAATTAGCTGGTAAGCAATACGATGCTTATCAAGTGAAGTTGGTAGATAAGGACAACCAAGAAGTTGAACTTAAAGGTGCTGTCTTAGTGAGATTGCCAGTCAAAGGTCAGGTTCAAGAGGTTTATCACATGAGCTTAGATCAAGGTTTGCAGGTCCAAAAGGTGACGCTTGTAGGTGACACAGTTGAATTTGTCACCAAAGATTTGGGACTTTTTGCGATTGTCTATAAAGAACAAAACCAAGAACCAGTAGAATCAGTTCGTGGAACGGCAGTTAATGGAGAGGTCCTTGAAAATGCCTCAGGAAAAGCAAGTGCAGCAAGACTTCCAGAAACAGGTGAAAGTCGATCTGATACAGCTGCCTTCCTAGCAAGTCTCAGTCTTGTTTTATCAGTGGCTCTACTAACGGTTAAACGTAAAGAAAAGTAAGACTGATAACTTTCAGCTCTAAAAAAAGCTAATCGTTATAAATGAAGAGGCTGGGACAAAAGTCCTAGCCTCTCAATTGTCTTTGGATTGTCGAGCAAGATGCAGTGGTTGAGTGGGCTCTACTACGCTGTTTTCATCAGCTTTTACAGCCCTACTCAACTGTGCGGAGGTGGGACGGCGAAATCGAATTCTAACGAATTACCGATTTCTGTCCCACTCTCTTTATTAATTGGGTAGTGAGGTGTATAATAAAAGTAAGAGAATCTGAGGAGAAGGACCATGATTGTAAAAGTTTGTAATGCAGATTATAGTCTCCAGTGGGATGGGATGTATCAATTTGCTCTTGAAAACTATCCTCAGATTAAAGAATGGGAATTGGAGAAGCTAGCAAAGTTTATTGCTTACGAACAGGACCATCATCGTCAGACCATTGTGGAATGTGAGAATCATGAATTAAATATACGAATTCATGATTACTTGCAAGAGCATAGCTATTTTCCTCCCTACAGACCAAGTCATCGGCTTGTAGCTTCTACCTATGATATCCAGAGGAAGTTGGTTACTTCAAATTATTGTAGTCATACTTGTACAGTTGAGGTGACTCAGGCTGTTTTTCAGACTGGAAAACTCATGTCGGCGGTAAAAGTATTTGGTAAAAGTGGGGCTGAACTAGTTACAGATAGTCGTAATGCAGCTTCTGATCCAGCAGACTATTTTGACTATATCATGTTTGGATGGTCTAATACGACTTCGGGTTACCGACTCGCTATGGAGCGTTTGTTAGGACGGGCACCGTCTGAGGAGGAATTACAAGAAAAGTTCATTCCTGGCGTTAGTTTTCATTTTCTGTATGAAGAATTAATTCAAGCACCAGGTTATATGTTTGATGGCTATCATGTTGCGAAGGTAAGAGATAGTTTAGATTTGGATACCTTTCTTCATTTGTGTGTTATTCCTTCAAAAGATAAGGCTTGTTTTGAAGGTTTGATTCCTTGTCAATTACAAGATAGAGTGATTTACCTAGACTATGAGGGAGAAGGGTTACAGGCTTGGAATACTAAGGTTAATCAAGTACTGCATGGTAAGGATAAGTTGAAGGAGTAGTGTATGAAAGAGATTGATCAAGCTCTACTGAAAAAAGTTATCATTGAGCGTCCTTGTTCTAGTCATAAGGGAGACTATGGTCGTCTTCTCTTGATTGGAGGGACTTATCCCTATGGGGGAGCGATTATTATGGCTGCCTTAGGGGCTGTTAGAAGTGGCGCGGGCTTGGTGACAGTAGCAACGGATAAAGAGAATATTCCAGCTCTACATAGCCATCTGCCGGAGGCTATGGCTTTTGGCCTCGATGATCAGCGATTACTTGAGCAACAGTTAGAGAAAGCGAATGTTGTCTTAGTTGGACCTGGACTAGTGGATGATAAGCGTGGAGAAAAGCTACTCCAAACAGTCTTTCGTCATTTAAGTCAAGAACAGACTCTCATACTGGATGGTGGTGCCTTATCCATTTTAGCGAAGACGGGAATGAAATTTCCTAAAACTCTGCTTGTTTTAACGCCTCATCAAAGGGAATGGCAAGTCTTGTCAGGCTTAGAATTGACTTCCCAAGAAGCTGAGGAAACAGGAGAGGCTTTGAAGAGATTTCCTTCAGGAACGATTTTGGTTCAAAAAGGTCCAGCTACTCGAATCTGGCAAGCTGGTCAAGCTGATTTTTATCAGCTGGGAGTTGGAGGTCCCTATCAAGCGACTGGGGGAATGGGGGATACTCTGGCTGGGATGATCGCTGGCTTTGCAGGTCAATTTCCACAAGCAAGTCTCTATGAAAGAGTGACAGTAGCGACCTATTTACATTCAGCCATTGCCCAAGAACTAGCTGAGGACAACTTTGTAGTCTTGCCAACCACGATTAGTCAACATATCCCAGCCTTCATGAAGAGGATACAAAAAGGCACCTGAGGTTTTCAGGTGCCTTTTAAGGATTAGAAGAGGCCTTTGACCTTATCAACAATATTACCGATTCCTTCTGAGCCTGAAATCAAACTTTGAGCCTGACTAAGGTATTCACCGAGTTGGTCCTTGTTTTCTTCGACAAAGGTTTTTGCAGCAGCCAAATCTTTTTTCTCGATTAGCTCTTTTACTTGATTAAACAAATCTAATGGGTTCATGATGTCCCTCCTTTTCTAAACTTCTATTCAATCATTTTTTAGAAAAACTTGCAAGAAACTTGACCCTTCCAATAAAGTTCATGGATGTCAAATTGTGTAAATTTTGATATAATTTTTAATGATGAATTTTAGAAATGATCGATACGTGGTCGTGGATTTAGAGGCGACCAGTACCGGAAGCAAGGCAAAAATTATCCAAGTGGGAATCGTGGTCATTGAAAATGGCGAGATTGTTGACCAATTTGCAACGGATGTCAATCCCCACGAACCCTTGGATTCTCATATCAAAGAATTAACGGGCTTGACCGATCAGCGACTAGCAGAGGCACCGGAATTTTCTCAGGTGGCTGGAAAAATTTTTGACTTGGTCAAGGACGGTGTTTTTGTTGCGCACAATGTCCAATTCGATGCCAATTTGTTGGCAGAATTCCTCTTTTTCGAGGGCTATGAATTGCGCACGCCTCGTATCGATACAGTCGAGTTGGCTCAGGTATTTTATCCTCAGCTTGAAAAGTATAATCTGGGAATTCTCTGTCAAGAGTTGGGAATTCCTCTAGAACAAGCCCATACGGCCCTATCAGATGCCCAAGCAACAGCAGAGCTCTTTCTTTGTATGCGACAAAAAATGTTTGGACTGCCAAAAGGCTTATTGGAGCGCTTGTTAAGTTTGTCAGATGGTCTTTTATATGAGTCTTATCTGGTTATCGAGGAAGTTTATCAGAAGCAGTCCATCCTAGTTGAACATGATTTAGTTGAGGTGCAGGGTCTGTTTTTAAGAAAAGAAAAGCCAGTCCTTTCTCAACGTAAACTATCTAAAGATTTCCAAACCAATATTGCCTTGTTGGATTTGGAAGATAGAGCCCCACAAGCTAGTTTTTCTCAAAAGGTTCAAGATTTTCTACAGAATGAGAAAATTGCTTTTGTGCAAGCTCAGACTGGAATTGGGAAAACCTACGGCTATTTGTTACCCGCTTTATCACTAGAAAACGAAAAAGGAATCCTTCTCAGTGTTCCTACTAAAGTTCTACAAAATCAAGTCATGCAAGAAGAGGCTCGTAGATTGGAAGAGGTCTTTCACCTTTCGATTCATAGTCTTAAAGGACCACAAAATTACTTAAAACTAGATGCCTTTCATGCAGCGCTAGAGGAAGAAGAGTCCAATCGCTTGTACACACGTTTCAAGATGCAACTTCTAGTTTGGTTGACTGAAACAGAAACAGGGGACCTAGATGAGATTGGCCAGCTTTACCGTTACCAGCAATTTTTGCCAAACTTGGTGCATGATGGTAATCTTCCCAAAGCTTCTCTCTTTTGGTTGGAGGATTTTTGGAGACGGGGGCAGAAAAAAGCTCGCTCTTGCCAGCTACTTGTGACCAATCATGCTTATCTCGTTACCCGACTTGAGGACGATCCCAGTCTGTTAGAGGGCCGTCTCTTGATTTTGGATGAGGCTCAAAAGATCTTATTAACTTTGGAAAATCTTTCGCAGAAGAGTTTCTTATTAAACGACATAGTAGACCAACTAGATCAAGCCTTAGTTCGAGAAAAAGGGACGCTTCAGAGACGCTTGATGGAGAGTATTCGCTTTGAGCTTTGTCACTTGATGGATCAGTTCCTATCTGGTAAGCGTAGAATGTGCCCTGCGACAACCATGGCACAACTCCAACAGGATTTCTCAGAGTTAGAAGTTCAAGGTTTCCAGGACTATCAGCGATTTTTCTGCACTGATGGAGAATTTTGGCTATCAGCCTCAGACTTGTCTAGCAAGAAGGTTGTCATTTCTTCCAGTCGCAATCAACGTCTGCTCTTTTCTGATATTTTTCCAGAAAGCTGTCAGCTCTTAGCTGTCTCTGCAACCTTGGAAATTAGTAGCAGAGTGTCTTTACCAGAACTAATGGGATTCCCACATGCAGCCTTTGACAAATTGGATGAGAATTTTCAAGAAAATCAAGAAATTTTTGTCGTCAAGGATTTTCCATTGGTGACAGAAACCTCTCAAGAAGACTATGCTCAGGCTCTCGTGGAAGTGCTGGAAGATTTGTCCTATCTTGAAGAACCCATGCTCGTTTTATTCACTTCAAAAGACCTTTTGTTGCAGGTGTCTGACTCTCTATCTCAGCAACACCTAGCCCAATATAAAAACGGAGATCCTGCTCAACTCAAGAAACGATTTGAAAGAGGAGACTCTCAACTCTTACTAGGGACAGGTAGTTTTTGGGAAGGAGTTGATTTTGCGACTCATCCTCGAGTGATTGAAGTGGTGACACGCTTACCCTTCCAAAATCCAGAAGATCCCTTTACGAAAAAAATGAATCAGGAACTTCGCATTGAAGGGAAAAATCCTTTCTATGACTATCAACTTCCTATGGCTATTATTCGCCTCAAACAAGCGATTGGTAGAACCATGCGTCGTCTTGGACAGCGCTCATCTGTCCTTATCTTGGATAGCCGAATGACAAGCAAACGATATGGAAAGCAGATTAGCAAGGCCTTGTCACAGACTAGTCGAGTGAGAGAAGTTAGCAAAGAGCAAGTATTCTCAAAAGTTCAAGAATTTTTACACAAAAAATAAAATAAACATCTGAAAGAATGAAGGAGACCTTTATGAAACGTTCTCTCGACTCTCGGGTCGATTATAGTTTGATTTTACCAGTATTCTGTTTGCTGGTTATTGGAGTGGTAGCTATTTACATAGCTGTCAGCCATGACTATCCTCAAAATATTTGGCCTATTCTCGGTCAGCAACTTGCATGGATCGTCTTGGGAATTGTCATAAGCTTTGTAGTCATGTTTTTTAATACAAAATTTTTATGGCAGGCGACCCCATATCTCTACGCTCTAGGTCTAGCCCTTATGGTTTTACCCTTGATTTTTTACAATCCTAATTTGGTGGCGGCAACAGGGGCTAAAAACTGGGTGTCAATTGGAGGAGTGACACTTTTCCAACCTTCCGAATTCATGAAAATTTCCTATATTTTGATCTTGGCTCGGGTCATTGTCCAATTCACACAAAAACATAAGGAAAAAGAACGAACGATTGCATTAGACTTTCACTTGATATTGTGGTTGATTGTCTTCACACTGCCAGTTTTAGTTTTACTGGCCTTGCAGAGTGACTTAGGAACGGCCTTGGTTTTTGTCGCAATCTTTGCTGGACTCGTCTTGCTTTCTGGGGTATCATGGAAAATTATCATTCCAATTTTTGCGACAGTTGTGTCAGGAATTGCAGGATTTTTGGCAATTTTCATCACAAAAGATGGGCGTGCCTTTATGCATCAGATCGGGATGCCAACCTATCAGATCAACCGTATCCTTGCTTGGCTCAATCCCTTTGATTATGCACAAACGACCACCTATCAACAGGCCCAAGGGCAAATCGCCATCGGAAGTGGAGGTTTATTTGGTCAAGGATTTAATGTATCCAATCTCCTCATTCCCGTTCGTGAGAGTGATATGATTTTTACTGTCATTGCAGAAGATTTTGGTTTTATTGGTTCTGTCCTTGTAATTACACTTTATCTCCTACTTATCTATCGAATGTTAAAAATCACTCTGAAGTCCAATAATCAATTTTATACCTACATTTCAACTGGCTTCATTATGATGCTCTTGTTCCATATCTTTGAAAATATTGGTGCAGTGACAGGCCTCCTTCCTTTGACAGGGATTCCTCTGCCATTCATTTCCCAAGGGGGATCAGCCATTATCAGTAATCTGATTGGTGTTGGATTGCTTCTATCGATGAGTTATCAAACGCATCTAGCCGAAGAAAAGAGCGGTAAGACAAGATTTAAACGGAAGAAAGTTGTATTGAAAAAAGTTAAATAAGGAGTAAATCATGGCTAAAGTTGCAGTTATCTTAGCAGATGGCTTTGAAGAAATCGAAGCCCTAACAGTTGTGGACGTATTACGTCGTGCCAATATTACTTGTCATATGGTTGGTTTTGAAGCCCGAGTGACGGGATCACATGCCATCCAAGTACAAGCAGATCGTGTGTTTGATGGTGATTTATCTGAGTACGACATGATTGTCTTACCAGGAGGTATGCCAGGTTCAGCTCACTTGCGTGATAATGAGCAATTGATTGCTGAACTTCAAAAATTTGAGCAAGTTGGTAAAAAAGTAGCAGCCATTTGTGCAGCACCAATTGTACTGAATCGAGCTGGTCTCCTCAAGGATAAAGTGTTTACCTGCTATGATGGTGTCCAAGAGCAAATTGCTGATGGTCACTATCGCAAGGAAACAGTAGTTGTCGATGGTCAGTTGACTACCAGTCGCGGTCCAGCAACTGCCCTTGCCTTTGCTTATAACTTAGTAGAACAACTTGGTGGAGATGCAAATGCTTTGAGAGAAGCCATGCTCTATCGTGATGTGTTTGGAATAGATTAACTAAAACGAGAGGAATCTATCAATTAGGGGATTCTTCTCGTTTTTTACTGTTAAAATAGAAGGAAATCGTCGCTTTTTTGATAAAAAAATGCTATAATGAAGGGTATGAAATATCACGATTACATCTGGGATTTAGGTGGAACTTTACTTGATAATTATGAGACTTCGACCGCGGCTTTTGTGGAAACATTAGCTCAATTTGGAATCGAAGAAGAACATGATAAAGTTTACAATGCCTTGAAAGTGTCAACTGCTTTTGCGATTGACCAATTTGCCCCAACAATAGAGCATTTTTTAGAAAAATATAAGGAAAACGAAGCGCGAGAGCTTGAACATCCTGCCTTGTTTGAGGGAGTACCTGCTTTATTGGAGGAAATCTCAGACCAGGGAGGACGGAACTTTTTAGTTTCGCATCGCAATGACCAAGTTTTGGATATTCTTGAAAAGACAGGTATTGCTGGCTATTTTACAGAAGTAGTAACAGCTAGCTCTGGTTTTAAGAGAAAACCAAATCCAGAGTCTATGATCTATTTGCGAGATAAGTACAAGATAAGCTCTGGTATCGTTATTGGTGACCGTCCTATCGATATTGAAGCTGGACAAGCAGCAGGCTTAGCGACGCATCTCTTTAAAAATATCGTGACATTGAGACAAGTATTAGAAATGTAAGAAAAAGGGAAAAAATGACAGAAGAAATCAAAAACCAACAGGCACAGGATTATGATGCCAGTCAGATTCAAGTTTTGGAAGGTCTGGAAGCCGTTCGTATGCGTCCTGGAATGTATATCGGATCGACTTCAAAAGAAGGTCTTCACCACCTAGTCTGGGAAATCGTTGATAACTCTATCGATGAGGCCTTGGCGGGATTTGCTAGTCATATTCAGGTCTTTATTGAGCCAGATGACTCTATTACGGTTGTTGATGATGGACGTGGTATCCCTGTTGATATTCAAGAAAAGACAGGCCGTCCTGCCGTTGAAACTGTCTTTACCGTTCTTCACGCTGGAGGTAAATTTGGCGGTGGCGGATACAAGGTTTCAGGTGGGCTCCACGGTGTAGGTTCATCGGTTGTAAATGCCCTCTCAACTCAGTTGGATGTTCGTGTTCACAAAAATGGAAAAATCCATTACCAAGAATACCGTCGTGGACATGTTGTTGCTGACCTTGAGGTGATTGGAGATACAGATAAAACAGGTACAACAGTACACTTCACGCCAGACCCAGAGATTTTTACAGAAACAACAACTTTTGATTTTGATAAATTAAACAAGCGGATTCAGGAGCTAGCCTTTTTGAACCGTGGTCTTCAAATCTCCATCACTGACAAGCGTGAGGGGCTTGAACAAACAAAAAACTACCACTATGAAGGTGGGATTGCGAGTTACGTTGAGTATATCAATGAAAACAAAGATGTCATCTTTGATACGCCAATCTACACTGATGGAGAAATGGATGACATCACAGTTGAAGTAGCCATGCAATATACAACTGGTTACCATGAAAATGTCATGAGTTTTGCCAATAACATTCATACACATGAAGGTGGAACACATGAACAAGGTTTCCGTACAGCCCTAACTCGTGTCATCAATGATTACGCACGTAAAAACAAACTCCTAAAAGATAACGAAGATAACCTTACAGGTGAGGATGTCCGTGAAGGATTGACTGCCGTTATCTCTGTTAAACATCCAAATCCTCAATTTGAAGGACAAACGAAAACTAAACTTGGAAATAGTGAAGTTGTCAAGATTACCAATCGCCTCTTTAGTGAAGCATTTTCAGACTTCTTAATGGAAAATCCACAGATTGCTAAGCGGATTGTTGAAAAAGGGATTTTGGCAGCTAAGGCGCGTGTAGCAGCCAAGCGTGCGCGTGAAGTTACCCGTAAGAAGTCTGGTTTAGAGATTTCAAACCTTCCAGGGAAATTAGCAGATTGTTCCTCAAACAATCCAGCTGAAACTGAACTTTTCATCGTCGAAGGAGATTCAGCGGGAGGTTCTGCAAAGTCTGGTCGTGATCGTGAATTCCAAGCGATTTTACCAATTCGCGGTAAAATCCTCAACGTTGAAAAGGCCAGCATGGATAAAATCCTTGCCAATGAAGAAATCCGTAGCCTTTTCACAGCTATGGGAACAGGCTTTGGTGCTGAATTTGATGTCAGCAAGGCCCGTTACCAAAAACTCGTTATCATGACGGATGCCGATGTTGATGGAGCTCACATCCGTACCCTCTTGTTAACCTTGATTTATCGTTATATGAAACCCGTTTTAGAAGCAGGTTATGTTTATATCGCTCAACCACCGATTTACGGTGTTAAGGTCGGCAGTGAAATTAAAGAATACATCCAACCTGGAGCAGATCAAGAAATCCGTCTACAGGAAGCCTTAGCTCGCTATAGTGAGGGACGTTCAAAGCCAACTATTCAGCGCTATAAAGGTCTTGGAGAAATGGATGACCATCAACTTTGGGAAACAACCATGAATCCAGAACATCGTCTCATGGCGCGTGTATCAGTTGATGATGCTGCAGAAGCAGATAAAATCTTTGATATGCTCATGGGTGACCGTGTAGAACCACGTCGAGAATTTATCGAAGAAAATGCTGTCTACAGTACGCTTGACGTTTAAAAAAATTGGGAAATAGTTCCCATGGTTTGAAAAATATGATATAATCATTACAATTGTTTCATGTATAAAAAGGAGTTTGATATGTCTGATAATCTGTTGATTATTATTATGATTGTAATCGCGGCTCTTCTGATCATTGCTTATGTTGTAGCGATTTTGTTACGCAAACGCAATGAAAAAAGGCTCGCAGTACTAGAAGGAAGAAAGGAAGAGTTGTATAACCTTCCAGTTAACGATGAAGTTGAAGCTGTTAAGAATATGCATCTGATTGGTCAAAGTCAGATTGCATTTAGAGAGTGGAATCAAAAATGGGTAGACCTATCCCTCAACTCATTTGCGGATATTGAGAACAATCTGTTTGAAGCAGAAGGGTACAATAATTCATTTCGCTTCTTGAAAGCTCAACACAAAATTGATCAAATTGAAAGCCAGATTACCCTTATCGAAGAAGATATTGCTTCCATTCGAAATGCTTTAGCAGATCTAGAAAAACAAGAATCAAAAAATAGTGGTCGTGTCTTGCATGCTTTAGATTTATTTGAAAGCTTGCAAAAAACAGTCGCAGAAGATTCTGAGAAATATGGTCAAGCACTTCCTGAAATTGAAAAACAATTGGAGAACATCCAATCTGAATTTTCTCAATTTGTGACTCTAAACTCTTCAGGAGATCCAGTTGAAGCAGCAGGAATTTTGGATAATGCTGAAAACCATATTCTCGCTTTGACACATATCGTAGAGAGAATTCCAGCAATTGTTACTAAACTAACGACTGAACTCCCTGATCAACTTGAAGATCTAGAGGCTGGCTATCGTAAGTTGCTTGATGCCAACTATCACTTTGTAGAAACTGACATTGAATCTCGTTTGCAGTTGTTGTATGAAGCATTGAAGAACAACCAAGAAAATATTAAAAAATTGGAATTGGACAATGCTGAATATGAAAATAATCAGATTCAGGAAGAAATCAATGCTCTCTATAATATTTTCACACGAGAGATTGCTTCTCAAAAAGTTGTTGAAAACTTGTTGTCAACACTTCCAACTTATCTTGACCATTTAAAAGACAACAATCAGGTCTTGGTGAAAGATATTGAACGCTTGAGCAAAACTTACTTGATGTCTGAGAGTGATGTAAATCACGTCCGTCGTCTTCAAGCAGACCTAGATTCTTTAGAAATCACCATCAGCGATATGACCTCAGAACAAGAGGAATATTCTGAAGCCTACTCTGTATTAGAAGAACGTTTAGAAAATATTCAATCTGCATTGAAGGAAATTGAAGATGATCAAGTTTCGGTTAGTGAACGACTGGTGCAAATTGAAAAAGACGATGTCAACGCTCGTCAAAAAGCAAATGTCTACGTCAATCGCCTCCACACCATTAAGCGATACATGGAAAAGAGAAATCTTCCAGGAATACCACAGAACTTCTTGAAATTGTTCTTTGCAGCTAGCCACAGTACCGAAGACTTGATGGCAGAGTTAGAACAGTCGCAAGTCAACATTGAGTCTGTCAACCGTATTCTAGAAATCGCGACTCACGATATGGAAATTCTGGAAACAGAAACATACAGCATCGTACAATATGCTACCTTGACTGAACAATTGCTTCAATACTCTAACCGCTACAGATCATTTGATGAAGGGATTCAACAAGCCTTTCACGAATCTTTAGAAATCTTTGAAAATGCCTTTGATTATCAAGCATCTTTCGAAAAGATTTCCCAAGCTTTGGAAGTTGCTGAACCAGGGGTAACAAATCGCTTTGTTTCCTCATATGAAAAAACAAGAGAAATCATTCGATTTTAATTAAGAAAAGGCGGTGGGACAGAAATCGATAGACAAAGTCTCGACTTCGTAGTCCCAGCCCCGCGAAGATGATTAGGAGTTTTTGGAGTCTAAAAGACCAACAAAAAGTCCAATCAGCTACCGCGTCAAGGTTTGATTGCAAATAAAAAGTGAGGTAGGGATCTTTTGTCCCAACCTCTTTCTTTTACCTATCTTTTTTGAAAAAATGGACATTTTCCTATTTATCATTGAAATTATAGGTCTGATTTGATATGATAAAACTATGACAAAAAAAAGAACAAACCGTAAAGCAAACGACAAGAAGAGAAAAAATTTGTGGATTATTGTGGGGCTTCTATTCTTCACAATCTTAACATTAGGTGCTGGTATTGCTTATAAAGTCTTGACCAAGCAAGCTTTTGAGCAAAAAATTGAAGCACTGAAAAAGGAAAAAGATGATTCCTATTCACAAGGAAGTCAGAAAGATCATTTTCGTAAGGGGCAGGCAGAAATCATCACCTACTATCCTATGACGGGGGATAAAGTCATTACCTCTGTTCAGGATGTCATTGTAAAAGATATTACGGATAAGGTAGAAGATAAAGAACATTTGATCTTTTACTACTCTGAAAAAGATTCTTCCTCTATCAAAGGTGTGGAGAGCCATCTTGTAAAAAAACAGGCCTATGATTTGAGTGATTCTACTGTTGTGGAATTAGAAAATACCTCATTAGATCAGCTTTATCTTAAGGAAGATGGGACTCTGTTTACATTAGATCAGCTCTTTACAGATGCTAGCAAAGCTAAAGAGAAGTTTCTTGAGGATATCAAGTCAACGCTCCAAGATAAAAAGATTGAACAAACTCTTGTTGATCAAGTAATAGCTGATTTTACAGCTAGCGATTTATCATCTTGGAAGTTTGCATACAAAGATAGTCAATTGGTTCTTTATCCAATCAAAGCAACCAATAATGTAGAAGAAATAGCTTTGCCTATTTCAGACTTCTTTTATGTTATCCAATCGTCCTATCTAACTGAAAAGGATGCAGAACTTTATAAGAAGGCTCAGGCTGAGAAAAATAAAAAAGTAGTAGCTCTTACCTTTGATGATGGACCTGATGGAAATACAACTCCACAAGCTTTAGATATTCTAGCCAAGTATAAGATCAAAGCAACCTTCTTTGTACAAGGAAAGAATATTGCAGGCAATGAGTCGATCCTTAAACGTATGCAGTCTGAAGGTCATGAAGTTGGAAACCATAGTTGGAATCATCCAATTTTAACAAAACTGTCATTGGAAGACGCTAAGAAACAGCTTACAGATACCGAAGATGCTATTACAAAAGTTCTTGGCAAAAGCTCTAAATTGATGCGTCCACCATACGGAGCAATCTCAGATGATATTCGCAATAGCCTTGATTTAAGCTTTATCATGTGGGATGTGGATAGTTTGGATTGGAAGAGTAAAAATGAAGCAGCGATTTTGACAGAAATTCAGCGTCAGGCAAGCAATGGATCTATCATTTTGATGCATGATATCCATCAAACATCTGTTAATTCATTACCAAAAGTAATTGAGTATCTACAGGAACAAGGATATAGTTTTGTGACTGTATCAGATCTACTCAACACTCGTTTGAAGCCACATGAGATTTACTATTCTCGTAATCAATAGTTTGTAAGTCGGCAAAATAGAAAAAAATTAAAAAAAGATAGTTTTTATCTTGACAAGTAGGGGAAAACTTGATATTATATAAAAGTTGAGAAAAGCAGAAGTGAGAACTTCTCGCCTTGCGACTAACGTTGTCTGGCCCCTACGGATCAAGTTTCAGAAATGAACTATAATCATGTAGTGCGGATTTGCGTTAGCAAGTCCGCTCTTGTTTTTCTCTAAATTAAAAAAAGAGGTGAAAACCATAGCAAAGCAAGACTTATTCATCAATGATGAAATTCGTGTACGCGAAGTTCGCTTAATCGGTCTTGAAGGTGAGCAATTGGGTATCAAACCACTAAGCGAAGCGCAAGCACTTGCGGACGAAGCTAATGTGGACTTGGTTCTCATTCAACCTCAAGCTAAACCTCCTGTTGCGAAAATTATGGACTACGGTAAGTTCAAATTTGAGTACCAGAAGAAACAAAAAGAGCAACGCAAAAAACAAAGCGTTGTGACCGTGAAAGAAGTTCGTTTGAGCCCAGTTATCGACAAGGGTGATTTCGAAACTAAACTTCGCAATGCTCGCAAGTTCCTTGAAAAAGGAAACAAAGTGAAGGTATCCATTCGCTTTAAGGGGCGTATGATCACCCATAAAGAGATTGGTGCAAAAGTTTTAGCCGAGTTCGCTGAAGCAACTCAAGATATTGCTATCATTGAGCAACGTGCTAAAATGGATGGACGCCAAATGTTCATGCAATTGGCGCCAGCAACTGACAAAAAATAATTGTCAGAAAGTTAAATAAAGGAGAAAAAATCATGCCAAAACAAAAAACACACCGCGCATCAGCTAAACGTTTCAAACGTACAGGTTCTGGTGGACTTAAACGTTTCCGTGCTTACACATCTCACCGTTTCCACGGAAAAACTAAAAAACAACGTCGTCATCTTCGTAAAGCATCTATGGTGCATTCAGGAGATTTCAAACGTATCAAAGCAATGCTTACTCGCTTGAAATAATCGCGTATTTGTAAGTAAAGAATTCTAGGAAATATTTGGAGGAAATAAAACATGGCACGTGTTAAAGGTGGCGTTGTATCACGCAAACGTCGTAAACGTATTCTTAAATTAGCAAAAGGTTACTATGGAGCTAAACACATCTTGTTCCGTACTGCAAAAGAACAAGTAATGAACTCTTACTACTATGCATACCGTGACCGTCGTCAAAAGAAACGTGACTTCCGTAAATTGTGGATCACACGTATCAATGCGGCAGCTCGTTTGAACGGACTTTCATACTCACAATTGATGCATGGTTTGAAATTAGCTGAGATCGAAGTTAACCGCAAAATGCTTGCTGACTTGGCTGTTAACGATGCAGCAGCTTTCACAGCTCTTGCAGATGCAGCTAAAGCAAAACTTGGTAAATAATTATTCATAAGACTGGTACAAGTTTGTCCCAGTCTTTTTTAACAAAGGAGAAAAAATGGCTTCAAAAATGCTACACACATGCTTGCGAGTAGAAAATCTTGAAAAATCAATCGCTTTTTATCAAGATGCTTTTGGTTTTAAGGAATTACGTCGTAGAGACTTTCCAGACTATGCTTTCACTATTGTTTATCTTGGACTTGAAGGTGATGATTATGAGTTAGAGTTGACTTACAACTATGATCACGGACCTTATGTTGTCGGTGACGGTTTTGCTCACATCGCCCTAAGCACACCTGATCTTGAGGCTCTTCACAAAGAACATAGCGACAAAGGCTATGAAGTGACAGCACCTAATGGACTTCCAGGGACTCAACCAAACTATTACTTTATCAAAGATCCAGATGGATACAAGGTAGAAGTAATTCGTGAGAATTCATTATAGTTCCTATCGAGTAGCTTGTATGCTACTCGTTTTTTTAATTTGTAGTAGAATGAAAGAAAAAGAATAGAGCAAGGTCAGGGAAGTTTATGTAAAAGATGATTTTTGGCACCTGTTTCCAGATGCTCAAATCAGTGAATTGGTGGAAAAAGTTCTCAACAATACTATTGATGAGAGTGAAGATCCATATTTTAAAACTTTACTAGATGAAGGAACAAAAAAGCACGGATTTTTATACCAGATGAAAATTTCACTCAGAATGAGGTGAGTCAAGAATGGCGTCAGGCATTCACTTAATTCAAAACCAAAAAAGGTGCTCGTTCTTCTATTGAAGCTTTATTAAAGCGTGTGAGTCAAAGAAGAGAATTTAATCCAATAAATCCTTTGGTAGATATCTATAATAGCGTTTCACTTTCTTACGCAGTTCCTTGTGGGGGGGGAGAAGATTTAGCAAAGATTGTTGGTGACTTATGTCTTGGCAGAGCTCAAGAGAATGAATCCTTCTTTCCACTAGGGGATGAAAGTGATGCTCCTGCATTAGCTGATTTGAAGAACAAGATGCTGTTTGTTGCTGTTTAAACTGGTGTGAAGCCCAAAGAATCATGTTAACGCAAGAAACTAAAGATGTTGTTTTAGTCATTGAAGCTATCAATGAAGAGCAGGCATCACGAGCTCGGGAAGCAATGCTAGAACTATATACTAAAATTGGTAAATATTTTGGTGTTAGTGGCAATATCAGTCATTTGACAGCTACAAATCCTATCCTAGAGATAGGATAATGAATGGGAAGCACGGTTAATTCAACTGTGGTTCTTTTTTCTAGAAGGGAAGAAAGAAATTGTTTTTCTGTTTTTTAAAATGGTATAATATAAGGAGAAAAAGGGAGGTGATAGCGAGTGATTGCACAACTTGATACAAAAACGGTTTATAGTTTCATGGAGAGTATGATTTCCATTCGGAAGTATGTTGATCAAGGAAAAGCATACGGCTACTCAGCACTTGGAATCATGGATATTGACAATCTCTATGGGGCTTATTATTTTATCAAAGAGTGCCAAAAACAGGGGATTCAGCCCTTATTAGGTCTTGAGGTGACTGTTCATCATAAGGAGGAACCCGTCAACCTTCGATTTTTAGCCTTGTCAAATCATGGCTATCGAAATCTCATGAAGCTTTCGACTCTAAAAATGACAGGTAAAAAGGAATGGACTGATTTTTCTCCCTATCTAGAAGATGTTTGTGTTATTGTTCCCTATTATTCTGCAATTGATTCCTTGGATTTAGGACATGACTACTATATCGGAGTGTATCCAGATACACCTCAGTCGAATTTTTCTCACCCCATTCTCCCACTTTATCGTGTTAATTCTTTCGAATCAGAGGATTTAGAAACGCTTCAAATGCTCAAGGCGATTAAGGAAAATGTGACCTTGCGAGAGGTAGATGTTCAATCGCAACAAGGCTTGTTTTTACCTGCTGATCGCTTAGAGCAAGTATTTCAAGAAAAGTTTCCGCAAGCCTTAGAAAATCTTTCTGAACTGATTGGAGCAACTACTTATGAGATTGATAGTAGTCTCAAGCTTCCACGTTTCAATCCAGAGCGTCCTGCTGTTGAAGAGTTGCGCGAAAGAGCTATTAAGGGCTTGGAACAGAAAGGCTTACTCGATTCAGTTTATCAGGATCGTTTGGAAGAAGAACTATCTGTGATTCATGACATGGGATTCGATGATTATTTCTTGGTTGTCTGGGATCTCTTACGTTTTGGTCGTTCTCAGGGATATTATATGGGAATGGGACGTGGGTCTGCAGTTGGAAGTCTAGTGGCTTATGCCTTAAATATTACTGGTATTGATCCTGTAGCTAAGAATCTTATCTTTGAGCGCTTTTTAAATCGTGAACGCTATACCATGCCTGATATCGATATCGATATTCCCGATATCTATCGTCCTGAATTTATCCGCTATGTTCGTGACCGTTATGGCAGTATACATGCTGCTCAGATAGTCACCTACTCGACTTTTGGTGCCAAACAGGCTATCCGAGATGTTTTTAAACGGTATGGTGTTCCCGAGTACGAGTTGACATCCATAACCAAGAAAATTGGTTTCAAAGATACCTTGACAAGCGCCTATGAAGGCAATTTAGGATTTAGACAACTGATTCAAAGTAAGATTGAGTACCAAAAGGCTTTTGAAATTTCCAAAAAGATAGAAGGCTATCCTCGACAGACATCTATCCACGCTGCTGGTGTCGTGATTAGTGATAAAAATCTAACGGACTATATTCCTCTTAAGTATGGTGAGGATATGCTCATTACCCAGTATGATGCTCATGGAGTCGAGGGAAATGGCTTGCTCAAGATGGATTTCTTGGGCTTAAGAAACCTAACTTTCGCTCAAAAAATGCAGGAGCTCTTATTTGAAACTCAAGGAATTCAGTTAAGGATTGAGGAAATTGACCTTGAGGATAGGGAAACTTTAGCCCTCTTTGCAGCTGGGAAGACCAAGGGGATTTTTCAGTTTGAACAACCTGGAGCCATTCGCTTATTGAAACGAGTGAAGCCACAAAGCTTTGAAGAAGTAGTGGCAACGACTTCCCTCAACAGACCGGGAGCGAGTGACTATATCGACAACTTTGTGGCTCGAAAACATGGTAAAGAAAAGGTAACAGTTCTGGACCCAGTTTTGGAAGATATTTTAGCTCCAACTTATGGAATTATGCTTTACCAAGAACAGGTTATGCAAGTGGCACAGCGTTACGCTGGTTTCAGCCTTGGGAAGGCCGACATTTTACGTCGTGCTATGGGGAAAAAGAATGCGGCCGAGATGCACCGAATGGAGGAAAGTTTCATCCAAGGAGCACTCGAAAAAGGTCATGGAAAAGAACAGGCTCAGCAGGTTTTTGCTGTCATGGAAAAATTTGCTGGTTATGGTTTCAACCGATCGCATGCTTATGCTTATGCGGCTTTAGCCTTCCAGCTTGCTTACTTTAAAACACATTACCCAGAAATCTTTTATCAAGTTATGCTCAACTATGCCAGTGGAGATTATATTCTCGATGCCCTTGAAATGGACTTTGAACTGACACCACTTTCTATCAATACAATTCCGTATCTGGATAAATTGACAGACAAGACTATCTACTTGGGACTTAAGAGTATCAAGGGGATGCCTCGAGATTTTGCCTATTGGATTTTAGAGAATCGTCCTTTTAGTAGTGTCGAAGATTTTGTCACTCGCTTGCCTAAAAATTATCAGAAGTTGAGTCTTTTAACTCCCCTAGTCGAGATTGGTTTATTCGATAGTTTTGAAAAAAATCGCCAAAAAATCTTATCCAACTTACCTACTTTATTTATTTTTGTGGAAGAATTGGGTAGTTTATTTGCAGATAATAGCTACAATTGGCTTGAGAGTGAGGATTTTACGCAAGTCGAAAAGTTTCGTAAGGAACAGGAGTGGCTTGGAGTCGGTATCAGTCCGCATCCCTTACTGATTTTAGCAAAGAATCCCCTCTATCCAATTGTGAGTTTGTCTGAACTATCTGAAGGACAGACAGCTACAGTACTCGTTGTGATACAGTCTATCCGAGTAATCAGAACTAAAAAAGGTGAAAATATGGCCTTTTTGAAAGTTAGTGATAGCAAATCAAATTTGGAAGTTACTGTTTTTTCTGACCAGTATCGCCAATTTAACAATCTCTTACATGAAGGAAGATTTTACTACCTTAATGGAAAAGTACAGGCAAGAGATGGTCGCCTTCAATTAGTATTAAATAATTTAAAAGAAGCAGTGAGTGAACGATTTTGGATTCAGGCTGCTGATCATGAACATGATTCTGAAATTTATCATATTTTAGAACAATACAAGGGACAAATTCCAGTCATTATACGCTACGAAAATGAACAAAAAAATGTTCTTTTGACGGGCTATTTTGTTGCAAAAGATGTTAGTTTGCAGGAATCTTTGAGTCAAATAACTATGAAAACGATTTATCGTTAAAAATCAATGAAAATTAAAGAATTTTAACTTTAATTATGGTATAATCAGTTAGAATGTTAAAAGAAAAAGGAGCAAAACCAAATGAAACGTATTGCTGTTTTGACTAGTGGTGGAGACGCCCCTGGTATGAATGCTGCCATCCGTGCAGTTGTTCGTCAAGCAATCTCAGAAGGAATGGAAGTTTTTGGTATCTATGATGGATACGCTGGTATGGTTGCTGGTGAGATTTATCCACTTGATGCTGCTTCAGTAGGAGACATCATTTCACGTGGTGGTACTTTCCTTCACTCTGCTCGTTATCCTGAGTTTGCAAAACTCGAAGGTCAACTTAAAGGGATTGAGCAGTTGAAAAAACACGGTATCGAAGGTGTCGTGGTTATCGGTGGTGACGGTTCTTATCACGGAGCTATGCGCTTGACTGAGCATGGATTCCCTGCTATCGGACTTCCAGGAACAATCGATAACGATATCGTAGGTACTGATTTCACAATCGGATTTGATACTGCAGTTACAACTGCAATGGATGCCATCGATAAGATTCGTGATACCTCATCAAGTCACCGTCGTACTTTCGTAGTTGAAGTTATGGGACGTAATGCTGGAGATATCGCTCTTTGGGCTGGTATTGCCACTGGTGCTGATGAAATTATCATCCCTGAAGAAGGCTTCAAGATGGAAGACATCGTAGCAAGTATCAAAGTTGGATATGAACACGGTAAGAAACACAACATTATCGTTTTGGCAGAAGGTGTTATGTCAGCGGCTGAATTTGGTCAAAAGCTAAAAGAAGCTGGAGATACAAGCGACCTTCGTGTAACTGAACTTGGTCATATCCAACGTGGTGGATCTCCAACTGCTCGTGACCGTGTATTGGCGTCACGCATGGGTGCACATGCTGTTAAACTTCTTAAACAAGGAATCGGTGGTGTCGCTGTTGGTATTCGCAATGAGAAAATGGTTGAAAATCCAATTCTTGGAACTGCAGAAGAAGGAGCTTTGTTTAGCCTAACAGCTGATGGTAAGATTGTTGTTAACAACCCTCATAAAGCTGACCTTGAACTTTCTGCTTTGAACAAGAGCTTGTCATAATCAACTTTAACTAAACTGGTAAAATGACCATAAAAGGTCAAATTATATAAAGGAGTCACAAAAATCATGAACAAACGTGTAAAAATCGTTGCAACTTTGGGTCCTGCGGTAGAAATCCGTGGTGGTAAAAAATTTGGTGATGACGGATACTGGGGTGAAAAACTTGACGTTGAAGCTTCAGCTAAAAACATTGCTCAATTGATTGAAGCAGGAGCTAACACTTTCCGTTTCAACTTCTCACACGGTGACCACCAAGAACAAGGTGACCGTATGGCAACTGTTAAACTTGCAGAAAAACTTGCAGGTAAAAAAGTTGGTTTCCTTCTTGACACTAAAGGACCAGAAATCCGTACTGAATTGTTTGAAGGTGAAGCTAAAGAGTACTCATACAAAACTGGTGAAAAAATCCGTGTTGCAACTAAACAAGGAATCAAATCAACTCGTGAAGTGATTGCTTTGAACGTTGCTGGAGCTCTTGACATCTATGATGACGTTGAAGTTGGTCGCCAAGTATTGGTTGACGATGGTAAACTTGGTCTTCGTGTTGTAGAAAAAGACGATGCAACTCGTGAATTTGTCGTTGAAGTTGAAAACGACGGTGTAATCGCTAAACAAAAAGGTGTAAACATCCCTAACACTAAAATTCCTTTCCCAGCTCTTGCTGAACGTGATAACGCTGATATCCGCTTCGGTCTTGAACAAGGTATCAACTTCATCGCGATCTCATTCGTACGTACTGCAAAAGACGTTAACGAAGTTCGTGCAATCTGTGAAGAAACTGGTAACGGTCACGTTCAATTGTTCGCTAAAATCGAAAACCAACAAGGTATCGATAACTTGGACGAAATCATTGAAGCTGCTGACGGTATCATGATCGCTCGTGGTGACATGGGTATCGAAGTACCATTTGAAATGGTTCCAGTTTACCAAAAAATGATCATCACTAAAGTGAATGCTGCTGGTAAAGTTGTTATCACTGCAACAAACATGCTTGAAACAATGACTGAAAAACCACGTGCAACTCGTTCAGAAGTATCAGACGTATTTAACGCTGTTATCGACGGAACTGACGCAACAATGCTTTCAGGTGAGTCAGCAAATGGTAAATACCCACTTGAGTCTGTTCGTACAATGGCAACTATCGATAAGAATGCTCAAACTCTTCTTAACGAATACGGACGTTTGAACTCAGATTCATTTGAACGTAACTCTAAGACAGAAGTTATGGCTTCAGCAGTTAAAGACGCTACAAACTCAATGGACATCAAATTGGTTGTAACTCTTACTAAGACTGGTCACACAGCACGTTTGATCTCTAAATATCGTCCAAATGCTGATATCTTGGCATTGACATTTGACGAATTGACAGAACGTGGATTGATGTTGAACTGGGGTGTTATCCCAATGTTGACAGAAGCTCCATCATCAACTGACGACATGTTTGAAATTGCTGAACGTAAAGCAGTTGAAGCAGGTCTTGTACAATCTGGTGACGATATCGTTATCGTTGCAGGTGTGCCACTTGGTGAAGCAGTTCGTACTAACACAATGCGTATCCGCACTGTACGTTAATCTAATATTAAAAAGCCTATCATATCAAGCTTTCTAGCTTGTGTGATAGGTCTTTTTTTGTGACGAGGGGCAAAATATATCATTTTCCTTTCAATGCTAAGGTATATAATACAGTTTGCCCTGTAACTTTTGCTGTAATTAGAGATTTCATTGGTCATCTTAGTATCTTTTTGTCTAAATCTAGCTAGGATTTTTTGGATAATAAGTCTATAAGTGTTTGATTGTTGCTTGAGCTTATTGCTATTTGGACAGAAAGAATTGCTAAAAGATAGTATTTAATAGTGTTTAGGAAAATAAAAAAAGCTCTCTGGAAAAACCAGAAAGCCTGAGAGGCATCTCCATGTGAGAAATTGGTTCACACAATTTCTCAAGGTCCGCTCCTGCGTTATGACCTCCTTTGCTCAATAGTAGCTCTCGCTACATATCGACTCATCGCAAGTTTTATTTTACTATAAGGACAATAAAATGTCAATAAAAAAAGTTCCTATACCAAGGAACTGATGAACAATGCTAATTGCCGGGATCGAACCGGCGACCTCATCCTTACCATGGATGCGCTCTGCCTACTGAGCTAAATCAGCTTACTTAAAAAGTATACTATAGAATCAAATCTTTGTCAATAAAATGTTTTATTTAAAAGTAATCAGATGTCAGTCAAACTAAAATGGCTTAAGAGAATATCCCTCAGCCATTTTATTCTAACCTAATTGATTTTGTTTTTTTCTGGATTCCAGATAAAACTTGCAATAAAGCTAAAGATGATGGTAATAATCGCAACTAAGACAGCAAGAATCAGTGCTGGTATGCGAATAAACCACCACAAAGGATTTGGTTTTTTGTTATCGTGCCATTGTTTTGTTTCCTCATCCAGACGTTGGAATTCTGATTGGATACGTTCAGCAACCATCTCAATTCCTTCATCATTCATTTTCTTAATGTCCGAGATATCGATAGGATTTCCGAAGTTCATATCGACACGTTCGCGACTGATGAGTCCTTTTAAGGTCATTGGACCAGTGTAAGTAACTGGCATGATGCGAACCTTGGCCATTTTAGCAATCAGAGCTACGCCACCTTTGACATCGTTAGAATGACGACTACCGCTTGGAAACATGATGAGAGATCGGTCGCTCTTTTTAAGAACATTGATAGGGTATTTGATAGCCGAAGCGCTAGGATTCTCCCGATCAATAGGAAAGGCACCACACATACGAATCCACCAACCAAAGATTCGATTAGAGAACAGTTCCTTTTTAGCCATAAAGACAAATTGCTTTGGTTTGGTCGCAAATGCCATGTAGACTGGATCCCACCAAGTACGATGGGGAGCAACTAGGATATAGTTTTCATCTTGACTCGGAATTTTATCCGTATTATGATAATGAGCATTACCGTTGATAGACCAGAGAATCAACATAACCAGCCCACGAAGATAAGTATAAAACATGGTATCTCCTTCAATTTTCTTTCTTTTATTATACCTTATCATACTAGGACAAGCAAATGTTTTTTTGTTTAGGCTGAATTGCTCTTCATATGAAATTAGAATTATTTTTAAAAAAATGATATAATAGAATTTATGGATAAAAATAAAATTATAGGCTTAAGCCAATCAGAAGTTAAAGAACGTCAGAAACAGGGACAGGTCAATGATTTCAAAGCATCAGCTAGCACCAGTACTTGGCAGATTGTAAAACGAAATGTCTTTACTCTCTTCAATGCTTTAAACTTTGCTATTGCATTAGCGCTCGCTTTTGTTCAAGCCTGGAGCAACCTGGTTTTCTTTGCGGTTATCTGTTTTAATGCTTTTTCAGGAATTGTAACCGAGCTACGTGCCAAGCATATGGTTGATAAACTCAATCTCTTGAATAAAGAAAAGATTACGACTATTCGTGATGGACAAGAGATTGCTTTAGACCCTGAAGAGCTTGTTTTGGATGATGTGATTCGCTTGTCTGCAGGGGATCAAATTCCAAGTGATGCGATTGTATTAGAAGGCTTTGCAGAAGTCAATGAAGCCATGTTAACGGGCGAGAGCGACTTGGTGCAAAAAGAAGTAGAAGACCTAATGCTGTCCGGTAGTTTTCTTGCCAGTGGTTCTGTCCTCGCTCAGGTTCATCATGTAGGAGCAGATAACTATGCAGCTAAACTCATGCTTGAAGCTAAAACAGTTAAACCAATCAATTCTCGTATCATGAAATCGCTAGATCAGTTAGCTGGCTTTACTGGGAAAATCATCATTCCATTTGGAATTGCCCTCTTGCTTGAAGCTTTGGTCTTAAAAGGTTTACCACTGAAGTCTTCTGTAGTGAATTCATCTACAGCTCTTTTGGGAATGTTGCCTAAGGGGATTGCCCTCTTGACCATTACCTCTCTTTTAACCGCTGTTATCAAGCTTGGTTTGAAAAAGGTCTTGGTGCAGGAGATGTACTCTGTTGAAACCCTAGCGCGCGTGGATATGCTCTGCTTGGATAAGACAGGTACCATCACCCAAGGTAAGATGCAGGTTGAGACTGTCCTTCCTCTTACTCAAGTTTATGATCAAAATGCTATTGCTGACATACTAACTAGCTATATGGCAAACAGTGAAGATAAGAACCCAACAGCTCAAGCTATCCGTCAACGTTTTCAAGGTCAAGTAGCTTATCCGATGATTTCTAGTCTTCCATTTTCAAGCGATCGTAAATGGGGAGCAATGGAGTTGGAAGGTCTAGGAACTGTTTTCCTAGGTGCATCGGAGATGTTGTTGGATGCTGAAGTTCCTGAAGCTAGGGAAGCTCTGGAACGAGGATCTCGTGTCTTAGTTCTGGCCCTCAGTCAAGAAAAACTTGATCACCACAAGCCACAAAAACCATCTGATATTCAAGCCTTGGCTTTGCTTGAGATTCTAGATCCAATCCGAGAAGGTGCTGCTGAGACGCTAGACTATCTTCGTTCTCAGGAAGTGGGGCTGAAAATTATCTCTGGTGATAATCCAGTCACTGTTTCAAGTATTGCTCAAAAAGCAGGTTTTGCAGACTATCAGAGCTATGTAGATTGTTCGAAAATTAATGATGAAGAATTGATAGCCATGGCTGAGGAGACAGCGATTTTCGGACGTGTCTCTCCTCATCAAAAGAAACTGATCATCCAAACGTTGAAAAAAGCAGGTCATACTACAGCCATGACAGGGGATGGTGTCAATGATATCCTTGCTCTCCGCGAGGCAGATTGTTCCATCGTGATGGCTGAAGGAGATCCAGCGACTCGTCAGATTGCAAATCTGGTTCTTTTGAATTCAGACTTTAATGATGTTCCTGAGATTCTCTTCGAAGGTCGTCGTGTGGTCAATAACATTGCCCACATTGCTCCAATTTTCTTGATTAAGACAATCTATTCCTTCCTGCTTGCAGTCATCTGTATTGCCAGTGCATTGTTGGGACGTACTGAATGGATTCTGATTTTCCCATTTATTCCGATTCAGATTACCATGATTGACCAGTTTGTGGAAGGATTCCCACCGTTCGTATTGACCTTTGAGCGAAATATTAAACCAGTCGAACAAAACTTCCTCAGAAAATCCATGCTCCGTGCACTACCAAGTGCCTTGATGGTAGTCTTTAGTGTTCTCTTTGTTAAAATTTTTGGAACCAGTCAAGGCTGGTCAGCCATTGAAATTTCGACTCTTCTGTATTATCTACTAGCGTCGATTGGTTTCATGTCTGTAGTTAGAGCTTGCTTGCCATTTAGTCTGTGGCGTATTCTCTTGATTATTTGGTCGGTTGGTGGCTTCCTTGGAACGGCTCTATTCCCAAGAATCCAAAAACTACTTGAAATTTCAACACTGACAGGACAAACATTACCTGTCTATGGCATCATGATGCTCATCTTTACTGTGATTTTCATCCTGGCAAGTCGTTATCAATCTAGAAAATAGAGAAAGACTGCAATCTATGATTGCGGTCTTTTTTAGGTGCAGGATTGCTAGATAAAATATGGTATAATAAAGAGAAATAGAGTTTTTGAAAGTGAGAGAAGATGATTTCAAAGAGATTAGAAACGGTAGCTTCTTTTGTACCTCAAGGAGCCGTTTTGCTAGATGTAGGAAGCGACCATGCTTATCTACCGATTGAATTGGTTGAAAAAGGGCATATTGAGCGTGCCATTGCAGGAGAGGTAGTGGTAGGTCCTTATCAATCTGCAGTAAAAAATGTTGAGAGTCATGGTTTGACTGAGAAAATCCAGGTTCGTTTAGCCAATGGTTTAGCAGCATTTGAAGAAAGTGACCAGGTTTCTGTCATCACTATTGCAGGAATGGGTGGTCGTTTGATTGCTACGATATTAGAAGAGGGTTTGGACAAACTAGCCAATGTTGAGCGATTGATTCTCCAACCAAATAACCGAGAAGATGAATTACGTAGTTGGTTACAAGAACACGGTTTTCAAATCATAGCAGAAAGTATTCTAGAAGAAGCTGGGAAATTCTACGAGATCATAGTTGCAGAAGCTGGTAAAATGAATCTATCAGCAACTGATGTCCGCTTTGGCCCATTCTTGTCCAAAGAAGTCAGTCCAGTCTTCATCCAAAAATGGCAAAAAGAAGCTGCTAAGCTTGAGTTTGCCCTTAGTCAAATTCCAGAAAAAAATCAAGAAGAACGTCAGGTTCTAGCAGATAAAATTCAAGCCATTAAGGAGGTGCTCCATGAAAGCAAGTGAAGTGATTAAGCGTTATGAAGCCTATTGCCCACAAGAATTTTCTATGGAAGGTGATAGTCGTGGTCTGCAAATTGGCACCCTAGACAAGGAAATTCAAAAGGTCATGGTTGCCCTTGATATTCGTGAAGAGACAGTCGCTGAAGCTATTGATAGGGGTGTTGATCTGATTATCGTTAAGCACGCCCCTATCTTTCGTCCGATTAAGGACTTGGTAGCTAGTCGTCCTCAAAATCAGATTTATATCAATCTCATCAAGCATGATATCACCGTCTACGTCAGTCATACTAATATTGATATTGTTGAAAATGGTCTCAATGACTGGTTCTGCCAACTGTTAGATATTAAAGATACAACCTATATACAGGAAACAGGTCCTGAACGTGGGATTGGCCGTATTGGAACTATTAGACCTCAAAAATTTAAGGAATTTGCTGACCATGTTAAGGAAGTCTTTGGTCTAGATAGCCTTCGTATGGTGTATTATCAAGAGAAGGATTTGCAAAAGACAATCTCAAGAGTGGCTATCTGTGGTGGCAGTGGGCAATCTTTCTATTCTGATGCTTTAGCAAAAGGAGCAGATGTTTACATTACTGGTGATATTTATTATCATACTGCTCAAGATATGCTGTCAGATGGTTTATTAGCTTTGGATCCAGGACACTATATCGAAGTGCTTTTTGTGGGAAGAATTGCAGCGCTCTTGAACGAATGGAAGGAAGAGAATGCTTGGTCGCTAGAAGTAGTCGCAAGTCAGGCTTCTACCAATCCATTCCATCATATCTAGTTAGAAGGTAAAGACAATGAAAAAAGTTGCCATTGTAGGAGCAGGAATTGTAGGGGCAACAGCTGCCTACTATCTCTCTAAGGAAGCAGATGTCGAAGTAACTGTCTTTGATCATGGGTACGGACAAGCTACCAAGGCAGCGGCAGGAATCATCAGTCCTTGGTTTTCTAAACGACGCAATAAGGCCTGGTACAAGATGGCTCGCCTAGGAGCAGACTTTTATGTAGATTTATTAGCTGATTTAGAAAAAACTGGTCAACAAGTTGATTTCTACCAGCGCTCAGGAGTCTTCCTTCTCAAAAAAGATGACTCCAAACTAGAGGAACTCTATGACTTAGCCTTGCAACGTAGAGATGAATCTCCCTTAATTGGCGAATTAGCCATTTTGGACCAAGCTGCTGCAAGCAGCCTATTCCCTGGTCTAAAGGGATTTGAGAGATTGCTCTATGCTTCTGGAGGAGCTCGAGTAGATGGGCAACTCCTAGTGAGTCGTTTACTGGATGCCAGTCAGGTTAAGGTCGTAAAGAAAGAGGTCAGTCTAAAACCCTTAGCATCGGGTTATCAAATAGACAACCAAATGTTTGACCAAGTTATCTTGTCCACAGGAGCTTGGCTTGGACACATGTTAGAGCCTTTAGGCTATGAGGTGGATGTTCGTCCTCAAAAAGGTCAACTTAGAGATTATCAGGTTGATTTAGACATGGCAAGCTATCCTGTTGTCATGCCTGAAGGGGAGTGGGATTTGATACCATTTCCTGGAGGTAAGTTATCTCTAGGAGCTACCCATGAGAATGACATGGGATTTGATCTTACAGTCGATAAAAATTTGCTCCAACAAATGGCTGAGGCAGCGAATCCATTTTATCCGAGTTTAAAGGGTGCAGTTTTATCTGGAGAACGTGTGGGGATTCGGGCTTATACGAGTGACTTTTCTCCATTTTTCGGACAGGTTCCAAACTTGTCAGGAGTTTATACAGCAAGTGGTCTAGGTTCTTCAGGCTTAACGACTGGTCCTATTATCGGTTATCATCTAGCTCAAATGCTTCAAGGGAGAAGTGGAGTATTAAATCCAGCAGATTATCCGACTGAAAGATACATTAAAAAGAAACAATAGTAAATCTTTTACTTAGATTTTACGATAGTGTTAGGAAAGTAAATGACTTTCCCTATCAAAAATGGTAAAATGAAAAAAATAATCCAAGAATTGAGGAAATAAAATGCAAGAAAAAATTCTGGTAACAGGTGGAGCAGGTTTTATCGGAACTCACACTGTCATCGAACTGGTCCAAGCTGGACACCAAGTAGTTGTCGTGGATAATTTGGTAAATAGTAGTCGTAAAAGTCTTGAAGTAGTCGAAAGAATCACAGGAGTAGAAATTCCTTTCTACGAAGCAGATATTCGTGATACAGATACACTTCGTGATATTTTCAAACATGAAGAACCAACAGGAGTCATCCATTTTGCTGGTTTGAAGGCTGTAGGGGAATCTACACGTATCCCTCTTGCTTACTATGATAACAATATCGCTGGAACTGTCAGTCTCTTGAAAGTTATGGAAGAGACTAACTGTAAGAACATCATCTTCAGCTCATCAGCAACAGTTTATGGAGATCCGCATACTGTTCCAATCCTCGAAGATTTCCCTCTTTCTGCTACTAACCCTTATGGTCGTACTAAGTTGATGCTTGAAGAAATCTTGACAGATATCTATAAAGCTGATTCAGAATGGAACGTTGTGTTGCTTCGTTATTTCAACCCAATCGGAGCGCATAAGAGCGGTGATTTGGGGGAAAATCCAAACGGTATTCCAAATAACCTTCTTCCATATGTGACACAAGTCGCAGTTGGTAAGTTGGAACAAGTTCAGGTCTTTGGAGATGACTACGATACAGAAGATGGAACAGGTGTACGTGACTATATCCACGTTGTTGACCTTGCGAAAGGACACGTTGCAGCCCTTAAGAAGCTTCAAAAAGGTTCAGGTCTAAACATATACAACCTTGGTACAGGAAAAGGTTACTCTGTCCTTGAAATTATCCAAAATATGGAAAAAGCAGTCGGACGTCCAATTCCTTACCGTATCGTTGAACGTCGTCCGGGTGATATCGCAGCTTGCTACTCAGATCCAGCAAAAGCTAAGGAAGAGCTAGGATGGGAAGCAGAACTTGGTATTACAGCAATGTGTGAAGACGCATGGCGTTGGCAAAGCAAGCATCCAAATGGATTTGAAGACTAAGATGATGATTTCAATCATAGTCCCATGTTTAAACGAAGAGGAAGTACTTCCTCTTTTTTATCAAACTCTTGAAGCACTGATTCCAGATTTGGGAACAGAAATCGAATTCATTTTTGTAGATGATGGTTCGACTGATAAGACTTTGGATCTTTTAAAGGTTTATCGAGAGAAAAATCCTGCAGTACATTATATCTCTTTCTCGCGAAATTTTGGGAAGGAAGCGGCTATATATGCAGGTTTACAACAAGCAAGTGGAGATTTGGTAGTGGTTATGGATGCAGACCTTCAGGATCCACCAAGCCTCTTGCTTGAGATGAAAGAACTACTAGATCAGAATCCAGACTTGGATTGTGTTGGAACTAGGAGAACTAGTCGAGACGGGGAACCCTTTTTACGTAGTTTCTGCGCCGATCTTTTTTATCGTTTCATGCAAAAAATTAGCCCAGTAGCTCTTCCATCGGGTGTTCGTGATTTTCGAATGATGAGAAGAACAGTTGCGGATGCGGTGTTGGAATTGACAGAATACAATCGCTTTTCCAAAGGGCTCTTTGCCTGGGTTGGTTTTCGCACTCACTATCTAGAATATCCTAATGTTGAAAGGCGGGCAGGTAAGACTAGTTGGAGCTTTAGACAACTCTTTTTCTACTCTATCGAAGGGATTGTGAATTTTTCAGATTTTCCTTTGATATTAGCTTTTGTTGCTGGTCTTTCATCATGTTTTCTGGCTTTGGTGATGACACTGTTTGTAGTTGTCCGTACTCTCTTACTTGGCAATCCAACTTCTGGTTGGACCTCTCTGATGGCTGTCATTCTATTTCTTGGTGGTGTCCAATTATTGACGATTGGGATTCTCGGAAAATATATCAGTAAAATCTATCTGGAAACGAAAAAAAGACCCCTCTATCTGATAAAAGAACAGAGTGAGTCAAGATAAGATTTGCTAAAAATAAGTCCTTCAAAAGACTATAATTTTCTGGAAAAATATGCTAAACTAGAGGAAGTGGTATTTGGAAATCGAATCACCACTGATGACAAATTAATCTTTGATGAGTGCGCGAGTAGGACACTGTTTTACAGCCTCTAGCAGTTCTTCACTAGCTGGGAAGTCTCTCTCTAGTTGATTAGGATTATCATAGAAACGCACAATACCATTATCATGGTAATCAAATAAATCAGAATAGGTTTGGCATAGCCCACAGGCAATGCATCGTTCAGGTATAAGTGTGATTTTCATATTTATATTGTAATAAGAAATTAGAAAAAAAACAAGGAGTAAGGTATGGAAAAGGAACCATGGCAAGAAGATATTTACGATATCGAGGAAAGTCGTTCGGAACGCAGAAGCAGAGGAAATAAGGAATCAGGAGTAGGAGCTAATCGTATTTTAACGATTTTGGCTTGTATTTTCTTTGTTATCGTTGTCGGTATGATTGCTATTCTAATCTACCTGTCATCTGGTGGAAGTGATCGTACGGCAGCCTTGAAAGATTTTCATGATTCTTCTGCGCCTAAGGTAGAGGAAGTATCTTCAACATCTTCAAGTAGTTCAGTTGAAGCATCAAGTTCTGAAGCAGAATCAACTTCTTCAAGTAGTTCAGAGGAACATACAAATGCTGAGGGAACCATTACTGTCCTTGCAGGTGAAGGTGAGGCAGCTATTGCAGCTAGAGCAGGCATTTCTATTGCCCAGCTTGAAGCCTTGAACCCTGGTCATATGTCTTCAGGAACTTGGTTTGCAAATCCTGGTGATGTCCTTAAGACAAGATAGGAGTTAGAATGAAAACAATTCAGATCGCTATTGATGGTCCAGCTTCAAGTGGTAAGAGTACAGTAGCTAAGATTATCGCTAAGGACTTTGGATATACCTACTTGGATACAGGTGCCATGTATCGTGCTGCGACTTACATCGCTTTGAACAACCAAGTAAGTCCAGAAGAGTCATCTCGACTTCTTGAATTATTGGAACAATATCCGATTAGCTTTGGTCGTGCTGAAACAGGAGAACAGCTTGTTTTTGTTGGAGATGTTGATGTGACAAATCCAATTCGAGAAAATGAAGTAACTAATACTGTATCTGCTTTTGCAGCTATTCCAGCTATTCGTGAAAAATTGGTAGCCCTTCAGCAAGAAATTGCCCAACAAGGCGGAATCGTCATGGATGGTCGAGATATTGGTACAGTGGTCTTGCCTAAGGCTGAATTGAAGATTTTTCTTGTTGCTTCAGTGGATGAGCGTGCGGAACGCCGTTATAAGGAAAATCTTTCAAAGGGGATCGAAACAGATTTGGAAACTTTGAAAGAAGAGATTGCTGCGCGTGATTATAAAGATAGTCATCGTGAAACCTCTCCTCTTAAGCAGGCTGATGATGCAATCTATTTGGACACAACAGGGCTAAGTATTTTAGAAGTTGTCGAAAAAATTAAATCAGAAGCAGTCAAACATTTTTAATTTGAAATTTAAACCGATTGACCACGATAGTGGTGAGTCGGTTTTTTAGCAATTTGTCAAATTTTAAATTTTAAGGTATAATAGATTCTGTTAACGAAAATTTGACAATCAAACAATCATGAAAATAGAAGGAGATAAAATGAACAATCTACCAAATTGCCCAAAATGTAATTCAGAATATGTCTATGAAGACGGAGCCTTGCTAGTCTGTCCAGAGTGTGCTTATGAATGGAATCCTGCTGAGCAAGCAGAGGTTGAAGACGGCCTTGTTGCCATCGATGCTAATGGAAATAAATTGGCTGACGGTGATACAGTAACCTTGATCAAAGACCTTAAGGTAAAAGGCGCTCCAAAAGACCTTAAGCAAGGAACACGTGTTAAAAACATCCGTATTGTTGAAGGTGACCACAACATCGATTGTAAGATTGATGGTTTTGGTGCTATGAAATTAAAATCAGAATTTGTTAAAAAGATCTAATCATGACTGTTTGGAATAAAATAATTTTTTTCAGCCGGGCTTTCATGTTTTTAGCCGCATTTACAGGGGTCTATCTGGAAATTACCAAACGTGGTGGTTTAGGGATGTTGCTTTACTATACAGTCCTTTCCAACCTTTTGGTTGTCATCTTTACAGCTTATCTTTTGTTAAAGATGCGTAGTGGCGGTGATAGTTGGCAAAGTCCTGGAATTCTACGTCTCAAAGGTGGTGTCACTATGAGTATCATGATTACTTGTGTCATCTATCATTTCATGCTAGCTCCCTTGACGACAGATTTTTACCGTTTGGAAAATTTCCTTTGTCATTATATCGTACCTCTCTGGTTTTTAGCAGATACAATTATTTTTGATAAGAGTCGTCAATATAAGTGGTTTGATCCCATGCTTTGGACCAGCCTTCCTTTGTTTTATATGATTTTTGCCATCTTAAACGGTTTTGTTCTAAAGATGGATGTCCCTAACGCTAAGGATAGTCCCTTCCCTTATTTCTTTTTGAATGCTACCAAACATGGTTGGGGCTTTGTCTTTAGATGGGCAGCTACTATCTTTGTTGCCTATATGGTTTCAGGATATCTGTTTTATCTTGTTAAAAACATTAAAAAATCTAAGAAATAAGAGTACCTTCTATGGGTACTTTTTTGATGATTGATATAATTGTACCCGGACAAATCGATTTTTTTTATCTTGTACTTGAGTCATTTCTACCTTAAAATAAAATTGTAGCTACCAATACAACTATTGAGGAAGAGAAAATGACTGAAAATCGTTATGAATTAAATAAAAATTTGGCACAGATGCTTAAAGGTGGCGTCATCATGGATGTTCAAAATCCTGAGCAAGCAAGAATTGCAGAGGCTGCAGGTGCGGCAGCTGTTATGGCCTTGGAGCGAATTCCAGCTGATATTCGTGCAGCTGGTGGTGTCTCTCGTATGAGCGATCCAAAGATGATCAAGGAAATCCAAGACGCAGTCAGCATTCCAGTTATGGCCAAGGTTCGAATTGGGCATTTTGTTGAAGCACAGATTTTAGAAGCCATCGAGATTGACTATATCGATGAGAGTGAGGTGCTATCTCCAGCTGACGATCGTTTCCATGTGGATAAGAAAGAATTCCAAGTTCCTTTTGTTTGCGGTGCTAAAGATCTAGGAGAAGCCTTACGTCGTATCGCTGAAGGAGCATCAATGATCCGTACAAAAGGGGAACCTGGAACAGGAGACATCGTTCAGGCAGTCCGCCATATGCGTATGATGAATCAAGAAATCCGTCGCATTCAAAATCTCCGTGAAGATGAACTCTATGTCGCAGCAAAAGAACTCCAAGTACCTGTAGAATTAGTTCAATACGTTCACGAACATGGAAAACTACCAGTCGTGAACTTCGCAGCAGGTGGTGTAGCAACACCTGCAGATGCTGCTCTTATGATGCAGCTAGGTGCAGAAGGTGTCTTTGTTGGTTCAGGGATTTTCAAATCAGGTGATCCTGTTAAACGTGCAGCAGCAATTGTCAAGGCAGTTACAAACTATCAAAATCCTCAAATTTTAGCTCAAATCTCAGAAGATTTGGGAGAAGCCATGGTTGGTATCAATGAGAATGAAATCCAAATTCTCATGGCTGAGCGAGGAAAATAGATGAAAATTGGAATATTGGCCTTGCAAGGCGCCTTTGTAGAGCATGAGAAAGTCCTTGCCAAACTAGGAGTTGAAAGTGTTGAACTGCGAAATCTAGAAGACTTTCAGCAACATCGAGGTGAGCTGTCAGGTTTGATTTTACCTGGAGGCGAGTCGACAGCTATGGGAAAACTCCTACGTGACCAACAGATGCTACTTCCTCTAAGAGAGGCTATTCTCAATGGTTTACCAGTCTTTGGGACTTGTGCTGGTTTGATTTTACTAGCGAAACAGATTACCTCTCAGGAAGAGACTCATCTGGCTAACATGGACATAGTAGTAGAGCGCAATGCCTATGGACGTCAGCTAGGAAGCTTTTATACAGAAGCAGACTGCAAGGGTGTTGGCAAGATTCCCATGACCTTTATCCGTGGACCTATTATTAGTGAAGTTGGTAAGGGTGTTGATGTTCTGGCAGTAGTGAACAATCAAATCGTTGCGGTACAAGAAAAGAATATGCTCGTAACCTCCTTTCATCCTGAATTGACAAATGATCTTCGCTTGCATCAATACTTTATCAACATGTGCAAATAAAAATAGGTCGGGATTTTCCCGGCCTATTTTTACATGTAATAAACAATGGCAATGTATTGGAGAGCTGAAGCTGCTAGGATGAAGAGATGCCAGATCATGTGGAAGTATGGTTTCTTCTTAGCGTAAAATCCAGCACCAACTGTATAGCAAAGCCCACCTGATACCATAAGAGTCCAAAAGATTGGATTTGTTTGACTGATGATTGCTGGTAGGATAGCCACAACTAACCAACCCATGATTAAGTAGAGAATTAGACTAAATTTTTCATTGACTTTTTTGGCAAAGATTTTATAAAGAATACCAAAAATAGTTGTTCCCCACTGAATGGCGATAATCAGATAACCAAACCAGTTATTCATCAAGGTCAAAACGACAGGAGTATAAGAGCCAGCAATCGCAACATAAATCATGGAATGGTCGATAATGCGCAAGACATACTTATGAGTGGAACCATAAGCCATAGAATGATAAATGGTCGATGAAAGGAACATGAGAAAGAGGCTAATAACGAAAATCGACACCCCAATCGATGATAAAAATCCATGAGCTTCATAACTATAAGTCGATGAGATAGGGAGCAAAATCAGCATGATAAGTGCCCCTACAGCATGGGTGACACTGTTTGCTATCTCTTCTCCAAAACTAAGGCGCTTGCTAAGTTTAAAACTAGTATTCATTTGTTTCCTCCTCTTCATTTTCTGTATAGACAAGAGCAAGTGTCTGATGATAGAGTTTAACCGTTTGGCAACTTGCTTGGATAATAGGATTAGCTGGGTCTAGGTCTTCGTTCATGTAGTCTACAAAAGCATTGTAAAGATCTTTTGAGTTAGTCTCTGTGTGTAGGGTATTAAGGGTTTGAGCAATTTCCTGGATTGAAAAAACAGACTTGAGCGTTGTGATAGCAATCAATCGGGCGATTTGTTTGCGTTGGTATTTTTTCTTTTCAGGTTTGGTGATATAGCCGTGTTTGACATAGTTGTTCACCATTGATGCAGTTAAACCTTTCTCTTTAGCAAGAGAAATTGGGGAACAAACTTTATTTACATAAAGTAGGACCTGATCCAAATAGAGATCAATGTTTGGAATTTCGTCCCATTCTGGGTAGGAAAAAGTAGATTTCATTTCCAACTCCTGTTTATCTAGTTTTGATAACTAGATTATAAAATAATATAAATAAAAAGTCAAGTTTTAACTGCTTGTAGAAAGCCTTAAATTATGCTATGATGAGAGAAACTAGTCAGAAAAGAGGAGATAAGATGGAAATTCGTTTAGCCTTTCCAAACGAAGTAGATGCAATTATGCAAGTGATTGAGGAAGCTAAAAAATGCTTGGCGGAAGCTGGTAGCACTCAGTGGCAAAATGGTTATCCAAATACTGATACGATTATCGAAGATATTATCTCAGGTCAGGCTTATGTAGCACTGGAAGAAGGAGAACTCTTAGCTTATGCAGCAGTAACCAAGAGTCCAGAAAAAGCCTATGAAGCCATTTATGATGGAAGCTGGGAAGGAAGAGAGTCAGAGTATCTAGTTTTTCACCGTATTGCTGTCGCTAGTGATGTGCAAGGGCAAGGTGTTGCCCAGACCTTCTTGGAAGGCTTGATTGAAGGTTTTGATTACCTAGATTTTCGTTCAGATACGCACGCTAAAAACAAGTCCATGCAACATATCTTTGAAAAGCTTGGTTTTAAACAGGTCGGTAAAGTTCCAGTAGATGGGGAACGTTTGGCCTATCAAAAAATAAAATCAAATGCCTAAGCAGTATGCAAAGATGCTGTACAAGTCTCCGATTGGAATCTTATCTTTGGTAGCAGATGATCACTATCTGTTTGGGATATGGGTTGAAGCACAGACCCATTTTGAGCGAGGTTTGTCGCTAGGTAATCTAGTTGAGGTGGAAAGTCATCCCATTTTAAATCAAATTGCTAGCTATTTAGATGCTTATTTTAAAGGACAAACTCAAGATTTGTCTCAGTTACCTTTGGCTCCTGTTGGTAGTGACTTTGAAAAAAGAGTCTGGAACTACTTGCGTGGAATTCCTTTTGGTCAGACTGTTACTTATGGACAAATAGCTAAGGACTTGCAGATAGCTTCGGCTCAGGCAATCGGAGGTGCTGTGGGGCGCAACCCCTGGTCTATCCTAGTACCTTGTCACCGCGTATTAGGTGCTGGTAATCGTCTAACAGGCTATGCTTCAGGAATTGACAAGAAGGCTTGGCTCTTAAAGCATGAAGGTGCAGCATTTCAAGAGAATAAAGAACAGAAAGAAAAGAAAATGTTAGAATTTATCGAATACCCAAAATGTACAACTTGTAAAAAAGCCAAAAAAGAGTTAGATCAACTCGGGCTAGAGTATAAAGATGTTCATATTGTAGAAGAAACTCCGAGCGAGGAGGTCATTTTAAATTGGATTGAAACTTCAGGATTTGAGTTGAAGCAATTTTTCAATACCAGTGGAATTAAATACCGTGAACTGGGCTTAAAAGATAAGGTTGGGACTTTATCCAATAAAGAAGCAGCCAAACTCTTGGCCAGTGATGGTATGTTATTAAAACGTCCAATATTAGTGGAGAATGGTGTTGTTAAACAAATTGGCTATCGTAAAACCTACGACAACTTGGATTTGAAATAGTTTTTTTCTATCTCCTTGATAGGTAAAATATATAACCTCACACTTTTAAAGTATGATAAACTAGTAGGTAGACAAAGTCTCTTCTGCACGTAGCAAATATTTTAAATCTAGGCAGAAGTATGATAGAATGATTCATTATCAGGAGAGGATGTTTCTATGAATGTTACAACACTTTTAGCATCAGATTGGTACCAAAACTTGATGCAGTATATTCCAGACGGTAAACTGTTTAGTTTTCGTTCTGTCTTTGATGGGATTCCAAGAATTGTACAACAATTGCCAACAACATTGATGTTGACAGTATTTGGTGCTTTTTTTGGTATCATCTTGGCTTTGGTTTTTGCTATTGTAAAAATTAATCGCGTTAGAATTCTTTATCCATTACAAGCATTTTTTGTTAGTTTCTTAAAAGGGACACCAATCCTAGTGCAGTTGATGTTGACTTACTATGGAATTCCTCTGGCATTAAAAGCGTTAAATCAACAATGGGGAACTGCTTTTAATATCAATGCGATTCCGGCTGCAGCTTTTGCAATTGTAGCTTTTGCTTTTAACGAAGCAGCTTACGCTAGTGAAACTATCCGTGCTGCTATTCTTTCTGTTAATCCTGGAGAGATTGAAGCCGCTCGTAGTCTTGGAATGACACGTGCACAAGTTTACCGTCGTGTGATTATTCCAAATGCAGCGGTAGTAGCGACTCCAACCTTGATTAACTCCCTAATCGGTTTGACTAAGGGTACTTCCCTAGCCTTTAGTGCTGGTGTTGTAGAAGTCTTTGCACAAGCTCAGATTTTGGGTGGTGCAGACTACCGTTACTTTGAACGTTTCATCTCAGTTGCTCTTGTATACTGGGTGGTAAATATCGCTATTGAAAATCTTGGTCGCTTTATTGAGAGAAAAATGGCCATCGAAGCACCAGATAATGCGAAAACAGATTTGAAAGGAGACCTTCGCTAATGATTAAGATTTCAAATTTAAGCAAATCCTTTTCAGGTCAAACCGTCTTGGATCATCTGAATTTAGATATTCAAAAAGGGGAAGTAGTGGCATTGATTGGTTCATCAGGAGCGGGTAAATCTACCTTTCTTCGTAGCCTAAATTATCTGGAAACACCTGATAGTGGAAGCATTCAGATTGATGACTTTAAAGTCGACTTTTCTCAGATCACTCAAGAAGAAATCCTGACTCTTCGTCGTAAGTTGTCCATGGTATTTCAACAATTTAATTTATTCGAACGTAGAACAGCCTTAGATAATGTCAAGGAAGGTTTGGTAGTTGTTAAAAAACTTTCCGACGAAGAAGCAACTAAGATTGCCAAAGAAGAGTTGGCTAAGGTTGGTCTTTCTGATCGCCAACAGCACTATCCTCGCCACTTATCAGGTGGACAAAAACAACGGGTAGCTTTGGCGCGTGCTTTAGCCATGAAGCCAGCAATCTTGCTCTTGGATGAACCTACTTCAGCCCTTGATCCAGAATTAGTTGGTGAGGTAGAACGATCTATTGCTAATGCTGCCAAATCAGGTCAAACTATGATTTTGGTCAGTCACGATATGTCCTTTGTTTCTCAGGTAGCTGATAAGATTTTATTCTTGGATAAAGGAAAGATTATTGAGTCTGGAACACCAGATGAGATTATCAATCATCCTAAAGAAGAACGAACAAAAGAATTCTTTGCTAGTTACAAACGGACCTATATTTGATATAATAGAAGATAAGAAAGACTCAGTTGGCTAGGCTAACTGGGTTTGCTCTTTAAAATTAATAGAAATGAGAGAGAGCATGCTAGTTCAGCTATTTGCTTTGTATTTAGAGAGTTTAGTGTTGACAATTCTACTGGTCTTGATTATTTTGGGACTCTGGATTGGACTTAGAGCTCTGTCGGGGGTTGATAAAACTGCTAAAGCACGTCAAGCCCATCTCTACGATATGATTATGATTGGAGTTTTGACCATTCCAGTATTGTCATTTGCAACCATGAGCATCTTGTTGGTTCTCAAGGCTTAATAGTTGTAAAATGGGATTTAATTCGTTAGAATAAAAATAGTTACAACAAGAAAGAAGGAAAGAGAATGTACGATACGATTATTATCGGTGCAGGTCCTGCTGGGATGACTGCAGCCTTGTATGCAGCACGCAGTAATCTGAAAGTGGCTTTGATTGAAGGAGGCCTTCCAGGAGGTCAGATGAATAATACTTCTGACATTGAAAACTATCCAGGTTATGCTAATATCAGTGGTCCTGAATTAGCTGAAAAAATGTTTGAACCTCTTGAAAATCTGGGTGTTGAGCATCTCTATGGCTTCGTTGAAAATGTTGAGGATCATGGGGAATTTAAAAAAGTCGTAACAGACGACCAAGTTTATGAAACTCGCACAGTTATCGTGGCGACTGGTTCTAAACATCGTCTCTTGGGAGTTCCAGGTGAAGAAGAACTCAATAGCCGTGGTGTTTCTTACTGTGCGGTTTGTGATGGAGCCTTTTTCCGTGACCAAGATTTGTTGGTTGTAGGTGGAGGTGACTCAGCAGTTGAAGAAGCAATCTTCTTAACACGATTTGCTAAGTCTGTAACTATCATTCACCGTCGTGATGAGCTTCGTGCTCAAAAAGTCTTGCAAGATAGAGCTTTTGCCAATGAAAAAATCAATTTCATTTGGGATTCGGTTGTCAAAGAAATCAAGGGTGAAAACCGTGTGGAGTCAGTTGTCATTGAAAATGTTAAAACAAATCAAGTGACTGAACATGCCTTTGGTGGTGTCTTCATCTATGTTGGATTGGATCCAGTTAGTGACTTCGTCCAAGAGTTGCAGATTCGAGACCAAGCGGGTTGGATTGTGACAGACGACCACATGAAAACAAGCGTTGCAGGGGTCTTCGCAGTTGGAGATGTTCGCCACAAAGACCTTCGACAAGTTACAACAGCTGTTGGAGATGGTGCTATTGCAGGTCAAGAGGCCTATAAATATATTACTGAACATAGTTAAAAAGGCGGTGGGATAGAAATCGATAGACAAGTCTCGATTTCGTAGTCCCAGCCCCGCGAGGATGATTAGGAGCTTTTTGGAGTCCAAAAGACGAAAAAAAAGTTCAATCAGCTACCGTGTCAAAGTTTGATTGCTAATAAAAAGTGAGGTCGGGATCTTTTGTCCCAACCTCACTTTTTATTAGAGTCGATTTCTGAAGACTTCGTACATGAGAATGGCTGCAGCAACACTGGCATTGAGGCTTTGTACGTGACCATTCATAGGAATAGTAATCATTTCATCTACTTGTTTTTTGATGTTACTAGAGATACCTTTGCCTTCATTTCCGATGATGAGGGCAATCTTTCCTTTGGTATTCCATTTGTTGCAAGGAGTTCCGTTCATATCAGTACCGAATGTCCAGAAGCCTTCATCCTTGAGTTTGTCCAAGGTTTGGCTGAGATTGGTAACGCGGGCAATGGGAACGTGTTCAATCGCACCTGTTGCTGTTTTTGCTACGACAGGAGTGACGCCGACAGCTCGGTGCTTGGGAATGATAACACCTGAAACATTGGTTGCATCCGCTGTTCTCAAGATAGAACCGAGATTATGTGGGTCCGTTAAACCATCAAGGATTAGTAGTAGTGGGTTTTCTTCCTGGCGTGTCTTAGCAAGAATTTGCTCAAGTTCAGTATAGGCAAATTCAGAAACGCGCAAGACAAAACCTTGGTGAACAGCTCCTTCAGTCATCTCAGAAAGTGATTTTTTAGAAGTCCAAGAAATGGATACTTTCTTTTCAGTAGCCAATTCCTTAACTTTTTCCACATTCTTTCCTCGTAAATCTTCCTGAAGGTAGAGTTTGTTTCCAGTATTTGCTAAAAGAGCTTCTGTGACGGCATGAACGCCATAGACAATATCGTTTGTTTTCATATCTTCATTATAACACAAAATCCCGTCTTGCAACGGGATTTTCTTTATTCAAGAATGAGTAAACCATCTTTAACTTCAAATGGGTCTTTTTCATTGATACGATCGTAGAACATAATGCCATTTAAGTGGTCAATTTCGTGTTGAACTACAATAGAATTATAGCCTTTTAGTTTGATGCGGTGCTTTTCTCCATCTTTATCAAAATAGTCAACAGTTACTCGAGCATGGCGGATAACATAACCTGGAACAGCACGGTCAACAGACAAGCAACCTTCTCCTTCACCTAGAGCAGCATCTTGAACTGAGTGTGAGACGATTTTAGGATTGTACATAACAGCTTGTAAGTCATAGGCTTCTTGAGGAGTTTCACCTTCCTCGGTGATATTTGGTACCAGTACGGCGATGATGCGTTTTGAGATATCCAGCTGTGGTGCAGCAAGCCCAACACCTCCACGTAGCCCTAATTTTTCAGCCATAACAGGATCTTGCGAGTGTTTCAAAAATTGCATCATTTTTTCTCCAAGAATGATATCTTGGTCGCTCAAGGGGAAAGAGACCTCCTCGGCAACGGCACGAAGAGTAGGGTTCCCTTCGCGGATAATATCTTTCATATCGATTAAATGAGCAGCTTTGGTAATTCGTTCTATAGCAGACATATTCTTTCCTTTCCTTCCATTACAATTACATGATAACACAAAACAGACGAGAAAGAAAGTCACAGAAGCTGTTAAAAAATTATAGAATAAAAGGAAATACCTATTTGTCTGTGGTATAATAGAATGAGAAATATGACTTTAAAATTATGGGAGAAAAGTTATGGAACAACGTAGTAGTAGAAGAAAAAGTGGTCTCGTTTTACAAGCTATTAGACATTCTGTTCGTTTTTTCAGGAACTATAAGCAGTGGAATAATCGCACTTTTATTGTGGTCTTGTTAGCTTCGGTAGTTATCTCGATGCTGCTTACTTTATTAGTGGAAGGAGCTCGAGGGATTTCTTTAAGCAGTAGTGATCCAAGTTCCACACACCAACAGTCAAGTTCTCAGGCAAAGAATGCAGAGACGGAACAAGAAACAAGTGCTCGGATCATGGCCAATGGTGATTTGCTCTATCATGACATTATCTACATTTCAGCCAAAAAATCAGATGGCACCTATGATTTTCATGATAATTTTGAGTATGTAAAACCTTGGCTGAAGCAAGCAGACTTAGTTCTTGGTGATTTTGAAGGAACTGTAAATAAAGACCATTATCTTGCAGGCTATCCCTTGTTTAATGCACCTGGTGAAGTTATGGATGCTATAAAAGATGCGGGCTATCAAGTGCTAGACTTGGCTCACAATCATATCTTAGATTCTCAGATTGAGGGAGTCGTTTCAACCGCAGATGCTATTGAAAAAGCAGGAATGACACCGGTCGGGGTCTATACCCATGAATCACGAGACAAGGCACCTTTACTGATTAAGGAAGTCAACGGTATTAAAGTTGCTATTTTAGCTTATTCCTATGGTTTTAATGGTATTGAACAAAGCATTTCTCAAGAGGATTATAATCGTTATCTTTCAGACTTAGATGAAGATAAAATGAAGGCTGAAATTGAACGAGCAGAGAAGGAGGCGGATATTACAATTATCATGCCTCAGATGGGAGTTGAGTATCAAATTGAGCCGACTGAGGAGCAAAAGAAACTTTACCATAAAATGATTGATTGGGGAGCTGATATTATCTTTGGTGGTCACCCTCACGTTGTTGAACCAGCTGAAACGGTTGAAAAAGACGGTGATAAAAAGCTTATCATCTACTCTATGGGGAATTTTATCTCAAATCAACGGATTGAAACCATGCAGGATGTTGAAAATGCCAAGTGGACGGAACGTGGAGTCCTCATGGATGTAACCATTAAGAAGAAATCCGGTAAAACAACTATCGAGACGGCCCAAGCTCATCCAAGTTGGGTGAGTCGTACTCCAAAGGGAGGCTATTCTCCAGAAGGCTACCCACTCTATCTTTACCAAACCTATATCTTGGAAGATTTTATAGAGGGCGGGAAATACCGAAGTCAGTTAGACGAGGCCACCAAGGAACGGATTGATACAGCCTATAAAGAAATGAACGAGCATGTAGGTTTGAAGTGGTAGTGACATTAAAAGAGGAGCAAGATGGATATTAAGATAATAGCGACGGATATGGACGGTACTTTGTTGGATCCTCAAGGACGACTGGACCTACCTCGACTAGAGAAAATTTTAGATCAGCTAGATCAACGAGATGTTCGTTTTGTCATTGCAACTGGAAATGAAGTTCATCGAATGCGACAATTACTGGGACATCTAGCAGATAGAGTAGTTCTCGTGGTTGCTAATGGCGCTCGTATATTCGAAAATGATCAATTGATTCAAGCTCAGACTTGGGACGATGCTATGGTTGATAGGGCTTTGGGCCATTTTAAAGGCAGAGAGTGTCAGGATCAGTTTGTCGTAACTGCTATGAATGGTGGTTTTGTCAAGGAAGGAACTGTTTTTACAGAACTTGATAAATTTATGACTTCGGAGATGATAGAGAAATTTTATCAACGAATGCACTTTGTTGATGAATTTGATTCCAGTCTCTTTGGAGGTGTCCTTAAGATGAGTATGGTTGTTGGTGAAGAACGTTCAAATTCTGTTTTACAGGAAATCAATGACTTGTTTGATGGTCATGTTCGAGCTGTTTCGAGTGGCTACGGCTGTATTGATATCTTACAAGATGGGATTCATAAGGCATGGGGCTTAAAAGAATTACTCAAACGTTGGGACTTGAAACCTGAACAAATTATGGCCTTTGGTGATAGTGAAAATGATATCGAAATGTTAGAGTTAGCAGGTGTTTCTTATGCGATGGAAAATGCAGAGGAGACTGTCAAAGAAGTAGCCACCAAAATAGCGCCAGCTAACAGTCAGGCAGGTGTTTACCAAGTTTTAGAAAACTGGCTAGAAGAAGGAGAATAACTTGGCAGTACAATTATTAGAGAACTGGCTCTTAAAAGAGCAAGAGAAAATTCAAACCAAGTATCGTGAACTTAATCAAATCTCGGTAATTGAACCAGATATCATTTTTATCGGGGATTCCATTATTGAATATTATCCCTTGCAAGAATTATTGGAAACGTCAAAAACCATTGTGAATCGAGGGATTCGAGGCTACCAGACGGGACTTTTACGAGAAAATCTTGATGCTCATCTTTATGGCGATGCAGTGGATCAAATTGTACTTTTGATTGGGACAAATGACATTGGAAAAGATGTTCCAATGAATGAAGCGCTAAACAATCTTGAGAGCGTGATTCAAACCATTTCTCGCGACTATCCACTGTCACAGATAAAGCTAGTTTCCATTTTGCCGGTCAATGAGAGTACGGACTTCAAGCAGACAGTTTATATTCGTACCAATGAGAAAATCAAGGCCTGGAACCAAGCCTATCAAGACCTTTCCTTTGCCTATATGCAGGTTGAATACGTATCTGTTTTCGAGAACCTACTCGATCAGGAAGGGCAACTCAAGGCAGACTATACAACGGATGGTCTTCACCTCAGTGTTTCAGGTTATCAAGCTTTATCAAATATTTTAAGAAAATATATATTTTAGGATCAGTCTTTATCAGATATCTATCTTGTAATCAGTAATTTTACAAAAATAAAATTTACTCTAAACATTTGAATTGAATAAAAAAATATTTAATTTAAATGTTTAGAGCTTTTTATATAGAAAACATCATTGGATGAAGGTGATATGTAGATATAAAAGTTGTAATAATACGATTGGATAAAAAAAACGACATCAACAAACATTTATTTAAGTTGAATTAATTGTCGTAAAAATGAATAATAATTACAAAAAGAGAATGATGTTAATTCTGTTTTTCTTGATTTAAAAGGCTACGATATGGTATACTGTTAGCGTTACTGGTAATGTGGGGAAGACCATTTTCTTTTCTGTAAAAAGTCAATAAACTTACATATTATTAGTTAAAATGTTAAAAAAGGAGAGCTTATCACATGATAAGAAGAGAGCAACAACGATTTTCTTTAAGAAAATACAAAGTTGGTGTCGCATCAGTTTTCTTAGGAACAACCCTTAGCTTCATGATGGCTAACGGTAGTGCTGTAAATGCTGCTGAGATTGTAGCAAAGCAAAATGCTGAGAATACTGAACTAGTCGGCAACAAGGACGACAAGGAAAAGTTGAAAGAGCCATCAACGGATGTGGTAACTTCAGCTAATTCCGAAACTTCAGAAGTTAAGCCAGAAACATCAATACCTGAAGTTAAGTCTGAAGAAGTAAAATCAGAAGAAACAAAAGCTGAGGAAAAAACATCTGTTATTCCTGAGGCAAAACTAGAATCTTCTAAACCAGTAGCAGAAACTGCTTCAAAAGTAGAAGAAGTTGTAACAACTAAGCCTAAGGCAGAAGAAAAGACTGAATCTAAACCAGAGGACAAATCTGAGCCTAAATCAGAACTTTCAGCTGTAGCTGAAGCAACTAGCCTTGATACAACTGCTAGTGCAGCAAATGTTGAAGCAAAACCACTAGTAGATACAGAAACACTTGCTTTGGCAGCTGAGAACACTGTCAATGCGGGCGCTTTGGCTACAAATGGTGGTCGTCGCCGTAACCGTCGTGCTGCAACTGACCATAATACAGAAGCAATAGCAACATCAGCTACACTTAAGGACGGTGAAGTAGCGGATCCAGATATGTCAGATCCTGCTGGTGCAACTGTTAAATCACAGAATGTGCCTGCTGGTTATGAAAGAAAAGCTGGAGATTACTATACATTTAGTATCTTAGACCTTACAAAATTCAATGAACGCTACAATACTAACTACTACGTTCGTATCTATAAGAACTTTAGTGACTCAACTGATTCTGTTGCGGAATTGATTGATAAGACAACTGGTGCAGTAGTTGAAACGAAGACTATCACTGCTACTAGTGGTGTTCAACAATTTACGACAACTGCAACCAAGTCAAATTCTGAGTTGACCTTCCAAATTGATTACCAAGCAGGTAAGGGGACAGCTGGTGATAAAACTGACGAGCCTTTTTTGCAAGTCGGATATAAAGTTGGAGATAGTATTACATCTTTAGTAGCACCGGGACACACACTTACTCCTGATGAACAAGCGCGATATACTGCCGTTTATAATGCTCGTACTTCGACTGACGTGATGAACGTCGTAGAACCTGCTTACAATGGACGTACGATTACTGACAGTAACTTCAAACTTCCAAAGGTAGTGACTAAAACGACTTACTATAAGGTTGTAGACAAGTCAAACTCTACCTACAAGGCTAACAAAACAGATACAACAGTTCAAGACTATGTAGCAAACGGAAATGAAGTTGAACTAGCTAAGTACACCTTGACTGCTACAGAAGGTCAAAATTTCACTGCTTCTGGTGAACGTAAATTTGCTGGTTACAAGCTTTACCAAAAAGCGGATCCAGATAGCATGACTGGTTACGCTTCTCGCCCTTACACAGTTGGTAGCAAATTTATGGATGCTGACCGCTATGGCATTAAGCGTATCAAAGAAATTGTTGGAGAAGATGGTACAGTTGTTATTCGTGTTTATCTCCTTGATCCAAGACAACAGAGCAAACGTTCTGATGGTACATTAGAAACCGATGGTTATATGCTTCTTGCAGAAACCAAACCGATCAAACCAGGAAATGCTAACACTGAAGACTTGGTTGTTAAGAAAACCCCTCTTAATACAATTGCTTTCACGGATAAAGATGGGGTATACTATCCAAATGGTAAAGAAATTGAGTTTGGCTTCCAAACAGCTGCCGGGTATACACCTAAGAAAACAGTATTCGTACCATTCTTGGGAGACAACATTGGTTACGCTATTTCAAACGAACAATTAGTAAAAGGAATATTTAGTAGTGGTATTAACGTTGACTTGTTGAATAGTCTAACACCTTATAAATCAACCGTTTACTACTATGAAAAAGTAGAACCAGTAACTTATACACCTGAAGTAAGCAAAGTTCTTGATGGTCGTACTTTGAACGATGGTGACTTTAGCTTTACTCTTAAACAAGAAGGTGGTACACACCAAGAAACTGTTACAAACAAAAATGGTAAGGCAACCTTTAGTGAACTAACTTTCGAAAAACCAGGTACTTATACTTATAAGATTACAGAAGTTGCTGGTTCAGATACGAATGTTGACTATGATGGTATGGAGGTTACTCTCACAGTTACCGTTACACAAAATGCTCAAGATAAACTTGAAGTTCAGGCAGTTTATACATCAACAGGTGGTCATGCTGAAGGTGAAAATGACAAGGTTTTCAACAACTATGTTGTAGCTCCAGTTAAGACTAAGTTTGACTTCAGCAAGAAATTGGATGGCCGTAAGTTGAAAGATGGCGAATTTACATTTGCCTTGAAAGATTCAACTGGTAAAACAATCCAAACGAAAACAAATAATGCAGCTGGTGTTATCTCATTTGACGATTTGACCTTTGACAACACTCAAGTTGGTACACACAAGTACACTGTTGAAGAAGTTATCCCAACAAATAAAGTGTCAGGTTTACCAACTAAAGAAGAAGGTATGACTTATGACACCATGAAGGCTGAAGTGACAATCACTGTTACTAAGGAAGGTCATGTGCTTAAAGCAACAAACACACTTCCTGCAGATACAGAGTTCAACAATACCTTCACACCATCTCCTGTTAAAGTAAACCTTGAGTTTGATAAATCACTCTCAAATGGTAACTTGAATGCAGGTGACTTTAGCTTCACTTTGACTGGTGATAACAATGTTAATGAAACTGTAACTAATAAAGCTGACGGTAAGATTAACTTTAGCGAATTGTCATTTGACCAAGCAGGAGTCTACAACTACACAGTTAAAGAAGTTAAAGGCGATAAAGCTGATGTAGACTACGATGCAATGACTATCGCAGTTAAAGTAACAGTTACAAAAGATGAGAATACAGGTCTCTTGGTAGCTAATACTGAAATGACTTCAACAGGTGGTGAAGCAACTGGTACTGATGATAAAGTCTTTAACAACCACGTTGTGGCGCCTGTAACTGCCCAATTTGACTTTAGTAAAGCTCTTGCAGGCCGTAAACTCAAGGCTGGTGAATTTAGCTTTGTATTGAAAGACAAAGATGGCACTGTTATCCAAACAAAACAAAACGATGCCGCTGGTAACGTTAAATTTGACGCCTTGACATTTACGAATGCTCAAGTCGGTGATCATAACTACACTGTAGAAGAAGTTATTCCAGAAACAAAAGAAGCTGGCATGACTTACGATACCATGAAGGCAAACGTGACAGTTACTGTTACAAAATCAGGTCACGCTCTTACTGCTGTAGCAGCACTTCCAGCAGATAAAGAATTTAACAATACCTTCACACCAACTGCAACACAAGCTCAATTCAAGTTTACTAAGAAACTCGAAGGTAAAGAACTGGTAGCAGATGCCTTTACATTTGAATTGCTTGAAAATGGAAATGTTATCCAAACGAAGAAAAACGCGGCTGATGGAACTATCCAATTTGATGCAATCTCATACGATGCAGAAGGTACTCATACCTATACTGTACGTGAAGTAGCTGGTACTGACACAAACATTGACTATGATTCAATGAATGCAGAAGTAACCGTAACAGTTACGAAAGATGCTTCAACTGGCCTCCTGAATGCAGCAGTTACAATGCCGGATGATACTGAGTTCAATAACTACCATGTAGCTCCAGTCGTTGCAAGATTTGACTTTACTAAGAAATTAGCAGGTCGTGAACTTAAAGACGGCGAATTTAGCTTTGTTCTTAAAGATTCAACTGGTCAAACTCTTGAAACAGTAACAAATAAAGCTGACGGAACAGTAACATTCACTGAATTATCATTTGATAATACTAAAGTTGGAACTCATACTTATACAGTAGAAGAAGTTATCCCATCTACTAAAGAGCTTGGTATGACTTATGACACTATGAAAGCAACAGTCACAGTTGAAGTTGCTAAGAATGGTCACACATTGACTACTGTAACAAACGTAACATCAACTGGCGGTGTCAATGCTGATGGAACTTCAACAGAAGGAACTGATGATAAAGAATTCAACAACAAGATCACTCCTCCTGAAACACCTGAATTCCAACCTGAAAAATTTGTTCTTAACAAAGAGAAATTTGACATTACAGGAACAAAACTTGTAGATGATGACGATGAGTTGACTGATGAGTACACTGCTACAAATGCAAACCCATATGCAGATGGAACTTCAAACAACGAAGCAGAAAACATCAATACTAAGACTGTTGAACGTGGTGATAAATTAGTTTACCAAGTATGGTTGGATACTAAGAACTTCACTGACAAAAACAACATCCAATCTGTTGGAATCTCTGATACCTACGATGCAGATAAATTAACTGTTAACGCTGCTGATATTAAAGCATATGACAGTGAAACTGGGGATGACGTAACTGACAAGTTTGACATTAAGGTTGAAAATGGTGTCATTACAGCAACATCTAAGACTTCTGTAAACAAATCATTAGGTGATGTTGATAATACACAAGTTATCGATACAACTAAATTTGCATTTGGTCGCTACTATAAATTTGATATCCCAGCAACTGTTAAAGATGACGTTGCGGGTGGAGTGGATATTGAAAATAAAGCCAACCAAATCGTTCATGTTTATAACCCAGTAAGCAAATCTGTTGAAAAACCAGAAAAACCAACTCAAAAACGTGTAAACTCTGTACCAATCACTGCAGAATTCAACTTCACAAAACGTTTGGAAGGTCGTGAGCTTAAAGCTGGCGAATTTACATTCGAGTTGAAAGACAGCGACAATATTGTGATTGCGACTGCAACCAACGATGCAGATGGTAAGATTAAATTCTCTCCGGTAGAGTACACAAATAAAGCTGGTGAAAAAGTCACTGCCCTTAAATACAAGAAGGGTCAAGAAGGTACTTACACTTACTCTGTAACAGAGGTGAAAGGTACAGACGCAACTGTCACTTACGATACTATGAAGGCAGAAGTAACTGTAACAGTATCTCATGACGGTACAGCTAAAGCATTGGTTGCTAACGTAACTGAACCAGCTGATAAAGAGTTTAACAACGTCGTAACTCCTCCAGAAGAACCTAAGTTCCAACCAGAGAAATACGTTGTTTCTGAAGAGAAATTCGATATCACAGGCGACAAGCTCGTTGATGATGATAAAGAGTTGGCAGACAAGTACGCAGATACAAATGCCAACCCATACGCAGATAAAACTGATAACAACGAAGCTCAAAACTTGAACACCAAGACTGTGAAACGTGGCGACAAGTTGGTTTACCAAGTATGGTTGGATACAACTAAATTTGACGCAGCTAACAAGGACAACATCCAATCAGTAGGAATCTCAGATGACTACGATGAAGCTAAATTGGAACTTGATTCTACTAAGATCAAAGCTTACGATTCAGTAACAGGCGCAGAAGTAACAGATAAATTCGATATCACTGTGAACAATGGTGTGATCACTGCAACTCTTAAAGCTGGCTTCACTAAGTCACTTGGAGACGCAGAAGATACTCAAATCATCGATACAACTAAGTTCGCATTCGGACGTTACTACAAGTTCGACATCCCAACAACAGTGAAAGCTGATGTACCTGGTGGTGTAGATATTGAAAATACTGCGGCTCAAGTAGTCAACTACTACAACCCAACTACTAAGAAAGTTGAAAAACCTGAAAAACCAACTGAAAAACGTGTAAACAATGTTCCAGTTGAAGTGGAATTCAACTTCACTAAACGCTTGGAAGGCCGTGAGCTTAAAGAAAACGAATTCAGCTTCGTTCTTAAAGATTCAGAAGGTAAGACTCTTGAAACTGTAAGCAACGATGCGGCTGGTAACGTTAAGTTCAAAGCTCTTGAATTCAAGAAAGGTCAAGAAGGCGTACACAACTACACAGTAGAAGAAGTAGCTGGAACAGACGCAACCGTTACATACGACACAATGAAAGCGAATGTAACAGTAACTGTTTCTCACAATGGAACAGCTAAAGTTCTTGTAGCTAAAGTTGGAGACATCGCTGACAAAGAGTTCAACAACGTTGTAACTCCACCAGAAGAGCCTAAGTTCCAACCAGAGAAATATGTTGTTTCTGAAGAGAAATACGATATCACAGGTGACAAGCTCGTTGATGATGATAAAGAGTTGGCAGACAAGTACGCAGATACCAATGCGAACCCATATGCGGACGATGCATCAAACAACGAAGCTCAAAACTTGAATACGAAGACTGTGAAACGTGGCGACAAGTTGGTTTACCAAGTATGGTTGGATACAACTAAATTTGACGCAGCTAACAAGGACAACATCCAATCAGTAGGAATCTCAGATGACTACGATGAAGCTAAATTGGACCTTGACGCTACTAAGATCAAAGCTTACGATTCAGTAACAGGCGCAGAAGTAACAGATAAATTCGACATCACAGTTGAAGGTGGAGTAATCACTGCAACCCTTAAAGCTGGCTTCACTAAGTCACTTGGCGATGCAGAAGATACTCAAATCATCGACACAACTAAATTCGCTTTCGGACGTTACTATAAGTTCGACATCCCAACAACAGTTAAAACTGATAAAGCTGATGTACCTGGCGGAGTAGATATCGAAAATACTGCGGCTCAAGTAGTTAACTACTACAACCCAACGACTAAGAAAGTTGAAAAACCTGAAAAACCAACTGAAAAACGTGTAAACAACGTACCAGTTGAAGTGGAATTCAACTTCACTAAACGTTTGGAAGGTCGTGAGCTTAAAGCCAACGAATTCAGCTTCGTTCTTAAAGATTCAGAAGGTAATACTCTTGAAACTGTAAGCAATGATGCGGCTGGTAACGTTAAGTTCTCTAAACTTGAGTTCAAGAAAGGCCAAGAAGGCGTACACAACTACACAGTAGAAGAAGTTAAAGGAACAGACGCAACCGTTACATACGACACCATGAAAGCGAATGTAACAGTTACAGTGAAACACGATGGAACAGCTAAAGTTCTTATCGCGACTGTAGGCGACATTGCGGATAAAGAATTTAACAACGTCGTAACTCCTCCAGAAACTCCTGAGTTCAATCCAGAGAAATATATTCTTAATGAAGAGAAATTTGATATCACTGGAAATAAACTCCTTGATGATGATAAAGAGTTGACTGATAAAGTAGCTGATACCAACAAAGATCCATACGTGGACAAAGTTGATAATAATGAAAAGCAAAATATCAATACTCAAACACTCCATAAGGGTGATAAGGTTGTTTACCAAGTATGGTTAGATACAACTAAATTCACTGAAGCTCACAATATTCAATCTGTTGGTATTACAGATAAATATGATAGCGAAAACTTGGATGTTAACGTATCTGAAATTAAGGCTTATGATTCAGTAACTGGTGAAGATGTAAAAGCTAAGTTTGATATCTCAATTGTGGATGGTGTCATTACTGCTACATCTAAGACTGACTTGACTAAGTCACTTGGAGATGCAGAAAATACTCAAGTAATCGACACTGCTAAATTAGCATTTGGACGTTACTACAAGTTTGATATTCCAGCACGTATCAAGGGAACTGCTAAAGAAGGTGTAGATATTGAAAATACAGCTTCTCAAATTGTTCACCAATATGATCCAACTAAGAAATCAGTTGAAAAACCAGAAAAACCAACTGAAAAACGTGTTGTTAATATTCCAGTGAAAGTTGAATTCAACTTCACGAAGAAATTGGAAGGTCGTGCGTTGAAAGCTGGTGAATTCAGCTTCGTATTGAAAGACAAAGATGGTAAAGTGATTGAAACCGTAAGCAATGATGCTGAAGGTAAGATCAAGTTCTCAGCTCTTGAATTCAAACGTGGTCAAGAAGGTACTTATATCTATCATGTAGAAGAAGTGAAAGGTACAGAGGCTGGAGTTGAGTACGATAAGATGGTAGCGACTGTTGGAGTTACTGTAACTAAGGATGGTAAAGTGTTGACTCTTACTTCACAAATGCCTGAAGATACTGAGTTTAACAACAAGGTAACACCACCAACACCACCAACACCACCAACACCACCAACACCACCAACACCACCAACACCACCAACACCACCAACACCACCAACACCGCCAACACCGCCAACACCACCAACACCAGAAAAACCTAAAGGTCCTGAGTTGCCAAACACTGGTGAACAATCTAAATCTGGAATTGTTGCACTTGGTGCTGCACTTGGTCTTGTAGGTCTAGGTTTGGTTGCGAAACGCAAAAAAGAAGATGAAGCTTAATATTTCTAGTTTTCTAGAATGATTCAAGATTTGTCTTTGAATATCTAAACCAAAGATATTCTAAAGTTGGTTATACATTTAGGCTCTTTGTCAACTGTAGTGGGTTGAATAAAAGCTAACATCTGGAGAGGACAATTGTTGTCCTCTCCATTTTTATATTCAGAGCGATGAAAATTCGTTTCTTAAAGTTGTTAAAGTTCCTAAAACC
>NZ_JASHBX010000004.1:0-156842 GCF_047464415.1 Streptococcus infantis | reverse complement strand
GGATTCGAACCCGTGTTACCGCCGTGAAAAGGCGGTGTCTTAACCCCTTGACCAACGGACCGGAGTTGTTATTTTCAACTCTTACTATTATACCGACTTTTCTTACTTTGTCAACACCTTTTTTTAACTTTTTTTCATTTCTCCTGAATTACTTCCTTCAGCTCTCTGAGAAGGGCTTTGCGGCCTTTAAATCGTTCGTCTGCCCAGAGTTTCGGTTAATTTTTTTCTTACAATAATTGTTTTTTATGAAGCACATATCATTTTTTAAAAACATTTCTTCATATTACTCAAGTAACTCTTGCATTCTTATTTTCAGAAAATTTGAATCATTTTCTCTAAGGGAGCATTAACATAGGTGAACTTGTATTTTGTTTTCTATTATATAAAAATCTTTGATTTAAATTAGATTTCCCTCAATTTTTTAAAAAAACAGAGAAAACTTGTGCCTCCTCTGTTTATAGTATTTAAGATAATTAATTTTCTTCACTCATTTTTGATTTTACTTCATCATAAGATAGTGCATGTGATTCCTCTTCTACTGTTTCAGGCATCTTTCCTGTTTCGTATAGAGATTTAATTTGTGTACTATCCAATGTTTCGTATTTCAATAATGCTTCTGCAATCAGCTTGTGAGTTTCACGATTTGACTGGATAATTTCAGCAGCTTTGTTTCGTGCTTCATTCAATAATGAACGAACTTCTTCGTCAATTTCATAAGCTGTTTGTTCTGAAATTGATTTTTGAGGGCTTTGTGCACCAAACATGGCATGATTTCCTTCATATTGTACTGGACCAAGTTTTTCACTCATACCATACTCTGTAACCATTGCACGCGCCATCTGAGTAGCTTGTTCGAAGTCATTGGATGCTCCAGTTGTTTGGACGTTAAAGATAATCTCTTCAGCTACACGTCCACCCATTAAGCCAGCTAATTGTTCTTTCATATCTTCTTTAGATAGAAGCATTTGGTCTTCCTTAGGAAGTGCAATCATATATCCACCTGCACGTCCACGTGGTACTATAGTAACTTTATGAACAACACGGGCATTTGACAATACTAGACCGACAATGGTATGTCCTGCCTCATGGTAGGCAACCAATTCACGTTCTTTTTGTGAAACTGTCTTGTCTTTCTTAGATGGTCCAGCGATAACACGATCTTCAGCTTCATCAATATCAGAAGCATCAATCACTGATTTATTACGACGAGCTGCAACCAAAGCTGCTTCGTTCAATACATTTTCCAAATCGGCACCAACAAAACCTGGAGTTTGTTGTGCTACCAATTTCAAATCTACATCTTCAGCTAAAGGTTTATTTCTAGCATGGACTTTCAAGATTGCTTCGCGACCCTTAACATCAGGACGACCAACTAATACTTTTCTATCAAAACGGCCTGGACGAAGTAGGGCCGGATCAAGAACATCTGAACGGTTTGTTGCCGCAATGACAATAATTCCTTCATTTCCTTCAAAACCATCCATTTCAATCAAGAGTTGGTTTAAGGTTTGTTCTCGTTCATCATTACCTCCACCTAAACCGACACCACGTTGTCGACCAACGGCATCAATTTCATCAATGAAGATAATAGCTGGTGCTGCTTTTTTGGCATCCTCAAAGAGAGAACGTACACGGCTCGCACCGACACCGACGAACATTTCTACAAAGTCAGAACCTGAAATACTAAAGAATGGTACACCAGCTTCTCCTGCGACTGCTTTGGCAAGTAATGTTTTACCAGTTCCTGGAGGTCCTTCTAAGAGAACTCCAGCTGGAATCCGGGCACCCAATTTTGTAAATCGTTTTGGATCTTTTAAGAATTCAACAACTTCAACAAGTTCTTGTTTTTCTTCCTCTGCGCCTGCGACATCTGAGAAGCGGACTTTAATATCCTCTTTGTTAGCAGCCTTAGCTTTACTACGTCCAAAACTCATTGGATTACGTCCGCTATTTCCGCCCATATTTCCCATCATAGAGAAGAGGAAGAAGAATAAGATAGCAAATGGTACTACTGAAACCAGGATGTTAATCCACATACCACTTGAGCTTTCGTGTTTCACTTCAATTTGTGTTTGATGTTCACTTGCTAGCTTTTGCAAATCCGCTACAGTTGTATCTGATGGGAGGATAATACTTGTAAATTTCTCTACTTTTGTAGCAGAGGGTGTAAAAAATTGAATTCCCGTTTCCTGTTTCTCTGTCTTAGCAGTTTTGTAGACACCATACACTTCAATAACACTACCACTTGGTTGGTAGGTCATTTCTTTTACATTGTCGTTAGTGATTTCCTGAACCAATTCTGAGTACTTAATTTGTTGACTATGACCAGCAGATCTGCCAGCAAAAAAGTACTGGAATCCTGTCACTAGCAAGAAAATCATCAACAAATAAAGAAATGGATTTTTTATGAAACCATTATTTTGTTTTTGCATTCAAACACTTACCCTTCTATTTTGAGTAAACTTCCTCTTTCAATACACCTACATAAGGAAGGTTACGATAGTTTTCATTATAGTCTAAACCGTAGCCTACAACAAATTCATTTGGAATTGTAAAACATGTATAATCTGCTTCGATTTCTACTGTACGACCTTCTGGTTTATCAAGCATTGTGACAATCTTAACAGAAGCTGCTTCTCTTTCAGTAAACATATCTCTCAAACTCTTCAAGGTTTGACCAGTATCAATAATATCTTCTACAAAGACAACATGTCGACCTTTAATATCTTGAGTTACGTCTTGTTTAATATTAATGACACCACTACTTACAGTCCCACCATGATAACTAGAGACCATCATAAAGTCCATTTCAAGATGTGTATCAATATATTTCACCAATTCTGCCATAAAAGGAATAGAACCTTTTAGAATTCCAACTAAAATCGGATTTTTTCCTTCATAATCTTTTGTCAACTGAGCACCCAATTTTTTAGCTGCTTCTGTAATTTCATCTTGTGAAATCAAAATTTTCTTGATATCTTTTTCTAACATGATTTTACCTATCTATTTTTTCTATATAAAGTACAGTGTTCATTATATCATTTTTCATTTTTTTACTCAAATCACTGATTTCAATTCCTAAAACTGAACAAATTTTTCCAAATTGCTCAATGATAATAGCTTTTTCTCGTTTTTCTTTAGGAATTTTTAAATCAATAAAAAGTCGTCTTAGTTTTTTATGATGACCATTTTTTATCAAATAATCACCGGACTGTCGATGCCGTAAAATCAACGATGTTTCACGAGAAACATTCATCTTTTGAACATTTTCCCCTTTTAGAGGGATTCCAAATGAAAATAAATAACCTTCATAATGAACTTGATTTTGATAGTTTAACACACACTCACTACTTTTTTCATCAGACTTTGGTCTGATTTTACCAATTTGAAAGTGCTGGTATTCTTTTATAAGTTCATAACCATTTTTTATACTATGGCGATATTGGCTCTTAGTTTTTAAAATATGATGAATTTCTTGAAATTGTTCTCTTGTTACATTTAAATCAGCAAAACGACTAAGGTATTGTTGTAGTAAAACTCGTTGCGTTGCTTCACTAAAAGATAAAAACTGAGCTAAATCTTTCACATTGACTGTTTGAGATAATTCAGTCAGAGCAATTTGATAGTCAAATGCTTCTTTTCCAAACTCTAAAAACGCTCTCTTTAGCTGAATATTTTCTTTTTCCAGTTGTGGTAAGTAAATATTACGAACTCGATTGCGAAAATAATGATTTTCTTTATTCGTCCTATCTTCAAAATGCTCAACTTCAGGAAAATCCCTCTTATAAAAAGACAGCAAAGGACGAATTAACTCTCCCTTATCAAACGTTTGTCTCTCTTTTATAGCTGATAAGTGTTGCAACCTAACACCTCGAATCAATCGCATAAAAATCGTTTCAGCCTGATCATCTGCATGATGAGCTGTTACAAGGGCTGTAGAGGAAGTTTTCTCAATTACTTCTCTAAAAAAATCATAGCGAAATTGACGAGCATTTGCTTCTGAAAAATCTCCAGTAAAATGAGCTACGTAAATTGGAACTCCAACTTGTTCAGCTAGTTTTCTTAATTCAATTTCTTCATCATCTGATTCTGGTCGTTGTTTATGGTTTACATGAGCTAAAAATAATTCTATCCCGAGTTCTTCTTGGTAGGTTGATAGGAGGTGAAAGAGAAACATCGAATCCAATCCACCAGATAAGGCTAGTACAACTCGTGAATGATCTTTAAAATAACCTTTTTCTAGAAAATGATTTAAAAAATATTGGTCTCTCATTTTAGGACCTCATAGACATCCTTAGCAATTTTAGAAATGGTATCATAATCAGAATTTTTGGTAAAGATTGAAATAATGAAAGGAGAATCTGTATAGACTATTCCTACATCGTGTTTAAATTCATCTGCATCCCCAATTTTATGGGCTACCTTAGCAGAAATATTCTTAGCAATCCTCTGATTATCAAAAGCTGTTTGCGATAGCGATTCTAAAACAAAACCATTCTGATTATAAATAGATTCCATAACTTGACCAGCCATTTTAGCTGAAGCTAACTTCTCTGTTACGTTCCACTCTTCACCTGCGATAGTAGCCATTTCTTTTTTAAAAGCTTCATCTGATTTATTCGTAATATAATAAGCAAGAATATTATGAGCTACATTGTCAGATTCTTTCGCTGTCTTTGTAATTAAATCTTTGAGAGTGTAGTCTTTATTGTCCGCTGTTTTAGGGAGGCTTCCACTTCCTTCGGGTTTATAAGAACCAGGGAAATCATTTACTTCAGAAAGGTACTTCAATTTCGTGTCAAGTTGGTAATCACCTTGATTGATTTTTTCTTGAACATAATAAAGATAAGGCAATTTCATAACACTAGCAGCGTACATTTTTTGATCTTCATTAATTCCAGTTTCATTACCCGTGCTCAATTGTTTAACATAAATAGAAAACTGTTCATTTTGATAATTCGCAGATAACAACTCTTGTACTTTCTGGATACGATTGTCATCGTTGGAAATGTAATCCGTCGAAATCCAACCAATTTGTTTGATATGTAAGAATTCACGACCTTCAGCAAAAATAGACATATCTGCTTCAACCTCTTGATAAGCTGCTAAAGTAGACTTTAATTCTTGTTGATCATAAGGACTATTATAAACGACAAATCCTGGTTCTAACCATACTCGTTTAGAAAAATCGTTGACAATTGAACTATCGTATAAAAGTCGTTTATCAGCCATCACAAATTGATTATTTGACAATTTAAAGACAGGCTGTCCTTGTTTATTTAATCTCCATTCTAAAACAGATAATTTTGTATCTGCATTGACTTTTCCTGATTCTTTAATCAAATCTTCTGTAGAATAAACAGACGTTTCACCATAAAATTTTGGAGATTCTATAACATCTTGATAGTAAAAATGATACGAAGCGTGGGTTAAGGAATAAACTTCTTGGTTTGGAATGATAACTGGATTCTCAGTGCTTACTACTTGGACACTTTTTAAAAAAATAGGAAGTAGTAATATCACTAAAAATTTACGCATTCTTTTTTTCCTCTTCTTCTTGTAGCCGTAACAGATGATTTTTTTGAGCTAACTCTTCTAATTTTTCATCTGATTGACTTAAAAACTTTTCTACAATATCTAATAAATTTTCCATTTTACATTACCTAGGAAGTAAGTCCGGAATAGTATAAACTTCCTCCCATGATTTTGAATAGTAATATTTTGCACGCAAATACTTGGCTGCGTATGTTTCGTCCTTTAATTTGGTTGCAAGATTTGATTCTTTATCTTTTTCATCGCTCAATTCTTGATACTGTTTTTTCAGATCGGCTAACTGTTGGCGACGTTCGAGTAGTTGCTGATAACTTTGAGTCAAATTATAGGTTGGTAGGATGAACAACAACATAATCAAAATCAAAACCCAACCCATAAAACGATTTCGTCTTTGTCGTTCTTCCATCAAGTATTTACGACGTTGGTGTTCATTTTGAATAAAAGAATTATTCATTTGTACAATTTTTTTATACATCGTTTTCTACCCTTGTTTCGCTGATAATTTCATACATACCTGCAGCATCTTCTTTTTTAGTGCTATCTTTCATTTCTAACACTTTTACGAGCAACAATTTATTTCCAAAACGAATTTCAACTTGGTCATTGATTTTTAAATCTGTAGAGCTCTTTGCAAGAATACCATTTACCTTGATACGTCCCTTATCTGCAACTTCTTTAGCTACTGTACGACGCTTAATAATTCTTGATACTTTTAAATATTTATCTAGTCTCATTTTTATTACCTCAAATTATTATTGTACCATTTTTATCCCTTTTATAGAAGAAAAATGTTATACCTAATTCGACTCTTTTGAATCTTTTATATTTGCTAATGATTCTCCAAAAGTTAAAAGACCTTCTAAAATCTCATAATCCTTTTTATTACGAATATCAAAAACAACTTCGATTAAACCTTGATTTTCTGAAATATTTGCCTTCAAACTTGTCTGAGAAAGAGCCTGGAAATAATCTTGTGTTAAAAATAATTGTTGCGATATTTTTTCAAACTGAATGACCAGCTTATTAACCTTTCTTTCTACACGATTGACAAATACTTTATCAAGATATGCTTTAGCTAATCCAATTTCTAAAAGGTAAGCAACCACATCTGGATATTCTCCAAAACGATCGATCAACTCATCTTGTAATCCCTCATAGTTGACACGATTATCAATCTGACGAATTCTCTTGTAAATTTCAATTTTATGTCTTTCATCCGATATATAATCATCTGGGAGATAGGCATCGATTTGTAGAATCAACTCAGCATTTCCTTTTTCACGTTTTTTGTCAGTTCCATTTTTCTTAGCTATTGCTTCTTCTAACAACTGAGAGTACAACTCAAAACCAACAGAATCAATAAAGCCAGACTGCGAACTTCCTAATAGATTTCCAGCTCCACGAATGGATAAATCACGCATAGCAATTTTAAAACCAGAACCCAGTTCAGTAAAACCTTTGATAGCTTCTAATCTCTTCTCAGAAACTTCTGTCAAAGTTTTATCTGGACGATACATGAGATAAGCATAAGCAATTCGATTACTACGACCAACACGACCTCTTAATTGATACAAGGTTGACAAGCCCATATGATCTGCGTTTTCAATAAATAAGGTATTAGCATTTGGAATGTCTACACCTGTTTCAATGATTGTTGTAGTCACTAAAATATCATATTGTCCTTCTATAAAATCAAGAAGTGTATTTTCTAAGCGAATTTCACTCATTTGACCATGGACAAATCCAATAGAAGCTTCTGGAATCAGTTCTTGTAACTCTGAAACCTTCTTTTCAATAGTGTCAACTTTGTTGTAAAGATAGTAAACTTGACCACCACGATCCATTTCTCTCAATACAGCATCACGAATGACACGATCATTCTGTTCAAGGACATAGGTTTGTACAGGATATCGATTGGTTGGAGGAGTTTCGATGACTGATAAATCTCGGATACCTAGCATAGACATATGAAGAGTTCGAGGAATTGGTGTAGCTGTCAAGGTTAAGACATCAACCTTCTTTTTTAATTCCTTCAAAGCTTCCTTATGCTTAACACCAAAACGTTGCTCTTCATCAATAATCATCAACCCCAAATCAGCAAACTCAACATCTTTAGACAAGACTCTATGGGTCCCTATCAAGATGTCTACTTGACCTTTTTTTAATTTCTCAAGTGTTTCAGTCTGTTCTTTTTTACTTCTGAAACGACTCAAAACATCTACGTTGACAGCAAATTGTTCAAATCTTTCCTTAAAATTACTGTAATGTTGCTGAGCAAGAACGGTTGTTGGCACTAAAACGACAACCTGTTTATGATCATTGACAGCCTTAAATGCAGCTCGCATGGCAACTTCTGTCTTACCAAAACCAACATCTCCAACTAATAGTCGGTCCATCGGTTGAGGAGCCTGCATATCTTTTTTTATTTCTTCGATACTTCGAAGTTGGTCCTCAGTCTCTACATATGGGAAAGCTTCGTCAAAAGCGTTTTGGTCTTCATCATCTTTTGAAAATGCAAAACCTTTAAGTTGACTTCTCTCTGCATATAACTTAATTAAATCATCTGCAATATCTTCAACTTGACTCTTTACTTTTTGCTTCGCTTTTTTAAAACGTCCATCATTTAGTTTATTTAACTTTGGAGCTTTTCCATCACTTGAAACATATTTAGATAAGGTTTGAATTTGTTCTACAGGAATAGAAATACGATCACCATTTTGATATAGAACACTTACATAGTCTCTATGAATCCCTTTGATTTCAATCGTTTCAATCCCTAAATATTGACCAATACCATGGATTTGATGAACAACATAGTCTCCTTTTTGGAGTTCATTATAATCCTTTAATCGTTCAGCGTTACTGATATTTTGTCTTCGATACTTGCGTTTAATCTTCTTTTTAAAAATTTCATATTCAGTGATAAATACAAGATTTTCATCTACAAAATGAAAGCCATGTCGCAGATTTCCTTCAACAAGATTGACAGTTCCTTTACAGATTTTACTTTCATTACTATTATCAACTTTAATATCGTATTCATCAAGAATCGTTGACAGTTTCTTTAGTTCAGTTTTGCTACTTGATTGAAGAACAATCGTATACTTTAATTTTTTGTAACGTTCAATTTCTTCTTTCAGAAAAGAAAACTGATTAAAGAACTCTTGCATAGGATATTGATTGAACTGGTACAGATTATTAAATTTCAAATTTCCAAGGCCTTTTTGAAAATTTGAAAAGAAAGTCGCTGGTACATATTTTTTAAACTGACTTTCTACATCAGCAAAATATTGTAAACTTGATACTGCTTTACTATTATGTAAATCTTCTGTAAAGTAGCTAGCTATTTCCTTATCAAAAGCATCGTACTGGTTCATGATTTTTTGAAAATCATCAAAGATAATAGGCACTTGATTCAAATAGTCTGTCAAGGTCCACTGTTTTTTATAAAATACAGACAAAAACTTGCGAATATCCGCATGAAGAACTTGCTCTTTCGTACAACTAAAAACTTCTTCTAGGTAAGACTTTAAAGTTGGAGAAAGTGCCTTATCAATCTCATGTTCTAAAAATTTCTGACCACGATGATAATCTTCATTCGTTAACAAAATATCACTAGCTGGATAGATTAGTACTTGAGTTTGACTATCTTTTGATAATTGAGTTTCAGTATCAAATTCTCTAATGCCATCAATCTCATCACCGAAAAATTCAATCCGATAAGGACATATTTGAGAGGTTTCAAATATGTCTAGAATATCTCCACGAAGGCTAAATTCTCCCTGACTTTGAACTTGTGTAACTTTCTTATAACCAAGAGAAATCAAGTGATTTTTTAATTCTCTTTGTTCGCATTCTTGCCCCACTTGAAGTTCTAAGATACTATCATCAAAAACTTGAGGATTCGGCAAGAATACTCGACTAGATGCGACGTTACAAACTAAAATTCCTCTTTGAAACTCATCTCTTAGAAAACGCAAAGCTTCAACCCGAGAAAAAATCTTTTCCTGAGATGATACCAAAAATTCAACCATTGGTGAATCATCTACTAGAAATGGATAAACCAGATCCGAACCTAATATGGAGATTAGATCATTAATCAGACGCTCAGCCTCTCCATATGTAGAGGTCATCACTAAAACCTTATCCTGACTCTTCAGACTACTAGCAATCGCTAACGATTTTGCTGATCCAGAAAGTTCTAGCAATAATTGTCTTTGTTTCTGTGGTAAGTTCTCATGCCAAGATAGAATTTGTTTATTCTCTAAAAAGAAATCGATTAATGCCATTTCCTTACCCATTATATTTCTGCATCGTCTTTTCAAAGTTTTTTCCTTGTAAATAATAATTTACAGCATCGTCAACCTTGTCAATTGACTGTAAAATACCGATATAATCTTCTTGATCAAACTTACTCAAAACATGGTTAACAACTGACATTCCTTTTTTAGGTCTCCCAATACCAATCTTTACACGATTGAAAACTTGTGTCCCAATATGTTGGATAATCGACTTGATTCCATTATGACCACCAGCTGATCCTTTAGCTCGAAGACGAATTTTTCCGACTTCCATGTCAAGATCATCGTAAATAATCAGTAAATCTTCAATATCTAAACCATAGTAGGTTAACAATGCATGAACAGCTTTTCCACTTTCATTCATAAAAGTCGTCGGTTTCACCAGATAAATTTTTTCACCGTTAAGAAAAAATGAGGCTAACTCAGCTTGGAATATCTTATCGTGTGTAAAGGTAACATTCTGTTTTTTGGCTAGTTGGTCAATCAGCATAAAGCCAACATTATGTTTAGTTTCAAAATATTTATCTCCTGGATTTCCCAATCCTACAAGTAATTTTGTCATTTATATTTCCTTTCAAAAGTCAAAAGGGTTGGAATTTTTTTCCAACCTAATTGACATTATTTTAAATATTGATTAAACGTTAAAGCGGAATTCCATAATATCGCCATCTTGCACGACATATTCTTTTCCTTCTTCACGCAAACGTCCAGCTTCTTTTACAGCCTTTTCAGAGCCGTATTTTACCAAATCGTCATAAGACATGGTCACTGCACGAATAAATCCTTTTTCAAAGTCTGAGTGGATGATACCAGCAGCTTGAGGAGCTTTCATGCCACGTTTAAAGGTCCAAGCACGAACCTCTTTTTCACCAGCTGTGAAGTAAGTTCCAAGTCCTAGTAGGTGATAAGCAGCTCGAGTCAACTTATCCACACCTGATTCTGTCAAACCAATAGCTTCAAGAAACTCTTTTTTATCTTCATCGTCTAACTCAGAAATTTCTTCTTCAGCACGCGCAGAGATAACCACTACCTCTGCATTTTCTGTTGCTGCGAATTCACGAATTTGTTTCACATAATCGATAGATTCTGGGTCTCCAACCACATCCTCATCAACGTTAGCTACATAAAGAACTGGTTTCGTTGTCAAGAGAAAGAGTCCTTTGACAACTTTTTGCTCTTCATCTGTAAATTCAATGGTACGAGCTGATTTTCCATCTTCAAGAACTGGTTTAATTTTTTGGAGAACGTTAAATTCTGCAACTGATTCCTTATCTTTTTGCGTACGCGCCATTTTTTCTACACGCGCATAGCGTTTATTGACTGATTCTAAATCAGCAAGAATCAACTCTAGGTTAATGGTATCAATATCTGCTAGCGGATCCACAAAGGCATCTTCGCGACCTTGCTCACGCATGACATTTTCATCATCAAAGGCACGAACCACATGAACAATCGCATCAACTTCACGGATGTTGGCCAAGAATTTATTCCCAAGACCTTCTCCTCTTGATGCTCCTTTTACAATCCCTGCAATATCTGTAAATTCAAAGGTTGTTGGAACTGTCTTTTTAGGAGTAATCATTTCCGTCAATTTTTGGAGGCGTTCATCTGGAACTTCTACCATTCCAACGTTTGGATCAATGGTCGCAAAAGGATAGTTTGCAGCCTCTGCTCCTGCTTTTGTAATTACATTAAATAGGGTTGATTTACCAACGTTTGGTAAACCTACAATACCTGCTGTTAAAGCCATAGTTTCTCATTCTCCGTTCACATTTCAATCTTCAATATTATAACACAAAAAGGGAAAACTTGCTAACCCTCTTACTATTGGGTTCCTAGTCGATGATTTTGTTCATTTTTCTTTCAAAATCATAGCGACTCATCATGACCACATGATCACAATTGCTACATTTTATCTTTATGTCTGCTCCAACACGGGTAATTTCCCAGCGATTTGCCTTTTTGCCTGTTGACTTAATCGTACAAGCATGAGGTTTTTTCATTTCAACAAAATTTCCAACTTGATACATAGTTAGTCTCCTTTTTCTTTTTCGATTATATCATAAAAGAGGCGAGCTAGGCTCAACCTCTTTCCATTAATTTGTACGAACTGGTGTGATGAGCTGCATGAAATCTTCATCTGTATCAGCTGGAACTAGAGTAAATGGACGAACTGCTGAAATAAAACTGATTGTAACTTTTTCGCTATTCAAAGCTTTTAGTGCTTCAATCAAATAAGTTGGGTTGAAACTAATTGTCAAATCAGCACCACTTACATTTTCAGTATCAATTTCTTCGTTTACTTTCCCTACTTCTGGAGAATGAACATGGGCACTTACAACTCCTTCTTTGATTTCTAATTTAACAGTACCATTTTGTGTCGCACTTGATAAGAGGCGAGCACGTTCCATAGACTGGCGTAGTTTAGCAACGTCAAAAGTCACTGTTGTATTGAAATCTGTTGGAATCAATCGATCGGTATCTGGATAATTTCCTTCTAAGAGACGTGTGTAGAAGCTAATATTTTCACTTCTAAAGAGAATTTGATTATTGGCGAAGAAAATCTCCACTGTTTCGATATCATCCGTAAAAACAGCTGAAAATTCGCGTAGCGAACGACTTGGGATGACAACATCAAAATCATCGCTATTTTTTTCAAGAGTCAACTTTTTCTGACTAAGACGGTGAGAGTCTGTCGCAACTGTTTTTAATTCTTTGTGGTTGCTTAAAACAAAGTGGACACCTGTCAAAATAGGACGGCTTTCTTGGGTACTAGCTGCAAAAGCTGTTTCATTGATAATCTTTTTAAGAAGTTTTGTTTCAAGAAGTAAAGGATTGCTTGCAGAAATTTCCTGAATACGTGGATATTGCTCACTATCTTTTCCTTTAAGAGTAATCTCTGATTTTCCACTAGTTAAGACAATTTGCTTTTGTTCAATCTCTTTAAAATCAAGTGTTACATCTGGAAGACTTGAAACAACATTGATAAAGAAAGAAGCTTCCAGTAGAACTGAACCTAAAGAGTTAATCAAGAGACCTGCATTTTCATTTTTTTGCGAGATAAAATTTTCGATTGAGATTTGACCATTTGATCCAATCAAGGTAATTCCTTCATTGGTAACATCAATTTTTACAGTCGATAAAATAGGAATTGCATTCTTTGAGCTAATAGCTCTCTTTGTTGTATTTAAAGCTTGTAAAAATAAGTTTTTATTAATTGAAAAATGAATCATGGATTCTCCTTTATTCTTTTTATTATTAGAAGGATAATAGTAATAATAGAGCGTGTGAAATCTGTGGAAAAACACTTGTAATCAAGAAAACTCAAGGACAGAGCCTTGTTTAAAAGATGTGGATAAATAAGAGAATTTTTTAAAAGTTATCCACAAGTTATTTAATTTTCTTTTTGATGTTTTCAATTTCTATACGTAAATTATCATCTGTTTCAAGCATGGATTTGATTTTTCCATGAGCGTGAATGACCGTTGTGTGGTCTTTACCACCAAACTCTTTTCCAATCTTAGGAAGGCTATTATCAGTCATTTCTCTGGCTAGATACATGGCAACTTGACGGGCTAAAACGATATTTTGAACACGTCTAGTTCCTTTCATTTCCTTGACACTAACACCATAGAAGTTTCCAACTTCTGTCTGTATTTTATCAATTGGAATCACGATCATTTTGCTAACGTCTTGTTTACGAGCACGAATAGCTTCAGCTGCAATATCAACTGTGATATCGTTAATCTTTTTGACTTTGGCCATTAGGCTGATATCGTTGAGTGCTCCCTCGAGTTCTCGCACGTTAGAGTCAAATTGTCCAGCCAAATATTCGAGTGTATCATTCTGAAAATGATAGTTGAGATGTTCAGTCTTACTCTGTAAAATCGCAATACGTGTTTCAAAATCAGGTGGTGTGATATCTGTCGTTAATCCCCACGAGAAGCGCGTGACCAGACGTTCAGGCAGACTCTCTAAATGTTCAGGTCTACGGTCACTCGTCAAAACAATCTGTTTATTATTATTGTGAAGGGCGTTAAATGTATTGAAAAACTCTTCCTGAGTTTGTACCTTCTTTCCACTAAGTGATTGAATATCATCAATGAGTAGGAGGTCTAAACTACGGTAAGTTTTCTTGAATTTTTCCATATCATTGAGTCTCAAATGCTCTAGGAATTCATTAATGAAACTTTCAGCAGGTATGTATTTTACACGCGCATTTGGGCTCTTTTTTAGAATTTCATTTCCAAGGGCATTTAACAGGTGAGTTTTTCCAAGTCCAGGCCCTCCGTAGATAAATAGAGGATTGTAAGTTAATCCTGGATCTTCAGAAACAGCCAAAGCAGCAGACTTAGCCCAAACATTACCATCCCCTTGAACAAAATTATCGAAAGTATACTTTTCCTTGAGTCCAGTTTCAGAATATGGAATAGTGGATTGACTTGTTTTATAGTCGCTGACAGTTTCAGACTCGAAAGCTACTTGTGAGCTAGCTTCTTCAACTTTCGTGAAGATATAATGGGCTTTTATTTCAGTATCATAGATTTCAAAACCTGCTGCTAAAAGCATCCCATTGATATTTCTTTCCCAGAATATCTGCATTTCATCGCGGGGTAAGAAAATCGTTGCAGTATTTTCTTCAACTTTAACCAGTTTTGCGTCTAAAATATAGAAATCATAAACTGACTGAGTTAATTTATCATGTGCAAGTTCTAAAAGACGATTCCAAAATTGTTTTTCCTTCAATGATTTTCTCCTCCTTTACTATAGAATTTAAAAGGTTTATTGATAGAATCATTTTACCATAGATAAGATTATTTTTCCACAAGTTGTGGAAAACAATTAACAATGTTTTTAAATGTTATCCACAAAATGTGGATAACTAAGAAAAATTCTGAAATACTGGGCTTTTAAAAACTAAAATACAGTGGATAACTATGTTCGTTAAGAATACTAAAATAACAGCCTTATTTCAGGCTGTTAATAAATTGTTGGTATTCATCTTGGTTATGGAAGGAAATTGAAATTTTACCACTATCTTTTTTTTGTAGCTTAATCTGAACATCTAATCCGAGTATTTTTTTCAATTTTTGCTCTTCTTCTTTGACAAAGTGATTTTTTTCTTTTTTGCTGATCTTCTTCGTTTTTTGTAGTATTTGTTCAACTTGTCGAACAGATAGATTTTCAGTTTGAATACGATTCAAGAGTTTATCTTGTTTATCACTTGATAATTGAATGAGGAGTCTAGCATGAGCTTGAGAAAGCCTTCCACTTTCAACTTCTATCAGGATATGTTTAGGTAGTCCTAATAATCGAACTAGGTTTGTAATATAAGGTCGAGATTTTCCCATTTTTTCAGCTATTTCTGTGTGGGTAAAACCTTTATCAATTAAGGACTGATATGCTTTAGCTTCCTCGATAGGATTTAAATTTTCTCGTTGGAGATTCTCAATGATAGAATGAAGCATCATATCTTGATCAGAAAGTTGCTTAACAATGACTGGAACTTCTGAAAGTCCGGCAACAATTGAAGCACGATACCGCCTTTCTCCAGCTAAAATTTCGTATCCAAGTACTGGAGATTTTCTAACGATAATAGGCTGAATCAAGCCGTTTTCCTTAATAGATTGTGCAAGTTCTTGTATTTTTTCTTCTGAAAATTCCTTACGAGGTTGATAGGGATTTTTTTGAATTTCTTTTATTTGAACAATTTTAAATTCTTCCATAATTCTACATTAACACAACTTAGATATTCTGTAAAGCAACTTTACATATCTGTAAACTACTTATCTAAATCACTAGTACTCTTATCTAATTTAATAGTTGTTGTTTCTTCCTTACCATCACGGTAGTAAGTAACAGTCATACTGTCTCCAATAGAATGACTATATAGAGCACTTTGCAATTCAGTAGTGGAAGAAATAGCTTTATCATCTATTTTTGTAATGACGTCATATTGTTGCAGATGTCCATTGGCAGGCATATTTTTTTGAACAGAACGAACAGCTACACCAGAAGTAACATTTCCAGGAAGTTTTAGTTTTTGAAGATCAGTTGTACTAAGATTTGATAAGTTAACCATGTGGATTCCAAGAGCAGGTCGAGTTACTTTTCCATCTTTTTCCAACTGCTTAATAATATTAATTACATCGTTTGCAGGAATGGCAAAACCGAGACCTTCGACAGATGTTCCACCATTAGAGGCAATTTTACTTGATGTAATACCGATGACTTGGCCTTGGATATTAATCAAAGGACCACCTGAGTTCCCAGGGTTAATAGCTGTATCTGTTTGGATAGCATTAGTTGAGATAGCTTGTCCGTCTTCAGATTTTAGAGATACATTTCTATTTAAACTTGATACAATCCCCTGTGTCACAGTATTGGCATATTCAGAACCTAGAGGACTTCCGATTGCAATAGCTGTTTCTCCAACTGTTAGTTGACTAGAATCACCAAATTCGGCTACTGTTGTGACCTTATCTGCAGCAATTTTTACAACGGCAATATCTGAATAAGTATCAGAACCCACAATTTCACCAGGGACTTTTGTACCATCTGCTAAACGAATATCAACTTTTTTAGCACCATTAATAACGTGAGTATTGGTTACAAGGTAAGCAGTATCCCCTTCCTTTTTATAAATGACACCAGAACCTTCACTGTATACTTGTTCAGCATTGGTATCTGTATCAGTTTCATCAGATCCGAGTAAACTGTTTTGAGAGTTTGATGAGTAAGTAATGACAGATACAACAGCATCTTTAACTTTATCAACTGCTTGAGTAGTTGAGTTTTCATTTTTTACAGCTGTTTTGCTTACAGTCGTTGTAGTTGTCGTACCACTATTTTGTTTTTGACTGAGTTGCAATGTGGTAAAAGTACCTAAAACACCACTAAAAAAGCTAATGAGAATGACTACTAAAAGTTGTCCCCATTTTTTGGAACTAGTTTGTAAGTTTTTCATAGAAGCCTCCATGTTTTTTAATCAATGAAAGTATAAAATAGCTAGCTTAATCCAAGCTTAAAAACAAAAAGTTTTTCACAACTTGTGGATAACTTTCAAAAACCTGTGAATTTATTGAAGTTTTTCAAAATCTTATCTGTGAATAAGATGTGAAATTGAGTGTGAATATGTTAGAATAGAAGAATGAAAATTAAAGTGGTAACAGTTGGAAAACTGAAAGAAAAATATCTCAAAGATGGCATAGCAGAATACTCCAAGAGAATTTCACGATTTGCTAATCTAGAAATGATTGAGTTGGCTGATGAAAAAACACCAGATCGGGCCAGCGAATCTGAAAATCAAAAGATTTTGGAGTTGGAAGGGAACCGCATTCTTGCTAAAGTAGGGGAACGTGATTTTGTAGTTGTTTTAGCTATTGAAGGAACCACTTTTTCTTCTGAAGAGTTCAGTAAGCAGCTTGAAAGGGCTTCTATCAATGGATTTTCAACAATCACTTTTATCATTGGTGGGAGTTTAGGACTATCTCCAGAGGTGAAAAAAAGAGCCAATCTCTCTGTTAGTTTTGGGAGATTGACGCTTCCTCATCAACTAATGAGATTAGTCCTAGTAGAACAAATTTATAGAGCGTTTTCGATTCAACAGGGCTCTCCCTATCATAAATAGATGATTGACTAAGCTAGCTTTTTTTGATAAGATAGATTAGTAAGGTCTCATAGCTCAGCTGGATAGAGCATTCGCCTTCTAAGCGAACGGTCGCAGGTTCGAATCCTGCTGGGATCAGTGTTAAATCGTAAGCTGGGAAAAAATCCCAGCTTTTTTTGTAAAAATTTGACATTTCAGAATAAAATTTGAGCATTTGGGAAATAATTCTCTATAGGTATCGTAGATTTTATATAATATTTGTGTAAGTTAATTTACAAGAAAAACATTATAGGAGTTTATATTATGAAAAAGAATACAGATTTTGCTCAAATGAAAGATTTCCAAGAATTGAACGAAAAAGAACTGCAGGAAATCAGAGGTGGGGATATAAGATTACCTCATATTATAAAAAAATTATTTTCAAAATAATATAAAATAGTGGTAAGATAGGGAGCTATAATGAATTTAGTTATATTAGGAACAATTTTTCTTCATATCTATATTCTAACAATTAGTTATGGAATAATTTGTAAGATAGCAAGAAAAGAAAGATATTGGTTTGGAATTTATCTATTTTTATTCCAACTTTTAGCTGAATTTTGCTTTGATTTTATTTCCTTATCTGGATTAGGATTTGAAAAATTTTTATTTCCTATTTTTCTCTACGCATATCTAAAAATTTTTAAAAAATACGATAAGTATCAAGCAGGATTTATCAGTATACTACTGTCATTACTATATAATAGTAGCCATACATTTATATCTGTAACTTTATCATCTATAATAGGAGATCAATTAGTAATACAGCATGAAGAACTCTTCTTTTTTGTAGTTCTATCATTAACTTATTTTGCAATCAAAAAAATCATTACTTATTTCCACTTGGAAATGACCTATTTTGATAAAGACTACCTCTATCCATTTTTAAAAAATGTGCTAGTTGCTTTCTTCACCTTACATATCCTCTTATTTATTTCAGATATTGTGAGTACTTTTCCCAATTTAAACAGTTTTGGAAGTATTTTATCTTCTATTGTTTTTGTTTGTCTACTTTTGACCTTCTTTTCCATGAATTCTCACAAAGTTCAGATAGAAAAAGAGATTGAGTTGGAACAAAAGAAGTTTGAGCAAAAACATTTACAAACTTACACGGATGAGATTGTTACTTTATATAATGAAATTCGTGGTTTTCGCCATGATTATACAGGCATGCTTATCAGTTTAAGAATGGCGATCGAAAGTAAAGATTTACAAGAAATTGACAGGGTTTACAGTGAAGTTCTTGTAAAGGCGAATCAAAAATTACGTTCAGACAAGTATACCTATTTCGATTTGAATAATATTGAGGATTCAGCACTTCGTAGTTTGATTGCACAATCTATTGTGAATGCGAAAACTAATGATGTAGAGTACACATTAGAGGTAAAAGATATTATTACACCTTTATCTATGGAATTGTTAGATTTAGTGCGCGTGATGAGCGTTCTGCTCAATAATGCTGTTGAAGGGGCAGTTGAAAGCTATCAAAAACAACTAGAGGTAGCTATTATCAAGTTGGATCTTGAAACCCTAGTTGTCATCCAAAACTCTTGTAAAAAAAGAAAGGTAAAATCCGAAGATTTATTTGAATTAGGATTTTCAACTAAAGGAAGACATAGAGGACTTGGACTTAATAATGTTAAAGAAATTTTAGGAAAATATGACAATGTTATTTTAGAAACAGAAATTGATAATGATGTATTTAAACAAGTGATTAGATTTAAGAGGGAACTGATATGAAAGTATTGATTTTAGAAGATATTATAGAACACCAAGTAAGGTTGGAAACAACTCTGAATAAAATTTCTAAGGAAACAAATATTCCTATCTCCTATAAAACAACAGGAAAAGTGAGAGAGTTTATGGAATATGTAGAGCATGATGAAGTTAATCAGCTTTATTTTCTAGATATTGATATCAATGGGATTGAGAGAAAAGGATTTGAGGTTGCTCAATTTATTCGTCACCGCAATCCTTATGCCATTATTGTTTTTATTACAAGTCGATCTGAATTTGCTACTTTGACTTATAAATACAAAGTTTCAGCATTGGATTTCATTGATAAAGAAACCAGTGATCAAGTTTTTAAAAGTAGAGTTGCCGACTGTGTGCTTTACACTAAGACTACTTTACTTGAAAACCAATCAGTCGTTGATTATTTTGATTATAGTTATAAAGGAAATGATCTTTGTATTCCTTATCATGATATTCTCTACATTGAAACAACGGGAACTTCTCATAAATTACGAATTGTAGGTAAGAATTTTGCCAAAGAATTCTATGGAACAATGACAGATATTCAAGAAAAGGATAAGGAAACACAACGTTTTTATCTAGCTCACAAGTCATTTTTAGTCAATATCGGTAATGTGAGAGAGATTGATCGTAAAAAAATGGAAGTTGTATTTTATGAAGATCATCGTTGTCCTATCTCACGCCTAAAAACTAAAAAATTGAGAGAACTAATGGCTAAAAACTAAAAAAAGTAATTGACAATTTTTGATAAATTGATATAATGGTTATATCTGCTACAGGTAGAGGGTCCGTTGGTTAAGAAATCGTCTTTTCATAGCGGTAACACGGGTTCGAATTCCGTACGGACTATTTAATCCGCCATAGCTCAGTTGGTAGTAGCGCATGACTGTTAATCATGATGTCGTAGGTTCGAGTCCTACTGGCGGAGTCAGACGAAAGGAACACTATTTGGTGTTCCTTTTTTTGATTCTTTGTCCGATGTAATGAGGGGAGGCATACCTAACATACGGATAGATAATGATTTGTGTCCGAAAATAAAACTAAGGAAAATTAGTATTAGTCTAATAAGAACAACAAAATAGACTCCATAATATCCATAGGGGTTTGATTCCCTATAACTATTATAGAGCTTTTTATTAATTTGTATCCCCTAACATTTTCATTAAAAAGTCCGTGATTTCTTGTGGACTTTCTTTTTTTCCGTGGGCAATCCAGGTTTGACAGACTCCAAAGAGAGCATTTGTTAGGTAGATGCTACTGTATTCTAATTCTATTTCATTTAGTTTGAGTTGCATAAAACGTTTTTGAAGGTCTGTGCTCAGTAGGATGTGAAGCTTATTTCGCAGGAAATTTTGAATTTCCTTGGTTCCATTTTCAGATAAAAGAGCTGCTAGAAGCGGTTCTGATTCTAAGTATTCAAATACTTCTAGAATAGCATCTCGTTTGTGATTAGCGTGTTTTTGAAAGATATATTCGAAGGTATGAAATAGTTTACTTTGGTAATGTTCAATCATATCGTATTTATCTCTGTAATGAGTATAGAAACTGGAGCGGCTAATTCCAGCTTTTTGTGCTAATTTAACAGTTGTAATCTGATCGAATGGTTGTTCCATCAATAATTCTACCATGGCATTTTCGATAATGCGCTTAGTTTTTAATCGTTTATTACTTTCTTGCATGTTCCCTCCAGATGAACATTTTTAGACAATGTGTTTAAAAATTGATTTTTTATCTTGTCTTTTTAATTTTTTTATGTATAATCTATTATATCAAAAATTTAGACAAGTAGTTTAAAAAAGGAGACAATATGTTTAAAGAATGGAAAGCAATCTTTAAAAAACCGACATTTATTATTGTCATGATAGGAATTTCCTTAATTCCAGCTCTTTACAATATCATTTTCTTATCATCAATGTGGGATCCATACGGTAAACTTTCGGAGTTACCTGTAGCAATTGTTAATAAGGACCAAGCTGCTACTTATAATGATGAAAAACTCACTATTGGTGAAGACATGGTCTCTAATTTAAAAGATAGTAATAGTCTGGATTTTCATTTTGTAGATGAAGATGAGGGAGAAAGAGGACTACGAGATGGGGATTATTACATGGTTGTAACATTGCCAAGTAATCTTTCTGAGAAAGCTTCTTCTATCCTTACAAATCATCCTGAACAGATGACGATTGACTATCAGACATCAAGTGGTCATAGTTTTATTGCAAGCAAGATGAGTGATTCTGCCATGACACAAATCAAACAGACTGTGGCTACTAATGTTACTCAATCTTATACCAAAGCTTTATTTGAGAAGATGGGTGATTTAAAACTTGGTTTATCTCAAGCTGCAAATGCAAGTTTACAGTTGTCTGATGGTTCGAATCAACTTTCGGATGGGAGTCAAACCTTAACAACCAATCTTCAAACCTTAGCTCAATCGAGTCTCACATTTTCTAATGGTGCTGATCAATTATCTACAGGATTGGGAACCTATACAGCTGGTGTAAATCAGTTAAATCTTGGTCTTGGTAATTTTAATACTGGTTTAAATCAATATACCAGCGCTATTTCACAAATCGATAATGGATTAAACCAACTGAATTCACAGACACCGGCACTGGTATCCGGATTGACTCAACTTGATACAGGCACACAAGCCTATACAGGTGGTGTTTCTCAACTTAATTCAGGATTAAATCAATTTTCACTTGGTATTGATACTTATACAAATAGAGTTCAAAGTCTATCATCAGGTGCAAATCAGATTTCTACTAAATCAGAGACTCTACGTACAGGACTAACACAACTTAATCAAGGTATTCAAGAACTTTCTACTCAATTAGATGGTGCAAACCAACAAAAAGATCAGATTAAACAATTAGCAACTAGTTTAGAGCAATTTAATCAAGCTATTCAAAATATTCAAACAGCAGATAGTGGAGAGATAACACAAGTAACAAACCAGCTTTCTAGTAGTCTATCAACGATTGCAAATTCAGCACAAAGCATCATTACTTCAAATCAATCTGAAAAAGAAACTACTTTATCAGCTATTCAATCTACGAGTTCTTATCAAAGCTTAACTCCTGACCAACAGGCAGAGATAACTTCTGTGGTTTCTAACCAATCATCTTCTACTAGTGAATCAGCACGAACAATTTTAACTACAGTTCAAACGTTACAATCTTCTTTAGAAAATGTAACCACTCAAACAAATAGTTTAACTCAATTAAAGAATAACTCAAGTAAATTATTACCAACTGCTTCTTCAACATTGACAAGTTTGTCAAGTGGATTAACACAGGTTCAAACAGCAATTGACGGTCAGTTATTGCCAGCTAGTCAAACTCTTGCATCTGGTATTGACAGCTATACAAAATCTGTAGACCAAGTAGCTTTAGGAGCAAGTCAGTTGAGTTCGAAAAATTCGAACTTGACAGGAAGTTTCAATAAGTTGCTACAAGGCTCTAATCAGTTGACAGAAAAATCTTCTACATTGACAGGTGCTACTGCTAAATTAGCAGCGAATGGGCCAGAATTAGCAACAGGAATTGATAAACTTGCATCAGGTGTCAACCAAGTAAACAATAAAACATCAGATTTAACTGCTGGATTTAATCAATTACAAGCGGGTTCTCAACAATTAGCTGATAAATCAGACCAGCTAGTTTCAGGAGCAAATCAACTGGCTAATGGTTCTGAAAAAATAGCTAGTGGAGCAGATCAACTTGCTCAAGGATCTGAAATTTTACAATCAGGACTTGGAAAATTAAGTGATGGTTCAAGTCAATTAAATCAAGGTTTGACAGAGGCTAAGGGGCAATTGCAACAGGCTTCAACTGAACCAACAAATGCAGACTTACTTGCTGATCCTCTAAGTCTTTCAAAAACTGATACGGATCAAGTTGCTGTTAATGGGATTGCTATGGCTCCGTATATGATATCAGTTGCTCTTTTTGTTGCTGCTATTTCAACTAATATGATTTTTGCTAAATTGCCTTCTGGGCGCCATCCAGAAAGTCGCTGGGCTTGGTTTAAGTCTCGCTTTGAAATTAACGGTATCATTGCTGGTTTGGCAGGATTATTAGTTTATGGTGGGGTACATTTAATCGGACTGACTGCAGTTCATGAATTCAAAACTTTAGCTTTGATCATTTTAACCAGTCTTGCTTTTATGGCGATGGTAACAGCATTGACAACCTGGAATTCTCGCCTAGGCGCTTTCTTCTCCTTAATTTTATTACTCCTTCAATTAGCATCAAGTGCAGGAACTTATCCTTTAGCTTTGACGAATCAATTCTTTAAAACTATTAATCCATGGTTACCTATGAGTTATTCAGTTTCAGGTCTACGACAAACCATTTCTATGACAGGTAATATTCATAGTCAGATTATTTTCCTTATCTTTACAGTAATGATTTTTGTTGCTTTAGGAATGCTAGCCTATCAACCTAAAAAAGCTGAAGAAGACTAAAAACTATCGACCGATTTGGTCGATAGTTTTTTATCTAGAATATTTTTTTCTTTGAATATCATAAAAAATAAAGACAATAATAGCTATAAGAGAACAACTTGCACCAGTAACAAATCCTTTTGGTATAAAGGAAAGGGTAATAGTCCCTTCACCTTCAGAAACATCAATTTTCATAAATCCAGTTTGTGCCTGTTCAATTTGTAATCTTTTACCATTTTGATAAGCAGACCATCCTTGATCGTATGGAATTGTGAAAAAGATCGATGTCTCATTCTTTACCTTATAATTTACAGTGACTTTATTTTTATAAGAGCTCACCTCTACAGGATTTTCTTTTATTTTGCGTATAGCCTCCGTATATTTATTAGTATCTAAGCGATAGAAAGTTGGAGATTCAAATGATACTTGAGCATTTCCTGGGAACTTAATCTGGATATCAAAAGTTTGTTTATGTTCTGCATATCCAAGATTAAAAAATGTAAAAACATTATCTGTGGTAAAGGATTTTTTTTCACCATTGACAATGATGTCAACTTGCTTTTTCTTATCATTTGAAAAATTTAGCTTGGTCATGGAAAGGTAAATCTGACTATTATCAGGTACTTCAATGCTGTAGCTGATAGTTGCATCTTCAGTATCAGTTCCGTTTAGATTGACAACGTTGTCATCAGAGTCTGTATAATGATTTATCGGATAAAAGTACTCTTCATTTAAGCCAGCAATTTGATTTAAAAATTGAGTTTGGTTATCAAGAGTATGGTCATTAAAAGTGACATCTTTGTAAAGAGACTGTGTAGCAAAAGCAATTGGGAGAGCGAATTGATTTTTATAAAGGGTTAGATTATCTTTTTGATAGCTTGGATGAAAACCATATTTATCTGGATAGGTTTCAGAAATATTGTAGCTGATTCCAAATAAACTATCTGCAATGATAGTATTATTTGCATAACGAAGATTAAGGTTGGTACCTGAAGATTTAAAACCCAACTTATCTAACGTTGTACTTGCAGAACGATTACGAACAGATGAAAATTGTGAGATGCCATTGTAGTTAAATTTCATGCTATCGTTTCCAGTTTGAGTTTGTAACTTTTCAGTTCGTGTAAATGTATCTGGTTGCTGTTTGGTATACTCCAAAATAGCTTCCATACTTGGAATATCTTTATCATAGGTACTACGAGAAGCAAATCCCCATTCTTTCGTAATTCCATTTAGTTGAGATGAAGCATTAAAACTAACTTCACTTACTGTAAAGATCAAAATAAGAATTGAAAAGATTTTTAGAGAAATCAGTTTTTTAATAAGTGCTAATAATAACAGTAAGTATACCACTAAGAATTCAAGCGTTAAGAGTATATTTAGTTTAGTTAAAAAGGAATAATGATTTTTAAAATAAATGGTTGCCAGATAGCCAGATAAAAGTAAAGTTATTGAGAATAAAATATTCCATAACTTAATATCCTTAAATCTATTTAAAACTTCCGCAGATATATAAATCAAAAGAGTAGAGAAAATCCACGCATAGCGATGAAGAAACATATTTGGCGCGTGCATTCCTTGCCAAAATAAATCTAAGGCTTCTAGATAAAAACTAGCAATGATGATAATGAGTAGAGTTGCATAGCATAGTTTCACGTGAAACTTAATTGATTTTAATGTAAAGAATACAATTGTTAAGATAAAAGGAAGGAGGCCAACAAAAATCATTGGGATAGAACCATATTTAGTTGTATCGAAAGAACCAATAAATTGTTTAGCGAATAGATCTAGATACCAACTGGCATCTGTTTTTATTTTTGTAATAGCGGTTAATTTTTCACCATGAGTTCTTAAATCAAACAAGGTTGGGAGTGTCATGATGAAACTTGTTAAACCAGCGAGTAAGGATGTTAGGAAAAAATCAAGGAAAGAATACTTGCGACTTTTAAAATCCCAGGAAAGTTGGCAAAAATACCAAACTACCAAAAACAGGGCAGTCATATAACCAAAATAGTAGTTTTGGATAAATAAGATTGACAAACTTGTAAAGTATAGAATACGTTTTTTTTCCGTTATGAGTAGATGTAAACCAGTTAAAATTAAGGGGATTAAAATAAAAACATCTAACCAGGTTTTAATCTCAAGTTGACTAACTGTAAAGCTCATTAAAGCATATGAGGTAGATAAAGATAATCTGAGCGGGGCTGGTAGATTTTTGAATATTATACTCAAGCTAAAAAAGGTTGACAGACCTATCAAGCCAAATTTCAACAAGGTTGAAAGATAAACTGCATCTGGCATGCTTGATACATCAAAAAAATAAACAAGAGGAGATAGAAAACTACCAAGGTAATAACTGGACAAGGCATAAAAATTGAGACCTAGACCGCTGGTAAAAGTATAAAATAGACTATCACTCCCATGTAAAATATTGCGAAGATTAAGATCAAAAATAACATATTGATGAAATCCATCCCCTAATAAAGGTGAAGTATCACTGTTCCAGTAGATACCTTGAGAAAGATAGACTCCTGACATAATTACTAGGGGAATGATGAAAGAAATAAAATAGGTCCAATAGTTTCTAAAAAATGTTTTCATGTTACCTCATAGAATGATAGAAAACTCAGTTGGTTAATCCAACTGAGTTTTAAAGTATTATTTAGTCTTTCCAAAGTTCTTTGACTTTTGCTTGTACTTCAGCATTTTCTAAGAATTCATCATAGGTTTCATCGATACGGTCGATTACACCGTTTTTAGATAGGACAATAATGTGGTTAGCCAATGTTTGAATGAATTCATGGTCATGACTGGCGAAAATGATTGATTCTTTGAAGTTTTTCAATCCATCGTTCAAACTTGAAATAGATTCCAAATCTAAGTGATTTGTAGGATCGTCAAGTACAAGAACATTTGATTTCAAAAGCATGAGTTTCGATAGCATTACGCGCACTTTTTCTCCCCCTGACAAGACATTTACAGGTTTGTTAACCTCATCTCCAGAGAAGAGCATACGACCAAGGAAACCACGCAAGAAGGTATTATCATCTTCTTCTTTACTTGCGAATTGACGTAGCCAGTCAAGGATAGATTCACTCCCAGCAAAATCAGCTGAATTGTCTTTTGGTAAGTAAGAGCGACTAGTTGTAACCCCCCACTTGACAGTTCCTTCATAGTCGATATCACCCATGATCGCACGAATCAATGCAGTTGTTTGAATGTCGTTTTGACCGATAAGAGCTGTCTTGTCACCTGGACGCAAGATAAAGCTGATGTTGTCAAGAATAGTTTCACCATCAATCTTGACAGATAGATTTTCTACTGTCAAGAGATCGTTTCCGATTTCACGTTCAGCTTTAAAGTTGATAAAAGGATATTTACGACTGGATGGCACAATTTCTTCAAGTTCAATCTTATCAAGCATTTTCTTACGTGATGTTGCTTGTCTTGATTTAGAAGCATTAGCAGAGAAACGAGCAACGAATTCTTGGAGTTGCTTAATTTTTTCTTCTGCTTTAGCATTACGGTCTGCTAGCAATTTAGCAGCAAGCTCAGAAGATTCTTTCCAGAAGTCGTAGTTTCCGACATAGAGTTTGATTTTTCCAAAGTCAAGGTCGGCCATGTGAGTACATACTTTGTTCAAGAAGTGACGGTCATGGGATACGACAATAACAGTGTTATCAAAGTCAATCAAGAAATCTTCTAACCAAGTAATAGATTGGATATCCAAACCGTTGGTAGGCTCATCCAAAAGAAGGACATCTGGTTTACCAAATAGAGCTTTAGCAAGGAGTACTTTCACTTTGTCTCCATTTGCGAGTTCACTCATATTTTGGTAATGAAGATCTTCAGGGATATTCAAGTTTTGCAAGAGTTGTGAAGCTTCACTCTCAGCTTCCCAACCACCTAGTTCAGCAAATTCACCTTCAAGCTCAGCTGCACGAACTCCATCTTCATCAGTAAAGTCTGCTTTCATATAGATAGCATCTTTTTCTTTCATGATATTGTATAGTTTTTCATTACCCATGATAACAACATCAATAACACGTTCATCCTCGTAGTCAAAGTGATTTTGACGAAGCACAGAAAGACGTTCATCAGGTCCAAGAGAAACATGACCAGTTGTAGGTTCAATATCCCCAGCTAAGATTTTTAAAAATGTTGATTTACCTGCACCGTTAGCACCAATTAAACCATATGTGTTTCCTTCTGTAAATTTGATGTTGACCTCATCAAAAAGTTTGCGATCACTAAAACGTAGTGAAACATCAGATACTGTTAGCAATTTTTTTCTCCTATTATATGTAATACTCTAATTCTACTAGAAAATCAGCAAATATTCAAATTTTTATCTGTCAATTATTTGTAAAGGATGTTTACAAATGGTTTACAGTTAAGTAATTGAAATCGTAATTATTTGATAAAAAAAATTATCTGTCTTTTTATCAAAAAAATGCTATAATTGAAAGGACCATATCAAAGGAGAATAAGATGAATAAACCCATTATTTTAACAGGAGATCGTCCAACGGGTAAATTACATATTGGGCACTACGTTGGTAGTTTAAAAAATCGTGTCTTATTACAGCAAGAAGATAAATATGACATGTTTGTTTTTTTGGCTGACCAGCAAGCTTTAACTGACCATGCAAAAGATCCACAAACTATTGTAGAGTCTATTGGGAATGTTGCTTTGGACTATCTTGCAGTGGGATTAGATCCTAATAAATCAACGATTTTCATTCAAAGTCAAATTCCAGAATTGGCAGAGTTGTCTATGTATTACATGAATCTAGTGTCTTTGGCTCGTCTGGAGCGTAATCCTACTGTAAAGACAGAAATTGCTCAGAAAGGATTTGGAGAAAGTATTCCAACTGGATTTTTAGTTTATCCAATTGCTCAAGCAGCAGATATCACAGCTTTTAAGGCTAACTATGTTCCTGTAGGTACAGACCAAAAACCGATGATTGAACAAACGCGTGAGATTGTACGTTCATTCAACCATGCCTATAATTGTGATGTTTTAGTAGAACCGGAAGGAATTTATCCTGAAAATGAAGGAGCAGGTCGCTTACCTGGTCTTGATGGAAATGCCAAAATGTCTAAATCGCTTAATAATGGTATCTACTTGTCAGATGATGCAGATACCTTGCGTAAGAAAGTAATGAGTATGTATACAGATCCAGATCACATTCGTGTTGAGGATCCAGGTAAGATTGAAGGAAATATGGTCTTCCATTACTTAGATGTTTTCGGACGTCCTGAAGATGCTCAAGAAATTGCTGTCATGAAAGAGCATTATCAACGTGGAGGTTTAGGTGATGTTAAGACAAAACGGTATCTACTTGAAATCCTAGACCGTGAACTTGGTCCAATCCGTGAACGTCGCCTAGAATATGCTAAAGATATGGGTGAAGTGTATAATATGCTTCAAAAAGGTAGTGAAAAAGCTCGAGAAGTTGCTGGTCAAACGCTATCAGAAGTAAAATCAGCAATGGGTCTAAATTACTTTCATTAATCGATAAAATACGAACTCTAAAACTATCTCTTCTTTAAAATTAAAGGGATAGTTTTTTTACATTATCTATTATCAATATAATTGACAAATTTTCATAGAATGGTATGATAGATACAATACAAAAAGCGTTAAGCTCCAAAAGAAAGAAAAGAGGAAACTTCAATGTCTAATTGGGACACTAAATTTTTGAAAAAAGGTTTTACCTTTGATGATGTATTGCTTATTCCGGCAGAGAGTCATGTGTTGCCTAATGATGCGGATTTAACTACAAAATTGGCAGATAATCTGACTTTAAATATCCCAATTATTACAGCTGCGATGGATACTGTAACAGAAAGCCAAATGGCTATTGCTATTGCGCGTGCAGGTGGTCTTGGTGTTATCCATAAAAATATGTCTATTGAACAGCAGGCAGATGAAGTTCGTAAGGTAAAACGTTCTGAAAATGGTGTTATAATTGATCCATTCTTCTTGACTCCAGAGCATACAATTGCAGAAGCAGATGAACTCATGGGACGTTACCGTATCAGTGGTGTTCCAGTGGTTGAAACTCTTGAAAATCGTAAATTGGTTGGTATTTTAACAAACCGAGACCTTCGTTTTATTTCAGATTACAATCAACCAATCTCAAATCATATGACCAGTGAGAATCTTGTTACTGCTCCTGTTGGAACAGATCTTGAAACAGCTGAGAGCATTCTTCAAGAACACCGTATTGAAAAACTTCCTTTGGTTGATGAAGAAGGTCGTCTTTCTGGCTTGATTACGATTAAAGATATTGAAAAAGTGATTGAGTTTCCAAATGCAGCTAAAGATGAGTTCGGTCGTCTTTTAGTTGCTGGTGCGGTAGGTGTAACTTCTGATACATTTGAACGTGCAGAAGCACTCTTTGAAGCAGGTGCAGATGCCATTGTTATTGATACTGCCCATGGTCACTCAGCAGGTGTTCTTCGTAAAATTGCTGAAATCCGTGCGCACTTCCCTGACCGTACACTAATTGCCGGAAATATTGCCACTGCTGAAGGTGCACGTGCTCTTTATGATGCAGGAGTTGACGTTGTTAAAGTTGGTATTGGGCCAGGTTCAATCTGTACAACTCGTGTTATCGCAGGTGTAGGAGTTCCACAAGTTACAGCTATCTATGATGCAGCAGCAGTTGCGCGTGAATATGGCAAAACAATCATTGCTGATGGTGGAATCAAGTATTCTGGAGATATTGTTAAAGCCCTTGCTGCTGGTGGAAATGCAGTAATGCTTGGATCAATGTTTGCAGGAACAGATGAAGCTCCAGGAGAAACTGAAATCTTCCAAGGACGTAAGTTCAAGACATATCGTGGTATGGGTTCAATCGCTGCAATGAAGAAAGGTTCAAGCGACCGTTACTTCCAAGGCTCTGTCAATGAAGCAAATAAACTCGTTCCAGAAGGAATTGAAGGACGTGTTGCATATAAAGGAGCAGCAGCTGATATCGTATTCCAAATGATTGGTGGTATCCGATCTGGTATGGGTTACTGTGGTGCAGCTAACCTTAAAGAATTGCATGACAATGCTCAATTTATCGAAATGTCAGGTGCCGGTCTAAAAGAAAGCCATCCACACGATGTGCAAATCACAAATGAAGCACCAAACTACTCAATGTAATAAAAAATCTCCTGTAAAACAGGAGATTTTTTATTGTTTACGCCAATGTAAAATTTAGTTTACAGATAATTGACCGTTCTTTACAGTAAATATACTGAGATTATCTGGTAAGTTTTGAAGATGCTCTAAACTAGTTGTTGTAATAAAGGTTTGAATATTTTGAGATATAGTTTCTAATAATTTAAGTTGACGAGTATTGTCAAGTTCACTCATAACATCGTCAAGTAAAAGTATAGGCGATTCTTTTGTAATGCTCTCCATTAATTCGATTTCAGCTAGTTTAATAGAAAGAACAAGGCTACGATGTTGTCCTTGACTTCCAAAGCTTGCGTCCATTCCATTGATTAAGAAAATCATATCATCCCGATGAGGGCCAACTCCAGTATTCTTCTTAAATAAATCTCTTGATCTACTTTTTTGAAGTGCGGTATAGAAAGATTCTGCTAGTTTTCCCTTGTCAGTGAAGTTTACGGATGGTTGATAACGAATTGACAATTCTTCTAATTGGTCCGAAATATCAAAGTGTTTTTTACGACCAAAAGATTCCATTTTTTTTATAAATTCTTCTCTGTGGACCATCACCCGACAACCATAGTCTACTAGCTGGTCATCCAGAACAGATAAAAATGTTTCGTCAATCTGATTCGCTGACTTTAAATAGGTATTTCTTTGTTTGAGCACATGGTTGTAGCTTGACAAGTCTGACAAGTATATGGGTTTGATTTGCCCTAGCTCCATATCTATAAACTTACGTCGGATAGCTGGTGCTCCTTTGACAAGTTGTAAATCTTCGGGTGCAAATAGAACAACATTCATGTGTCCAATATAGTCAGATAGCCGAGCTTGCTTTAAGTGATTGACTTTAGTAATCCGACCTTTTGGGGTTAAGTCAATCTCAAGTGGTACAGTAGCCGTTCTTTTTTGAAGAATTCCAGAAACTTGAAGTTGTTCTTCTTCAAATTGAATTAAATTCTTGTCTGTCTTTGTACGATGACTTCTAGTTAAAGCTAAAAAGTAAATACTTTCCAGAAGATTAGTTTTGCCTTGAGCATTTCGACCCACAAATACATTTAATTTAGGATTAAATTCAATTTCGGTATTCTGATAGTTTCTAAATTGCTTGATGGATAAGTTTTTTAGCCACATACTTATCTACCTGGGAAACGTGGTGCAGTTTTTGTTTTAGCTTTCGGGGTCTTTTTTGTTGGCTTTTTTTTGACCGTCTTATTCATTTCTTTGACAAGTTTAGCCACACGTTCTTTCTCAAGTTTTTCTTGGAGATATTCTTCCTGTTCTTCTAAGCTCGGTTGCGTCAGAATGATTTGGATTTTCATGTCAGGAATGTCGATAGAGTCTCCGATTCTTACTTTTTTCCCACGACGATTTTCTAATTCCCCATTAAAGTAGACATGATGCTCAGCTAAAAAGGATTTAATAGCTCCTCCACTGTGTATAATACCAAGTTCTTTCAAGAGAGCTTGGAGAGTGATAAATTCTTCAAATAATTTGTATTCCATAGTTCACCTCAATCTTTGGTATTATACCATATTTTACCTTGAAATGGCAGAGGTAAATTCGTTAGAAATGAAAGCGATTTTAATTTTAAAAGGGGTAAAGAGAACAAGAAAATTTTCTCTTTTCATGGTATAATAGAACTCTATGTAGAAGGAGGTAAGAGATGGAGTTAGTACCTGGAATTGCAGTGCATTTTATCCAATCAAAAAAATTTAAAACTAATAAAATTACTGTGCGTTTCACAGCTCCATTGTCTTTGGATTCAATTTCAAGTCGCATGTTAAGTGCCAGTATGCTTGAAACTGCCAACCAAAGTTATCCAACTGCTCAACTGTTTAGAAAACGTTTAGCAACCTTGTATGGAACTGATTTGTCAGCGCACGCCTATCGAAGAGGACAAAGTCATCTTGTGGATTTGAGTATTTCCTATGTGCGTGATGAATTTTTAAGTAAGAAAAACGTATTAACTTCTCAAATTTTAGAATTATTGCACCAGGTTCTGTTTACACCATTGTCGGATGAGGATGGATTTGAGAAAAATGCTTTTGACATCGAGAAAAAACAGATCTTATCAAGGCTGGAATCAGAATTAGAAGACCCATTCTTCTTTGCACATAAAGAGTTGGATCAATTGTTTTTCCAAGAAGAATCAATGCAGCTAGTTCCAAAAGATTTGATTTCTAGAATTTCAGAAGAGACTTCAAAAACATGTTTTTCAAGCTATCAAAAAATGCTAAAAGAAGACCAAATAGATATTTTCTTCTTAGGCGATTTTAATGAAATTGAAGTTTTAGAGTTTTTACATAAATTTCCTTTAACAGGTCGTAAATCAGTTGTAAACATTCAATATCAGCAACCCTATTCTAATATTCTTAGAGAAGGTATTGTTAGAAAGAGATTAGGACAGTCTGTTTTAGAGATGGGCTACCATAGTTCAGTGGCATATGGTGATGAAGAACAGATGGCAGTGCTTCTTGTCAATGGTCTTTTAGGAGCCTTTCCTCATTCGAAACTATTTACCCAAGTGCGAGAAAAAGAAGGACTGGCCTATACGGTATCAAGTCATTTGGATCTCTTTAGTGGATTTTTACGATTGTTTGCTGGAATTGATCGGCAAAATCGAAATAAAGTAAGAAAATTGATGAATCATCAGTTGCTTGACATAAAAAATGGCAAGTTTACAGATAAGGAGATTGATCAGACCAAACAAATGATTCGTCGATCAATACTACTTGCTCAGGATAATCAAGATTCTATCGTCGATAAATATTATCTGTCAACTTTTTTTGGAAAAGCGAATCTTGACACAAAAACTTTAATCGATAAGCTTGAACAAGTTGATAGAGAAGCAATTTGTGAAGCAGCAAACAGTTTTAAGTTGCAGGCTATTTATTTTATGGAAGGAGCAGAATGACAAGACCTACTTTTCAAAAGAAATATTATCCTTCTGTAAAAGAAACTTTGTATCAAACTAGCTTAGAAAATGGTTTGACAGTTACTTTACTACCTAAAAAGGACTTTAACGAGGTTTATGGCGTTGTAAGTGTCCAAGTCGGTTCTGTTGACACAAGGTTTACAGTGGATGATAAGGACTTACAACAATATCCACAAGGAATTGCTCATTTCTTAGAACATAAGCTTTTTGAAAGAGAAGATTCTGGAGATGTTATGGCAACTTTTACAGAGTTGGGTGCTGAAAGTAATGCCTTTACGAGCTTTACGAACACTAACTATCTTTTCTCGACTTCTGAAAATGCTCTAGAGTGTTTAGATTTGCTAGAAGAACTTGTCACTACTTTCAATATGACTGAAGAATCTGTGGAGCGCGAAAAGGATATCATTCAACAGGAAAGAGAGATGTATCAGGATGATCCGGATTCTTGTTTATTTTTCAAGACTTTGGCAAATCTCTATCCAGAAAGTCCTTTAGCTTCAGATATTGTTGGTAGTGAAAACTCTATTGATGCTATTTGTTTGGAGGATTTAAAAGAGAACTTTAAAGAGTTTTACAGACCTGTCAATAGTAATATCTTTTTAGTGGGGAATTTTGATTTTGAACTGCTTGAAGATTATTTTGCTAAGAAATCTCATCCTCAAGAAAAAAAACATGAGTTTAAGAGAGAAAAAATACCTTTACATCCTGTAAAGACTACTGAAAGTTTACGGATGGACGTGGCTTCTCCAAAATTAGCGATTGGTATTAGAGGAAATAAAGACATCGGAAATCGAGATCAGTATCGTTATCATCTTTTATTGAAATTGTTGTTTACAATGATGTTTGGTTGGACTTCACAAAGATTTCAAAAATTATATGAGACAGGTAAACTGGATGCTTCCCTGTCTCTAGAAATAGAAGTTGATCCTCGTTTCCATTTTGTGATATTAACAATGGATACAAAGGAACCTGTGGCACTTTCTCATCAATTTCGTAAAGCTATTCGCAATTTTATGAAAGATGAGGATGTAACTGAGGATCACTTGGATATTGTAAAAACTGAGATGTATGGAGAATTTCTTCATAGTATGGATTCCCTAGAATACATTGCCACGCAGTATCATCCAACCGATACAGGTTCTACCCTGTTTGACCTTCCTAAACTTTTGCAGGAAATTACTTTAGAAGATGTTCTAGAGGCTGGACATGATTTGATAGATAATAGCGATATGGTTGATTATACAATTTTCCCGATATAATCGCTAGAAAATACACTAGAAAGAAGGAATGTTAAGTATGAGAAAAAAAACAATTGGTGAGGTCTTACGTCTTGCAAGAATTAACCAAGGACTGAGCTTAGAGGAATTGCACAGAAAGACAGATATTCAGCTGGATTTGTTGGAGGCAATGGAGTCAGATGATTTTGACAAACTACCGAGTACTTTTTATGCTCGTTCATTTTTGAGAAAGTATGCTTGGGCTGTTGAATTAGATGAAAATATCGTTCTAGATGCCTATGATTCGGGAAGTATGATTACTTATGAAGAAGTTGATGTAGATGAGATTGAACTTTCAGGACGTAGACGGTCTAATCGAAAGAAAAATTCATTTCTCCCGCTATTTTACTTTGTTCTTTTTTCTTTATCAATTTTAATTTTTGTAACCTACTATGTGTGGAATTATATTCAAACCCAACCAACTGCATCTTCTGCAGCAACTTATAGTGTTGTGAGTTCAACAAGTAGCTCTAGTAGTGTAGCATCAAGTAGTAGTCAAGCTACTAGTTCATCAAGTTCGAGTGAGGCAACTACTTTGACTGTTTCAGGTCAGGGAGATACTTTGTCAGTGGAATATAAGACATCTAAAGATTCTGCGGATCTTCACTTATCTGTAACAGATACAACAAGCTGGATTAGTGTTTCGGATACTGATTTAGCAGGAGGAGTGACTCTTGAACCTAATAATAAAACAGCCAAAACAACCATCTCTAAAGGATCTCCAGTAACCATAACATTGGGTGTTGTTAAAGGAGTATCGGTGAAAATTGATAATAAGGAAATTGACACTTCAAAATTAACTGGTCAAACTGGTTGGATTACTCTAACATTAAGTTCAAACTAAAGGAAGGATAACATGAAAAAAGAGAATATTCCTAATATGCTTACGCTTGGTAGAATTTTATTTATTCCGATTTTTATTCTCCTTCTATCAGTTGGGCCATCTCCTGTGTTACATAAAATAGCAGCAGTTATTTTTGCTATTGCCAGTATCACTGATTATCTAGATGGTTATTTAGCTAGAAAATGGCAAGTGGTTAGTAATTTTGGTAAATTTGCAGATCCAATGGCTGATAAATTATTGGTCATGTCAGCCTTTATCATGTTGGTCGGTCTAAAGATGGCACCAGCTTGGGTGGTAGCAGTTATTATCTGCCGTGAACTTGCAGTCACTGGTTTGCGCTTGCTCTTAGTTGAAACAGGAGGTACTGTTCTAGCTGCTGCTATGCCTGGAAAAATCAAGACATTTAGTCAGATGTTTGCGATTATATTCTTGCTACTTCACTGGAATGTGCTTGGTCAGATAACTCTTTATATTGCCTTGTTCTTCACAGTTTATTCTGGTTATGATTATTTCAAGGGAAGCGCATATTTGTTTAAAGGAACTTTTCGTTAGATATGGAATCGATTATTGAGATAAAAGATCTGTCTTTTCGATATCAGGCAGATCAAGAACATTATGATGTTCATAACCTTTCGTTTCACGTGAAACGTGGAGAATGGTTGTCTATCGTTGGTCATAATGGTAGTGGAAAATCAACGACAGTTCGCTTGATTGATGGTTTGCTCGAGGCTGAATCTGGAGAAATTTGGATAGACGGTGATTGCCTAACTCCAGAAAATGTCTGGGAAAAAAGACGTAAGATTGGTATGGTCTTTCAAAATCCTGATAACCAATTCGTAGGAGCAACTGTTGAAGACGACGTTGCTTTTGGACTGGAAAATCAAGGAATCCCACTTGAAGAGATGAAGAAACGCGTTTCTGAGGCTTTATCATTGGTTGGGATGGCTGAATTTGCTAAAAAGGAACCAGCTCGCTTGTCAGGAGGTCAGAAGCAGAGAGTAGCTATTGCAGGTGTTGTTGCTCTGCGACCAGATATTTTAATCTTGGATGAGGCTACAAGTATGTTGGACCCTGAGGGACGATTAGAGTTGATTAAGATAGTCCAGAAGATTCGCAAAGACCATCAGATGACAGTCATCTCCATTACGCATGATCTGGATGAGGTGGCCATGAGTGACAGAGTTTTGGTGATGAAAAAAGGAGAAATCGAGTCAACTAGCACTCCTAGAGAGTTATTTTCTAGATCAGATTTAGATCAAATTGGCTTAGATCAACCCTTTGTCAACCAATTAAAACAATCACTGCGTGATAATGGCTTGAAATTATCAGAGCACTACCTGACCGAGGAGGAGCTCGAGGAGGCTTTATGGGAATTATTCTAGACAATGTTAGTTATACTTATCAGGAAGGAACACCCTTTGCCTCAGCTGCCTTGTCAGATGTCAGTTTGACCATAGAAGATGGTTCCTATACTGCTATTATTGGGCATACAGGAAGTGGGAAATCCACAATTTTGCAGCTTTTAAATGGTTTGCTAGTTCCCACAGAGGGAAGTGTTCGTGTCTTTGATACATTGATCACACCAACATCGGTCAATAAGCAAATTCGTCAAATTCGTAAACAAGTTGGGTTGGTGTTTCAGTTTGCAGAGAATCAAATTTTTGAGGAAACTGTCCTAAAAGATGTGGCTTTTGGCCCTCAAAATTTTGGAGTTTCTGTAGAAGAGGCAGAAGCTATTGCGCGTGAAAAACTAGCTTTAGTAGGAATCGATGAATCACTCTTTGAACGAAGTCCATTTGAACTCTCAGGTGGACAAATGAGAAGGGTTGCTATTGCTGGGATTTTGGCAATGGAGTCTAGCATTTTGGTCTTAGACGAACCAACAGCTGGTTTGGATCCAATTGGTCGAAAAGAGTTGATGGCCTTGTTTAAAAAGCTTCATCAAGATGGCATAACAATTGTTTTAGTAACCCACCTTATGGATGACGTGGCCGAATTTGCTGACCAAGTTTATGTGATGGAAAAAGGGAAACTAGTTAAGTGTGGGAAGCCAAGTCTTGTCTTTCAAAATGTCGAATTTATGGAAAAAATCCAATTGGGTGTTCCTAAAATCACACGATTTGCTCAAAGGCTAGTTGACAGAGGAATTTCTTTCGAACAATTGCCGATAACGATAGAGGAGTTTAAGGAGTTTATCAATGGATAATATGATTTTAGGTCGATACATACCAGGAAATTCGATTATTCATCGTCTAGATCCTCGTAGTAAGTTAGTAGCAATGATTTTATTGATCATCATCGCTTTTTGGGCCAATAATCCAATTACAAATCTCATACTCTTCATTGCAACAGGCATATTTGTCGTTTTATCAGAAGTTCCCTTATCTTTTTTTATAAAAGGTTTGCGATCTATGTTTTTTCTGATTGCTTTTACAACCCTTTTTCAACTGTTCTTTATCTCTGGTGGTCACGTCATGTTCGAGATGGGATTTATAAAAATCACAAGCTATGGTATTGAGCAGGCTGGAATCATTTTTTGCCGCTTTGTGTTGATTATCTTTTTCTCAACTTTGCTAACCTTGACGACTATGCCACTAAGTTTGGCAACAGCAGTTGAATCCTTACTTGGACCTTTAAAAAGATTTAAAGTGCCTGTTCATGAGATTGGGCTCATGTTGTCTATGAGTTTACGCTTTGTACCAACCTTAATGGATGATACGATTCGCATTATGAATGCTCAAAAGGCGCGTGGTGTTGATTTTGGAGAAGGAAATGTAATCCAAAAAGTTAAGGCTATGATTCCTATTTTGATTCCTTTATTCGCTACGAGTTTGAAACGAGCGGATTCTCTTGCTACAGCCATGGAAGCTAGAGGATATCAAGGCGGGAATGGACGCAGTCAGTATCGACAGTTAAATTGGATGAATAAAGATAGTGTGGCCTTACTTCTTGTATGTGTGTTGGGTTTGATTCTATTTTTGTTGAAATCCTAAAGTGAAGTATAGAATGAGATAGGGTAGAGGTATGAACCGTTTTAAAAAATCAAAATATATCATTGTTCTATTTGTCGTTGTATTAGTAGTATCCGTTTTTTTAGTGACAACACAATCAAGTGCAGTTGTAACAAAAGCTGGAGATGGAATTTCATTAGTCGATAGAATAGTGCAAAAGCCTTTTCAATGGCTTTCTTCCGTAAAATCTGATTTAGGTCGTTTGACCAGAACCTATAACGAGAATGAAACTCTCAAAAAAGAACTCTATCAGATGAAGAAGGAAATGAATGAAGCAGACAGTCTGAAGGAAGAAAATGAGCAACTACGTCAGTTATTGGATATGAAATCAAAATTGAATGCAACCAAGTTAATTGCTTCTGACGTCATCATGAGAACTCCTGCAACCTGGAAACAAGAGTTGACAATTGATGCAGGTTCTCAACAAGGCGTGACAAGCAATATGCTTGTGATTGCTGGTGGAGGACTGATTGGAAGCGTGGGAAAGGTTGAAGATAACTCTACTGTGGTCAACTTATTGACCAATGCGGAAAATACGGAGAAAATATCCGTTAAAATCCAACACGGTTCTACTAGTATATATGGCATTATCATTGGGTACGACAAAGAAAAAGACTTGCTTAAAATAAGCCAGTTAAATAGTAGTAGTGATATCAGCCAAGGAGACAAGGTAGTTACAGGAGGTCTGGGCAACTTTAAAACTACAGATATTCCCGTAGGAGAGGTTGTATCAGTTACCCATAGTAGTGACTATCTAACAAGAGAAGTTATGGTCAAACTCCATGCTGATCCAATGAATCTAAAAGTCGTAGAGTTAGTGGGGAATCCATCATGAGACTGTTGAAGCAGATAGGGATGTTTTTACTCTTGCCTATAGTTGTCTTAATAGACAGTCATTTAGGGCAATTTGTAAATAGTTTTTTTCCACATTTTCAAATTGTGAGCCACTTTATCTTCATCTTCTTGTTGTTTGAAACTATTGAAGTATCGGAGTATCTATTTTTAGTTTATTGCTTATTTATTGGTCTTATATACGATATTTATTTTTTCCATTTAGTAGGGATTGCCAGTCTTCTTTTTGTGATTATTGGTGCAATCGTTTATAAAAATAATGCGCTCATTTTATCAAATAGATGGACTAGACTATTAGCTATTTTAATGATGACTTTCTCTTTTGAATTTGGCAGTTTTCTTCTAGCGCAAATGATTGGCTTAACTGCTGAAAGTATAACAGTTTTTATCGTTTATGGTCTAGTTCCATCAATGATATTAAACTGTCTATGGATGTTAATTTTTCAGTTTATTTTTGAAAAAATATATCTATAAGAAAGAAACAAAACTGTAATAAAGGCGTAATATTTATTAGGCCTTTTTTTGATATACTAGTATTGTCGTAAAAGAAGGAGTATTCACACTTATGAAGAAAAAAATCCTAGCATCACTTTTGTTAAGTACAGTATTGGTCTCACAAGGAGCTGTTCTTTCAAGTGTTAAAGCAAATACAACAGATGAAAAGATTGCTGCTCAAGATAGTAAAATTAGTAACTTGACAGCTCAACAGAAAGAAGCTCAAAAACAAGTAGACGAAATTCAAACTAAAGTTTCAGCTATTCAATCAGAGCAAGAAAAATTACAATCTGAAAACGAAAAACTTCAAGAAGAATCTAAAAAACTTGAAGGTGAAATCGCAGAGCTTTCAAAAAATATCGTAGCACGTAATGAATCACTTGAAAACCAAGCTCGTAGTGCACAAACGAACGGAACTGCTACAAGTTATATCAATACGATTATTAACTCTGACTCAATTACAGAAGCTATTTCTCGTGTAGCAGCTATGAGTGAAATCGTATCAGCAAACAATAAAATGTTGCAGCAACAAAAAGAAGATAAGAAAGCTATTTCTGAAAAACAAGTTGCAAACAACGAAGCAATCAATACAGTCATTGCTAACCAACAAACGCTTGCTGACGATGCTCAAGCTTTGACAACAAAACAAGCAGAATTGAAAGTAGCTGAGTTAAATCTTGCAGCTGAAAAAGCTACAGCAGAAAACGAAAAAGCTAGCTTGCTAGAGAAAAAAGCAGCAGCAGAGGCAGAAGCCAAAGCAGCAGCAGAGGCAGAGGCAGCTTATAAAGCTAAACAAGCAAGTCAACAACAATCACTTGTAGCTTCGGCTAACACAACCTTTGCTGCACAAGTACAAGCAACTTCAAGTTCTTCATCATCTTCATCATCAGATGAAGAATCAAGCTACACACCTGCAGCAACTACTGTAAGTCAACGACCAACTTATAGTTCAAATGCTTCAAGTTACCCTGTAGGTCAATGTACATGGGGTGCTAAGACTTTGGCTCCATGGGCTGGTGATTACTGGGGAAATGGTGGTCAATGGGCTGCAAGTGCAGCGGCTGCAGGTTTCCGTACAGGTTCTACACCACAAGTTGGAGCAATTGCTTCATGGGATGATGGAGGATACGGGCACGTAGCAGTTGTTACTGCTGTTGAGTCAACAACGCGTATTCAAGTTTCAGAATGTAACTATGATGGTAGTGGAACTCAACCAATCGGAAATTATCGTGGATGGTTTAATCCTACAGCATCACGTGGTACAGTAAGATACATTTATCCAAACTAACATATTAATTATTACTAAATTTAGGGTGAGGTTTTATTAATCTCACCCTTTGTATGGTATTAATAAAAAATTTTTATCAGAATGTTTTTGTCATTATGGAATTAAAGATGGGATGAAAACTATCGGATATGTAGCTAGGATAAGTATGTTTATCTAACGAAATAATATGTTTTTAAGAGAGTTGGTACTGGAATTATGTTTACTTATAAAATGAATGTTGATGCTCAAGAGTGGGATTTATTTTTAGAAAATCATCCTCAAGGGAATTTATTGCAGAGTAGTGATTGGGCCAAGATAAAGGATACTTGGGGGAATGAGAGAGTTGGATTTTATAAAGAAAATCAACTAGTTGGAGTAGCGAATATCTTAATTCAGCCTCTTCCATTAGGATTTTCCATGTTCTATATTCCAAGAGGCCCAGTTATTAATTATGAAGATAAAGAACTTCTGAAATTTGTGATTTTAACATTGAAAAAAATTGCTAAAAAAAGCAATGCAATAATGGTTAAATTTGATCCAAGCCTTTTTATCAGTCGAAGTCTGATCGACCAAAAAACTATTCAAAATTCTATAACTTTTGAAATTGTTGAGGAATTGCAAAAAAATAAAGTTCATTGGACAGGATTGACAAAGGATATGGCAGAAAACATACAACCTCGTTTTCAAGCTAATATTCATAAAGAAAACTTCTCGCTGGATCAACTGTCCAAATCTACTCGACAGGCAATCCGAACTGCAAGAAATAAAGGATTGGAAGTGAAATTCGGTGGACTTGATTTATTAGATGAATTTTCATTTTTAATGAAGAAAACAGAGTCTCGTAAGAACATCAGTTTACGAGGAAAAGATTATTATCAGAAGTTATTGACTACTTATCCTGATCATTCCTTTATCACACTGAGCTATTTAGATTTACCTAATAGACTGAAAGAAGTTGAGCAGCAACTCGAAAAAAATCTTAAAATAGCGCAGAAATTCACTGATAAAACGAAAGAAGGCAAAATAAAAGAGAATCAGCAAGAGAGAAAACGATTAGAGGAAGAAATTTCTTTTCTTAAGAGTCATATTGATAGAGGGAACAGTGTTGTTCCATTGTCTGGAACTTTGACCATCGAATTTGGGAAAACTTCTGAGAACTTATATGCTGGAATGAATGAGGAATTTAGACATTATCAACCTGCTATTCCAACATGGTTTGAGACTGCTCAACATTCATTTGAACGCGGGGCAGAAACTCATAATATGGGTGGAATTGAAAACAACTTAGAGGGTGGGTTATTTAATTTTAAATCTAAGTTTAATCCCACTATCGAGGAATTTGCTGGTGAGTTTAATTACCCAACTAGCTCATTGTATTTCTTGTTTAATATAGCCTATAAAATCCGTAAGAAACTTCGAAGTAGCAAGTAGAAAGTCAAAGACTTATTGGCAAGTTTAATCTTTAGTAATTGTTTTTTTGATAACATAGAGTATGAAGATATGATACTTGCTATAAAAAATATAAAGTAGATTCTTTCATATCAAAACATTTAAGTTATCAACTCGAAATATTTTGTATTTATCTGAGTCTCAACATAAGCGGTTATTGCACATTTAGCAGTAACCAATTTATGTTGGGATGTTTTTTATTTAAAGTTGATAAATTTTTTTAAAATTTCAGTTGGGAAGTTATGTTATGAAGGAAAAACTAGCACAATTACTTGAAAAAAAGGTTCAACTATGATATAATATGACTTGTCGTGTAAACGATAATACTCATTCTTGATGAATTGTGAAGCTGTTGCCTTCGGGTCGTTTTGCAAGCTGAAATCAAGAAGAGGAAAAAAACAAAAAGGAGAAATACTCATGGCAGTAATTTCAATGAAACAACTTCTTGAGGCTGGTGTGCACTTTGGTCACCAAACTCGTCGCTGGAACCCTAAGATGGCTAAGTACATCTTCACTGAGCGTAACGGAATCCACGTTATCGACTTGCAACAAACTGTAAAATACGCTGACCAAGCATACGACTTCATGCGTGATGCTGCAGCTAACGATGCAGTTGTATTGTTTGTTGGTACTAAGAAACAAGCAGCTGACGCAGTTGCTGAAGAAGCAGTACGTTCAGGTCAATACTTCATCAACCACCGTTGGTTGGGTGGAACTCTTACAAACTGGGGAACAATCCAAAAACGTATCGCTCGTTTGAAAGAAATCAAACGTATGGAAGAAGATGGAACTTTTGAAGTTCTTCCTAAGAAAGAAGTTGCACTTCTTAACAAACAACGTGCACGTCTTGAAAAATTCTTGGGTGGTATCGAAGATATGCCTCGTATCCCAGATGTAATGTACGTAGTTGACCCACATAAAGAGCAAATCGCTGTTAAAGAAGCTAAAAAATTGGGAATCCCAGTTGTAGCGATGGTTGACACAAACACAGATCCAGACGATATTGATGTAATCATCCCAGCTAACGATGACGCTATCCGCGCAGTTAAGTTGATTACAGCTAAATTGGCAGACGCTATCATCGAAGGTCGCCAAGGTGAAGATGCTGTTGCAGCAGTTGAAGCAGAATTTGTAGTTTCAGAAGCTCAAGCAGATTCAATCGAAGAAATCGTTGAAGTTGTAGAAGGCGACAACGCTTAATTCATAATAAATAGTAATTACCTAGGAGGGCGGGGCTTAGCCCGGCTCTCCTATTTTTAAAAAATATAGGAGAATCAAAATGGCAGAAATTACAGCTAAACTTGTTAAAGAGTTGCGTGAAAAATCTGGTGCTGGTGTTATGGACGCTAAAAAAGCATTGGTTGAAGTGGAAGGCGATATCGAAAAAGCGATTGAATTGCTTCGCGAAAAAGGTATGGCAAAAGCAGCTAAGAAAGCTGACCGTGTTGCTGCAGAAGGTTTGACTGGTGTTTATGTTGATGGTAACGTTGCAGCAGTTGTTGAAGTAAATGCTGAAACTGACTTCGTTGCGAAAAACGCTCAATTTGTTGAGTTGGTAAACGCAACAGCTAAAGCGATCGCAGAAGGAAAACCAGCTAACAACGAAGAAGCTCTTGCTTTGACAATGCCTTCAGGTGAAACTCTTGAAGCGGCTTATGTGTCTGCAACAGCAACTATCGGAGAAAAAATCTCATTCCGTCGCTTTGCTTTGATTGAAAAAACAGATGCACAACACTTCGGAGCATACCAACACAACGGTGGACGTATCGGTGTTATCTCTGTAATCGAAGGTGGAGACGAAGCACTTGCTAAACAAATTTCAATGCACATCGCTGCTATGAAACCAACAGTTCTTTCATACAAAGAATTGGATGAGCAATTTGTTAAAGATGAGTTGGCACAATTGAACCACGTTATCGACCAAGATAATGAAAGCCGTGCTATGGTTGGTAAACCAGCTCTTCCACACTTGAAATATGGATCAAAAGCTCAATTGACTGATGAAGTGATTGCTCAAGCTGAAGCTGATATTAAAGCTGAGTTGGCTGCAGAAGGCAAACCAGAAAAAATCTGGGATAAAATCATCCCAGGTAAAATGGATCGTTTCTTGCTTGACAACACTAAAGTTGACCAAGCATACACACTTCTTGCACAAGTTTACATCATGGATGACAGCAAGACAGTTGAAGCTTACCTTGAATCAGTTAACGCTTCAGTAGTTGAGTTCGCTCGTTTTGAAGTTGGTGAAGGTATCGAAAAAGCTGCAAACGACTTTGAAGCAGAAGTTGCAGCTACAATGGCAGCAGCCTTGAATAACTAATAAAAAAGTAAGGAAGCTAATTTGCTTCCTTTTCTTTTGTTAGAGGGGATTCATAGGAATCCTTTTTTTATTATAAACGGTAAACAAAAAGCCCTATACAAGGGCTTAGTGTATTTAGGAGACTATACTTCGAATTCATAGAGTGCTGTAGATAGGTAACGTTCTCCGTTATCTGGTGCAAGCGCAAGGACTTTTTTACCTGCTCCAAGTTTTTTAGCGACTTCAATTGCTGCATAGATAGCTGCTGCAGAAGAAATACCGACTAAGAATCCTTCTTTTCCACCGATTTCACGGCCAAGTGCAAGAGCGTTATCTGATGTTACACGAACGATACCATCGTAAGCTTTTGTATCAAGTGTATCTGGAATGAATCCAGCAGAGATACCTTGAATTTTGTGAGGACCTGGCTTTTCACCAGACAAGATAGCTGACTCGTCTGCCTCAACAGCAAAAACTTGAATGTTTGAGTTAGCAGTTTTAAGAGCATGAGAAACACCAGAAATAGTTCCTCCAGTACCAACACCAGCAACAAAGGCATCTAAACCATCAGATCCGAAATCAGCTAGAATTTCAGCTCCTGTTGTTCTTTCGTGAACTTCTGGGTTAGCTTGGTTATTAAACTGTAATGGTAGGAAACCATCACGCTCAGCAGCAATTTCCTGCGCTTTTGCAATCGCACCTTTCATTCCTTCGCTACCAGGAGTGAGGACTAGTTCAGCTCCATAAGCTTGGATAATTTTACGACGTTCCACGCTCATTGTTTCAGGCATAACGATGACAACTTTGTAACCTTTAGCGGCACCAACCCATGAGAGACCAATACCAGTGTTCCCACTAGTTGCTTCTACAATGGTAGAACCTGGTTTCAATTTACCTTCTTGTTCTGCTTTTTCAATCATGCTTAGGGCGATACGGTCCTTAACTGACGATCCTGGGTTAAAAGCTTCAAGTTTTACATAAACATCTGCTGCACCTTCTGGTACAATGTTATTCAATTTAACAATCGGTGTTTTACCGATGAGTTCTGTGATATTGTTATAAATTGCCATATTAGCACCTCTTTATATAAGATGCTACTAGTATAACTCTAACTTTAACTTTTGTAAAATATAGAAATCCTATCGGAGTGATAGGATTTTTTTATATCAGTGATTCAAACTATTCATATTCAAACGATTATGATAAGCTAAGTCAAATAGATAGGTGTAAAGAGGTACAATATCAGTTTTCTTTGGAAATTCAAATTTGTGAGAATTAAAATGCTCATTGTGAGATTTTAAAAAGGCATTTTCTAAATAAGTAATCGTAATCTCACTATCATCAATCCCAAGTCCAGCAGTTTCCATTTCCACATTGACAATGTTCATGAGGAAAATTGATTTGATAGATATCTTCCGTCCGGTTACCCCTTGTTTATCTGTAAAGATGATACGGATATTAGTAAAGATAATTGAGTCACGAATGAGTTTATATCCGCTTTGAATTTCTTCATTTTCTAATAAATATTGTCCAAACTCCTTGGTAAGAGCTTCTTTACTTTGCTCACTGAAGTTTCCAGCGAGTCCCTGAATTAATCTTCCAAAAGCCATATGATATTTCCTTTCTTTACGATAGGTTTACAGGTACTTCAACTTCACGTAAACCTTTGTCGGTTAGAGTAACTTTTCCATTGAAAAATTCAATGAGATCAGCCTTGATACCGTCTTTCTTTTCTTTATCAATGAAAATCATAGTGTCAACTTGATCTGTAAAGTTTGTCTCTAATTCTATGAGATTATTCTCTTTAAGAAAATTACCGTATTCTTGATATTGGGCATAAGACATTTGAATGGAGATGCCAGCTTGCTCTTTGATTTCGACAATCCCAATTTCCTTAACTGCTAGGGCAACACTACCAGCATAAGCGCGAATCAAACCACCAACCCCTAGTTTGATACCGCCAAAATAACGAGTAACTACAACACAGACATTAGTAAGGTTGTGATTCTCCAGAACTCCTAGCATAGGAACGCCAGCAGTCCCACTAGGTTCTCCATCATCACTAGTTCGCTTGATTTCACTACGCTCACCGACAATAAAAGCAGAGCAGTTGTGGGTAGCTTTATAGTGTTCTTTTTTAATAGTTGTGATAAAATCACGAGCCTCTTCCTCACTATAGACACGTTTGGCATGACAGATAAAGCGTGATTTTTTGATTTCTTCTTGGACTTGTCCGTCCTCTTTTATAGTTATGTATTCCATATTTTTATTGTACTAAAAAATAGCGTAAAGTTCTACATTTTACGAATAAAGAAATATGAAAGTAAATCCAAATTATCTCGGTCGCCTTTTTACCGAGCAAGAATTAAGTCATGAGGAGAGACAACAAGCAAAACAAATTCCATCCATGAAAAAAGAAAAGGGTCAACAATATTGTCAGCGTTGTGGTAGTCAGATAGAAGAAGAATGGCATTTGCCTATTGGTGCTTTTTATTGCCGAGAATGCTTGATTATGAAGCGAATAAGAAGTGATCAAAATCTCTATTATTTTCCGCAAGAAAGGTTTCCACAGCAAGATGTACTCAAATGGTCAGGTCAACTGACTCCATTTCAAGAGCGGGTATCACAAGGACTCCTTCAGGCGGTAGATAAGAAGGAGGCTACCTTGGTACATGCAGTGACAGGAGCTGGTAAGACAGAGATGATTTACCAAGTTGTTGCCAAGGTGATTGATCAAGGTGGAGCTGTTTGTCTGGCCAGTCCACGAATTGATGTTTGCTTAGAGCTACATAAACGACTACAAAATGATTTTGCATGTGAGATCGCGCTACTACATGGGGAGTCGGATCCCTATTTTCGTACACCTTTAGTTGTAGCAACCACTCACCAACTATTAAAATTTTATCAAGCTTTTGATTTATTAATTGTGGATGAAGTAGACGCCTTCCCTTATGTTGATAATCCTGTACTTTACCATGCTGTCAATAATTGTGTAAAGGATACCGGATTGAGAATATTTTTAACAGCAACGTCAACTGACGAGTTAGATAGAAAAGTTAAACAAGGGGAGTTAAAGCGTCTCAGTTTACCTCGTCGTTTTCATGGAAATCCTCTCATTGTCCCCAAGCCAATCTGGTTATCCCATTTTAATAGATATTTAGAAAAAAATGGCTTACCTCCAAAATTAAAACTTTACATTGAGAAACAGAGAAAGACAGCCTATCCCTTACTAATCTTTGCCTCTGAGATTAAAAAGGGAGAAAAGCTAAAAGAAATTTTGCAGGAGAAATTTCCAAATGAGAAAATAGGATTTGTATCCTCAATCACGGAAGACCGATTAGAGCAGGTACAGGCCTTTCGAGATGGAGAGTTGACGATATTAATAAGCACAACTATATTAGAGCGTGGAGTTACCTTCCCTCGTGTAGATGTTTTTGTGGTGGAAGCCAATCATCAACTCTTTACCAAGTCAAGTTTAGTACAAATTGGTGGACGAGTTGGAAGAAGCATGGATCGTCCTACTGGAGAACTTATATTTTTCCATGACGGACCCAATCAGTCCATTAAGAAAGCCATAAAGGAGATTAAGCAAATGAATCAGGAGGCAGGAGTATGAAGTGTTTATTGTGTGGTAAAAGCTTGCAAACAGAGATAACCTTTACTAACCTGCTCTGTTTTAAAAAGGAGGAGGAAATAGTCTGTGAATCCTGTATTTCGTCTTTCGAGAGCATTGGTGGTAATCATTGTCCTAGTTGTTTTAAAAAAGGTTTGTCAACTATTTGTCAAGATTGTCAATTTTGGTGTAAAAAAGGTGTAAAGGTTGATCATAGAGCTCTTTATTCCTATAATCAGGCTATGAAAGAGTATTTTAGTCGCTATAAATTTGATGGAGATTATCTTCTTAGAAAGGTATTTTCTAAGATATTGCAAAAAGAGTTAAAGAAGTATAAGAACTATCAGATTGTGATTGTTCCTCTGAGTGACCAGCGTTTAAAAAGCAGAGGCTTTAATCAAGTTGAAGGTTTGATAAAGGATACTGGGTTAGCATATCTGGATATTTTGGTTAAAAAAGAAGTGGAGGCTAGTTCTTCAAAAAATCGATCTGATCGTTTACTTACAGAGTTTCCATTTTTATTGAAAGATGGAGTGAAGTCCCCAGAAAATATCTTACTCTTTGATGATATTTATACAACTGGAACTACCTTGAATCGTCTTAAAAGTATGTTTTTAGAGGCTGGTTGTCAGAATATTAAAACTTTTTCCCTCGCAAGATGAGGAAAAAGTTTGCAAAAATTTTATGAAAGCGTTATAATATAATTAGAAAAACAAATATGTTTAGAAAGAAGGTACTTATATGATTAAATATAGTATCCGTGGTGAAAACCTAGAAGTAACAGAAGCAATTCGTGATTATGTAGTTTCTAAACTCGAAAAGATCGAAAAATACTTCCAAGCAGACCAAGAATTGGATGCGCGTGTTAACTTGAAAGTTTACCGCGAAAAGACTGCTAAAGTAGAAGTAACCATTCCGCTTGGATCTATTACTCTTCGTGCAGAAGATATTTCTCAAGATATGTACGGTTCTATTGATTTGGTGACAGATAAGATTGAACGTCAGATTCGTAAAAACAAAACTAAAATTGAACGTAAGAACAGAAATAAAGTATCAACAAGTCAACTCTTTACAGATGCTTTAGTTGAGGACTTAGATGTAGCACAACCAAAAGTTGTTCGTTCAAAACAAATTGATTTGAAACCAATGGATTTGGAAGAAGCCATCTTACAGATGGATTTATTGGGACATGACTTCTTTATCTATGTAGATGTTGAAGATGAAACAACAAATGTTATCTATCGTCGTGAAGATGGAGATATCGGTCTTCTAGAAGTTAAATAATCTTAATAATTAGTTTGTAAAAGTGGTTTACACTAGTGTAAACCACTTTTTAGTTTGGACATTTTACTCTTGATTGACTCTAGGGATACCTCTTTAAAAGTCGCATTTTGGCCATATTTATGGTATAATAATGCGCAAGAGGTTTGTAATGAAAAAAAATGAAATAAATCCCTTTTTTATGTATCTTATTGCTATGGTAACCTTTACGATTATGACCATTTTGATTGTGTTAGTAAAGGATAATCTTATCACTATAGCAAGTCTATTTTTATTTATCGTATTCTATGTTCTGCTATTTAATTTCCAGAAAAAATATTACAAAAAAACAGATATCGAGCAAATCCAGTATGTCAATCATCAGGCTACGGATAGTTTGAGTGCCCTCCTAGAGCAAATGCCTGTCGGAGTTGTTAAATTAAACATGAACAGCAGTGAGATTGAATGGTTCAATCCCTATGCGGAATTAATTTTAACAACTGAGGATGGAGAAATTGATTTTCCTCAATTTCAAAAAATTTTAAAGAGTTCGATTTCTACTCCAGGGGCTTATGCCATTGTTGGGGAGAAACGTTATGCAGTGCATTTAGATAGAAATTCAGGTGTCTTATACTTTTTTGATGTTTCTGGTGAATATGAGGCTACTGCTGAGCTTGTGACAAGTAGACCGGTAATCGGGATTATCTCAGTTGATAACTATGATGATTTGGAAAATGAAACGTCTGAATCAGATATTAGTCATATTAATAGCTTTGTTGCAAATTTTGTTTCAGAATTTGCTGGGAAACATGCCATGTTTTCTCGTAGAGTGAGTATGGATCGGTTTTATCTATTTACTGACTACACTGTACTTGATCACTTGATGCAGGATAAGTTTTCTGTTATTGATACCTTTCGTGAGGAAGCTAAGCAACGGAATTTACCACTAACGATGAGTATAGGAGTTTCCTATGGTGATGGGAATCACGACCAGATTGGGAAGGTTGCTCTCCTCAATCTCAACTTAGCCGAAGTTCGTGGTGGTGACCAAGTAGTTGTAAAAGAGAATGATGAAACCAAAAATCCAATCTACTTTGGAGGCGGTTCAGCAGCATCTGTTAAACGAACTCGGACACGAACTCGTGCTATGATGACAGCTATCTCAGATAAACTTAAAAGTGTCGATCGAGTTTTTGTTGTTGGTCACAAGAATCTTGACATGGATGCTCTTGGTTCAGCAGTTGGAATGCAGTTGTTTTCGAGTAATGTACTAGAAGATAGTTATGTGGTTTATGATCCTACACAACTGTCTCCAGATATCGCTCGAGCGGTCAATTATTTGGAAGATGAGGGTGTTTCAAAACTTCTTCCTTTAAATCAAGCGATGACAATGGTTACCAAACGCTCCTTACTGGTGATGGTTGACCATTCTAAGACAGCTTTAACCTTATCCAAAGAGTTTTATGATTTGTTTACCCAGACGATTGTCATTGACCATCATCGTCGTGACCAAGATTTTCCAGATAATTCGGTCATTACCTATATCGAGAGTGGAGCTAGTAGTGCTAGTGAACTAGTAACAGAATTGATTCAATTTCAAAACTCTAAGAAGAAACGTTTGAGTCGTATTCAGGCTAGTGTTCTTATGGGAGGGATGATGCTGGATACTAAAAATTTCACCTCTCGGGTAACTAGTCGAACTTTTGATGTTGCAAGTTATCTCAGAACGAGAGGGAGTGATAGCATTGTCATTCAGGAAATTTCGGCCACTGATTTTGAAGAATATCGATTGGTAAATGAATTAATTTTACAAGGGCAAATGGTACAGCCATCAATCCTGGTTGCTCAAGCTTTGGAGGATAAAGAGTACGATACGGTTGTTATTAGTAAGGCTGCTGATGCTATGCTTGCCATGTCTGGTATAGAGGCCAGCTTTGTAGTTGCTAAAAATAGTCAAGGAGCAATCTCCATTTCTGCGCGAAGCAGAAGTAAGATCAATGTCCAACGAATTATGGAAGAGTTAGGTGGCGGTGGTCACTTTAACTTAGCTGCAGCACGTTTGACAGATATGAGCCTGCAAGAAGCAGGAGATAAACTGAAAACTGTTATTTTTAATGAAACAAAAGAAAAGGAGTCAGAAGAATGAAAGTAATCTTTTTAGCAGATGTTAAAGGTAAAGGGAAAAAAGGTGAAATTAAAGAAGTACCAACTGGATATGCACAAAACTTTTTAATTAAGAAAAACCTTGCTAAGGAAGCTACAGCTCAAGCCATTGGTGAGTTGCGTGGTAAGCAAAAATCAGAAGAAAAAGCACATGCAGAGATGCTTGCAGAAGCGAAGGAAATTAAAGCAAAACTGGAAGCAGAAGAAACAATCGTTGAGTTTGTCGAAAAAGTTGGTCCAGACGGACGAACTTTTGGGTCAATTACTAACAAGAAGATTGCAGAAGAATTGCAAAAACAATTTGGTATTAAAATTGATAAACGTCATATTCAAGTTCAATCACCAATCCGAGCAGTTGGTTTGATTGATGTTCCGGTTAAGATTTATCAAGATGTAACAAGTGTAATCAATCTTCGTGTCAAGGAAGCTTAATTTACGATTGGTTGACAATATTGTAAAAGGAAGGAAAGTCTGATGGCAGAAGTTGAAGAACTGCGTGTTCAGCCTCAAGATATCCTAGCAGAACAATCTGTTCTAGGAGCCATTTTTATTGATGAGACTAAACTCGTTTTTGTCCGAGAATATATCGATTCACAGGACTTCTTTAAGTATGCTCACCGTTTGATTTTTCAAGCTATGGTTGATTTGTCTGATTGTGGAGATGCTATTGACGCAACCACAGTTCGGACGATACTAGATAGCCAGGGTGATTTACAAACTATCGGAGGCTTGTCTTATCTGGTTGAGATTGTCAATTCGGTGCCAACCTCTGCCAATGCGGAATACTATGCTAAAATTGTAGCAGAAAAGGCTATGCTTCGACGTCTAATTGCTAAGTTGACAGAGTCTGTAAACCTAGCCTATGAGGCTTCTCAACCTGCTGACGAAATTATTGCTCGTGCAGAAAAAGGCTTGATTGACGTTAGTGAGAATGCCAATCGAAATGGCTTTAAAAATATTCGCGATGTATTGAATATCAACTTCGGAAATCTAGAAGCTCGTTCTCAACAGACTTCGGATATCACGGGTATTGCGACAGGTTATCGAGATTTAGATCACATGACGACAGGTCTGCATGAGGAAGAATTGATTATTTTGGCAGCTCGTCCTGCGGTTGGTAAGACAGCCTTTGCTTTGAATATTGCGCAAAATATCGGAACCAAACTAGACAAGACAGTTGCTATTTTCTCTCTGGAAATGGGTGCTGAAAGTTTGGTCGATCGTATGCTGGCTGCGGAAGGGTTGGTAGAGTCGCATTCTATCCGTACAGGTCAATTGACTGAGGAAGAATGGCGCAAGTATACGATTGCTCAGGGTAATCTGGCTAATGCAAGTATCTACATTGATGATACACCAGGGATTCGGATCACAGAAATTCGCTCTCGTTCCCGTAAACTGGCTCAGGAAACAGGTAATCTAGGCTTGATTTTGATTGACTATCTTCAGTTGATCACAGGGACTGGTCGAGAAAATCGTCAACAAGAAGTATCTGAGATTTCCCGTCAGTTGAAAATCCTAGCAAAAGAACTCAAAGTTCCAGTTATAGCTCTTAGTCAGCTTTCTCGTGGTGTAGAGCAACGTCAAGATAAGAGACCAGTTTTGTCTGATATTCGTGAATCTGGATCTATTGAGCAGGATGCTGATATCGTAGCTTTTCTCTATCGTGATGACTATTATGAGCGCGGTGGTGAAGAGGAGGAAGGTATTCCAAATAATAAAGTAGAAGTGATTATCGAGAAAAACCGTAGCGGTGCTCGCGGAACGGTAGAATTGATTTTCCAAAAAGAATATAATAAATTTTCAAGTATTTCGAAGATGGAGGAACCAAGATGACAGACGCATTTACAGATGTGGCTAAAATGAAAAAAATCAAAGAAGAAATTAAGGCGCATGAGGGACAAGTGGTGGAAATGACCTTAGAAAATGGTCGTAAACGCCAAAAGAATCGTTTAGGAAAACTAATTGAGGTTTATCCATCGCTCTTCATCGTTGAGTTTGGAAATGTTGAAGGAGACAAACAGGCTAATGTCTATGTTGAATCTTTCACCTATTCAGATATTTTGACAGAAAAGAACTTAATTCATTATTTGGATTAAGGATAATCATGAAAGTGAGAAGATTTCTCACTTTTTTTATTTTCTTTCGAATGATATAGATGAGGTCAACCTCAAAAATCTAATTATTTGAAGGAGAATGAATGACATTTACTAAAGCAGGACATAAAAAGGGAACTTTTCTCAGAAAGACAGCTGTAGGATCAGCTTCACTATTACTAGCAGGAGCTTTTTTGTTTGGTGGAGGAACTGTTCATGCCAACCAGGCAAACAATGGATCGCTGGCACGTGGAGATGATTATCCCTATTATTATAAAAATGGAAGTCAAAAAATTGATAAGTGGCGCATGTACTCAGGACAGTGTACCTCTTTTGCTGCTTTTCGTTTAAGTAGTGTCAATGGTTTTGAGCTACCAGCTGCTTATGGGAATGCCAATCAATGGGGTTATCGAGCCCAAAAAGAAGGCTATCGTGTGGACCAGCAACCAGCAATTGGTGCGATTGCTTGGAGTACAAGAGGGCAATATGGTCACGTAGCTTGGGTATCTAACGTGATTGGAGACATGATTGAAATTGAGGAGTACAATTACGATTATACAGAAACGTATCATCGTAGAATTGTAAAAGCGAGTTCTATGACTGGTTTTATTCATTTTAAAGATGTTGGGAATGCTAGTGTAGGGCCTCATCAGTCTCTACTAGCTTTCAGTGGAACTCATCACTTCACAGAAAAATCAGCTATTATGGATCAGCCGACACTGACAGCTACTGTCATTGATTACTACGAAGCTGGAATGAGTGTTCATTATGATCAAACCTTTGAAAAAGAAGGATATAAATGGATTAGTTATATTTCACGAAGTGGAAACAGACGCTATATCCCCTTAACTAAAACAAGTAGTTCTAAAAATGGTTGGGAAAAAGAGGGAACAAGTTGGTACTACTATGACAATGGTCAAAAAGCAGTCGGTTGGAAGAAGATAAATGGGAATTGGTATCATTTGCAAGCTGATGGTAGAATGACGACAGGCTGGTTAAAAGAAGGTTCGAATTGGTATTATCTGAAGTCATCTGGTGAAATGCAGACAGGTTGGTTAAAGGATAAGGGCATTTGGTATTATCTGGAAAGTTCTGGAGCTATGAAAACTAGTCAGTGGTTCCAGGTTTCAGGAAAACATTATTATGTAAATGCATCTGGAGAATTGGCAGTAAATACGACTATCGATGGATTTCAAGTTGATGCTGATGGAGTTCGAGTAGAAAAACCAGCCTCATAAGTGTTATTCAGCATTTGGGCTCTTCCTAATGGTATTTTTCCCTGCTTTCCTTTATAATGGGTGTATGGACAAGAAAAAATTATTACTAATTGACGGTTCTTCAGTTGCTTTTCGGGCATTCTTTGCACTTTACCAGCAACTGGATCGTTTTAAAAATGACAATGGACTACATACCAATGCAATCTACGGTTTTCACCTGATGCTAAATCACCTACTGGAACGTATCCAACCGAGTCATATCTTGGTTGCTTTTGATGCGGGTAAAACGACTTTCCGTACAGAGATGTATGCTGATTATAAGGGTGGTCGTGCCAAGACTCCGGATGAGTTTCGTGAGCAATTTCCCTTCATTCGTGAGTTGCTAGAGCATCTTGGAATTCGTCATTATGAGCTAGCCCAGTATGAAGCAGATGATATCATTGGTACCTTAGGTCGTTTAGCTGAAAAGGATTCGTTTGATGTAACTATCGTCAGTGGAGACAAGGACTTGATCCAGTTGACGGATGAACATACGGTGGTTGAGATTTCTAAGAAAGGTGTCGCCGAGTTTGAGGCCTTTACCCCAGAATATCTCATGGAAAAGATGGGGATTACCCCAGCTCAGTTTATTGATCTTAAGGCACTCATGGGGGATAAGTCTGATAATATCCCTGGTGTAACCAAGATTGGTGAAAAGACTGGGATCAAGCTCTTGTTAGAACATGGCTCGCTCGAAGGTATTTATGAAAATATCGATGGGATGAAGGCTTCTAAGATGAAGGAAAATCTCATCAATGATAAGGAGCAAACCTTTCTGTCTAAAACACTGGCAACGATTGATACGAAAGCACCGATTGAGATTGGACTGGATGATTTGGTTTATAGCGGACCAAATGTGGAAAGCTTAGGTAAATTCTACGATGAGATGGGCTTCAAACAACTCAAGCAGGCTTTAAATGTATCATCAGCTGATGTGGCTGAGAGTTTGGACTTTACTATGGTTGACAAATTCAGTCAAGATATGCTGAGTGCAGATTCTATCTTCCACTTTGAACTTTTTGGAGAAAACTACCATACAGATGACTTGATTGGTTTTGCCTGGTCGTGCGGAGACAAGCTCTATGCCACAGATAAGCTGGAACTTTTGCAAGACCCGATTTTCAAGGACTTTCTAGAAAAAACACCTCTAAAAGTATATGACTTTAAGAAAGCAAAAGTCCTCTTAAATCGTTTTGGTTTGGATTTACAGGCTCCTGCTTTTGACAGTCGTTTAGCAAAATATCTTCTATCAACAGTAGAGAATAATGAAATCTCCACCATCGCTAGTCTCTACGGTCAAACTTACCTGGTCGATGATGAAACCTTCTACGGTAAAGGTGTAAAGAAAGCTATCCCAGAGCGAGAAAAATTCTTGGAGCACTTGGCTCGTAAGGTTGCTGTATTGGTTGAGACGGAGCCTGTCTTACTTGAAAAATTAAGCGAAAATGGGCAATTAGATCTCCTTTATGACATGGAGCAGCCTCTGGCTTCTGTCCTTGCTAAGATGGAAATTGCTGGGATCAAGGTTAAAAAAGAAACATTGCTTGAGATGCAAACTGAAAATGAACTGGTCATTGAAAAGTTGACGCAAGAGATTTATGAGTTGGCAGGTGAGGAATTTAATATCAATTCACCTAAACAGTTGGGTGTCCTTCTTTTTGAAAAACTAGGTCTCCCTCTAGAATACACCAAGAAAACAAAAACGGGTTACTCGACAGCAGTAGATGTCTTGGAACGTCTAGCACCTATTGCACCAATCGTTAAGAAAATTCTCGATTACCGTCAGATTGCTAAGATTCAATCGACTTATGTAATCGGTCTACAGGATTGGATTTTAGCGGATGGCAAGATTCATACGCGCTATGTGCAAGATTTGACTCAGACAGGTCGTCTGTCTAGTGTCGATCCAAACTTGCAAAATATCCCTGTTCGTTTGGAACAAGGGCGCCTCATTCGTAAGGCTTTCGTGCCAGAATGGGAGGACAGTGTCCTTCTCAGCTCGGACTATTCACAGATTGAGCTACGAGTTTTGGCCCATATTTCTAAAGATGAGCACTTGATTAAGGCCTTCCAAGAGGGAGCTGACATCCATACCTCAACAGCTATGCGGGTCTTTGGAATTGAATGTCCTGAGGATGTAACACCAAACGACCGTCGCAATGCCAAGGCTGTCAACTTTGGAGTGGTCTACGGAATTTCAGACTTTGGTTTATCGAATAATCTAGGCATCAGTCGTAAAGAGGCTAAGGCCTACATTGATACCTACTTTGAACGCTTCCCAGGGATCAAAAACTACATGGATGAAGTGGTTCGTGAGGCGCGTGATAAAGGTTATGTAGAGACCCTCTTCAAACGTCGTCGTGAGTTGCCAGATATCAATTCGCGTAACTTCAACATTCGTGGTTTTGCGGAACGTACAGCCATCAACTCACCTATCCAGGGATCTGCGGCAGATATTCTCAAGATTGCTATGATTCAGCTAGACAAGGCTCTAGTTGCAGGCGGCTATCAGACCAAGATGCTGTTACAAGTGCATGATGAAATTGTTCTTGAAGTTCCTAAATCAGAACTAGCAGAGATGAAAAAATTGGTCAAACAAACCATGGAAGAAGCTATTCAACTCAGTGTGCCCCTCATTGCTGATGAAAATGAAGGCGTAACTTGGTATGAAGCCAAGTAGAAAATAGACTATTAAACAAAAAGAAATCCCCTTGAACAGTAACGTTTAAGGGGATTTTTGCTGATAAAATTCTTGCAAGCAGAGATAAAAGCGATTTTATCTAGCTAGTAGTAGAATTTATTTGATTTGTTTCTTTTGTTCTTTTTTGGCAAGTACTGGTAGAATCACACCTAATCCAATCAGAATAATTGGGGTCAAGATGTTTGTAAGAAGCGAGAATTGCCAAGCAGTTGGATTCTCAGCATAGTTAATTTTTGGAACCATACCAAGGATACAAGCGAAGGCAGTAAAGAGGAAGCACCAAGTACCGATAATAAAGCCAAGTTTAGGATTATTCACAAACTTGTATTCGGCATTTTTGTATGTCTTCCAAGCACGGTTAAGCATCATGTAGGCAAGGAATACCCAGAGGTAACGCATTGGCATTACGATAGAATTGAGGTTGGTCATCCATTTTACAAGTCCGTCAATTTCCTGAATACCAAAAATTGGAAGGATGATGATAAGGCTAACGAGGACACCTGTAAGAAGGTAGCCGTTAATGAGGACACCTTTTTCAGTACGTTTTCGAAGCCAGCTTGGGATGTAGTTTTCATCAGCGTTATTGAGAAGGATTTGCAATGGTGCGTCAATCGAGAAGGCAAGCGCGGCGATTTGTCCGACCATATTTGTTAGAGCGTAAATCACAACGAAGAGGTTTCCAACTCCCCAAGAATTTCCTAACATTTGGAAGGCTTGATAAGCACCATTACGCATGAGGTCTTCAGGGATATTATTGCCATCAAATAGCATTCCCATGGCAACTGATCCGAGGATAGCAGAGAGACCGACCATGATGGCCATCACAATCATACCTTTTGGAAATTCTTTTGCAGGGTTGCGGGTTTGATTGACATATGGGGAAATCTTTTCACAACCACCAACTGCAAAGACTAGTAGTGAGATTGTTGTAAAATAAGAAAAATCAAAGTTTGGAATGTAGGTGCTTAGTTGATCCATGTGTGGTGTCGCAAACTGGATGTCTGGTTTAATGAAAGGCAGACCGACAGCCAAAAGCACAAAGAGTAAAGACATAATCAACATAGCACTTCCCGCTAAGCTACCAATGACTTTTAGAGTTGCCAATCCCTTTGTAGAAAGGTAGAGGAAAAGTCCAAAGATTAGCAAGCAGAGAATAACGATCCAGTGGATGTCGATTTGTTTAAGGAATTGTCCGTTACCTTGCAAGGCCCAACCAAGCGGAATTAGAATTCCTTGAGGTTTTTGTGCGAGATAAGGGATATGCACAACCCAGTAGGTCCAAGCAGCAAAGTAGGCTAAACGTTTGGTTGATGTTTTTTCAACCCAGTCACTAACACCGCTTCCGCTTTCCTTAAAGGTAGAACCTAGTTGTCCAACGATGAGGGAATAGGGGATAAAGTAGAGTGCGAGGATCAAAATCCAAGATACGACGACTGAAATTCCCTGTTGAGAATAGTTGTTGACGACGTTTCCTAGCCCCCAAACCATGTTGAAGGCAATCAGAGAAACCATCAGCCAATTAAGTTGGTGTTGATCTTTTTTCATAATGTCTCCTTTTCTATTAATTTCAGTATATCATGTTTTTTTGAAAGCGCCTAACAAAATCCGAAATTTCCTATAAAAAATGTAGGGGGAATTTATCAGCTGGAGTTTGTACTTGAGTAAAAGTTATACACAATCTGTGGATAACTTTGTGAAATAAAAAATTGTTTTCCAAATGTTAGTTTAGAAAAAAGAGATAGAATGTGTGAGTTGAGTACTAAGGTAGTCGGTTATAAAGACTGATAGAACAGGATATTGAGGGTGTTTTTACTTTAGGATGTCAAAAAAATGGTTGAGAGAAATCGTTTGGAAGTATATGAAATTGATTTGAAAGTTATACACAATCTGTGGATAACTTTGTGGAGGATTTACTATTAATCAGAAAATCCCCCTGTACATGACAAAGGGATTTGAACTATTAGTGATTTGGTAACCAGTTGAGGGTAAAGTCGAGAGATTGGGCGTTTAGCAAATCCTGGTGACCAATACTCTGAACTTCTTTTCCGTCAAGATGACAGTCATGTACAAAGTGGAAGTGTTCATGATTTTGATGCGCGTGAATATCCAACCACTGGTCTTTTTCTGCAAGATAGACACGAAGGTGATCAAAGAGCGGAATCCCAAGATCATAGCTTGCTTTTCCTGGGCAGGTTGGGTAAAGCCCAAGAGTGGACCAGACATACCAAGCCGATAAACTACCGTTATCCTCATCGCCTGGATAAGCATCCCAGCCAGCTCGAAAGGCTTTTTGACGGAGAGTCTTGATTAAGAGACTGGTGTACTGAGGATAATTACTGTAACGGAAAAGATAAGGGATGTGGAAACTTGGTTGGTTTGAAATGGCTAGTTGACCAAAAGGTGCTGTTGCCATTTCGCTCATCTCGTGAATTTCATATCCATAACCCGTCGTTTCAAAGAGTGGGAGACTTTGACAAGATTTTAAGAGATAGTTGCTAAAGGCTTCTTTTCCACCCATTAGTTGACTAAGTCCAGAAATATCGTGTAAGACACCGAGACTGGCTTGGATGGCTGAACACTCAGCATAATCACGGCCCCAACTATAAGGAGAAAAGTCAGGGCGGAAGTTGCCATCTACATCACGCGCCCTCATGTATCCTGTCTCAGGGTCAAAGAGGTTTTGATAATTCTTAGCATATTGGGAATAGGTTTGGGCTAGCTCTTCATGACCCAATTTTGCTGCGCAAGTAGAGATACAAAAATCACTGTAAGCATAGTCCAGTGTATGACTGACACTTTCATGGAAGTTTGTAGATAGATAGCCCAGTTCTTGGTATTGAGCAAGGCCGTGTCGTCCGTTGATAGCTTTTGGATCAGCCTTAGTCGCAGTTTCAAGCATGGCTTTGAGAAATTCCTCCTCAAGTTCAGGTGCCATGTCTTTACAAGCACTATCTGCAATAAGGCCATCAATCAAGGTGCCAGGCATCATTCCTCTTTCGTCAGGAGCCAGCCACTTAGGGAGATACCCAGTGTCGCGGTAGCTATTGAGGAAGCCTTCGAGAAACTGACGATAGCGTTCCGGAATAATCAAGGCAAAGAGTGGGAATGAAGTGCGGAAGGTATCCCAAAAACCATTATTGGTAAAGAGTAGACCAGGCTTGATCGTTCCTGAAGCAAGGTCTATATGAATAGTCTCGCCTTGCTCATTTACCTCATAGAAGGTTTGTGGGAAGAGGAAAAGTCTGTAGAGGCAGTGATCAAAAAATGTTCGATCTACTGGTCCAGTTTCCACGACATCAAAACGATCTAGAAGATCTTCCCAACTCGCTTTAGCGTTTATTTTCGTTTCTTCAAAATCTTGTTTAGGAAGATTAAAGAGGGCTTGTTCTTTGGAAATAAAGGAAGTCGCCAGTTGAACCTGAGCTTCCGCTCCAGCCAAGTCAATACGCCAGTCCTGTCCCTCTTGCTTGATAGATAAGATTTCTACTGAAAATGTGAGGGCAGTGAACATGGCTAGGGGACTTTTATTGGTTTCGGTTTCTCCTGCTTGTCTCAGGGCCAGAGTACGCTTATGGACTTGTTCGACTGTCAGTTCATCTGCGGCATGAAGATAGAGGGAGAGGTTCTTTCCTTGTCCTTGTCTTATCTGAAGGGAAGCACCATAGCAAGTAGGACTTAGTTGCGTTTCAATCTGGTAACGCTCAGAAAAAATCTTTAGAAAATGAGGATTAAAAATAGCACATTCAAGATTATAAGAAGATTGACGATGAAAGAGAGTATTGCCGCTGATTTCTCCTGTAATTGGTGTCAGCAAGAGCCAGGAGTAATCGCCAATCCAAGGGCTAGGTTGGTGGGTTAGTCGAATACCCTGAAAGATAGGAAGATGGGGATCAAAGAACCAAGATCCTTCCTGGTCACTAGTCTGGGGTACAAAGTAATTCATCCCAAAAGGAACACCTGTGTAGGGTAGGGTGTTTCCTCGCGAAAAAGCGTGTTTACTGGCTGTTCCAAAACGCGTATCAATGGTTTCAAGTATAGGTTTCATAGTAGTTCCTTCAGTAGTTTTCTACATTATATCAGAAAAAGGATACTTTTAGAAAATGACTTTCAAATATAACAATTTTGTAGAATAATGAGCCTTTTTTACAAAATAACTCTCACAAAATACCGTTGTTATTGGCTTTTTGCTTTGTCTTGAATTGTTAATTTTTGAATTTGCTCCCCTTTTTGTTCCCCTTTTTGTTCCCCTTATAGTGCTTTTAGTGCAGTTTCGTAGAATGATACTGCTTTTTTTGCATTCTCTTTTGAGAGGTGGCTATATGTGTCCATGGTCATTGATAAAGTTGAATGACCTAGGCGGTGCTGGAGTTCCTTGTAAGGTATTCCAGAGTTAAGCAGTAAACTAGCGTGAGTATGACGGAAACCATGAAAACCTATATTCGGAACATCAGCTCGTTTAAAATGTGTTAGTAATCTTTTTTTAAGTTTTACAATGCTAGTATATTCATGAATGAAGTCAGAAAATACTACACTTTCACGTTGTCCTATCTTCCAGGCCTCTTTAGTTTGGCGCAGTTTGTACTGCTTTAGCATACTAACAGTCTCTTGATCTATATCTATATCCCGATAACTAGCCTTAGATTTTGGGCTGTTAATTTCTAAATACCGATTTAGTGTTTTGGTGATGTGTACAATGGCACCGTCTAAGTCAATATCAGACCAGCTAAGCGCTAGAGCCTCATTGATACGGCAACCAGTTGCCAGTAGGAACTTATAGAGCGTTACGTCATAGTAATAACGATATTTACAACTATCTAAATTATCAAGATAAACAAGAAACTTTTTTAATTCTGGATTATCAAAGTGTTTTACTTTTTTTCGCTTTGCTTTCTGAGTGTTACGAGGTAAAACAACATCACGAGCAGGATTGGACGGTATCGCTTGCATGGTTACGCCATACTGTAAGATACGTTTGTTTAAAGCGTGTATCATGTCATAGTGTAGAAAAGCCCCTTTTTCCCCTCTATTAGTCTTGTCAGCAAGTTTGTTGATAATTGACTGGATAAGTGGAGTAGTGAGCTTATCGAGCTTGTAGGCCCCAAAATTAGGCAATATATGATTATCGATTAGCTTTCTAACATTGCCTTGAGTGTTTGGCTTAACAGTATTCTGATAACTTTCCAACCAGAGATTAGCTAATTCTTGATAGCTTGTTATGGTACTAGCTTTTTGTCTAGTAGATCCTGCTTTCTGAAAAGCAATTTTTTCTTGAGTAGCTTTCTGCTTAACTTCCTTTTGTGTCCGCCCTGTTACTTTGGTTTTTACTTTCTTTCCTGTTACCTGGTCAACTCCTAGATATACATTAGCACGATAGACTTTACTACCGTCTTTTTTTATAACTTCAGTTATTTTCATGATGATAAACCTTTCTAAAATACATCAGCAGGCAAGCTATTATTAAAGAGGTTTTAGATTGTGGTTTATATCATGCGAGGAGCTACGAGAATGCCCCTATTTTCGCTTTTAAGCAATCAAGACGTAAATAATACCAGAGTATGAAACAAGGCGAATATGGGGCTAATATTGCCCACTATTACATATCATCAAAGAGCGAAAGTTGGTTATTATCAGCTTGTTTTTCAAGTTCTTTCTGTTTATTTTTCAACTCTTGTATACTTTCACGAGGAGTAGGGAGATTCTCCGGCATGGTTGTTCCAAGTTCTTTCATGGTATTTCTAATGGTTCGGCCTACGTTGAAATGGGTATCATTTGCGAGATCTTCGCCTTTTATGTTTCTACGTCGTAGAACTTCGTCGGTCTGAGTGGCACGGAATAAATTAGCAGCTAATTCAGCACTCCCCATAAAATCCAGAATATGCTCCCCTTCGTTTAGTTCTTTGAGGTTATGAATATCCTGCATAGTTAACCCACCATATAACCCCTTGTATCCTGAGTTGTGAAATCGGCCAAAGTTTTTAACACCGGCATTGCCAGCAGATTCAGATAACGATTTATTGTGATGTTTTATTTCATCACGGATAGCAATGCGTTTCTGATCTTCAGTCAGTTGATTAAAATCATCGTGTAGTTCTTGCTGACGGGTTTTAATAGCAAAATACGATTGCCCTAGTGCAATGACCTCTTTTCTAGGATCGCCATTTTGGACAATCAAATAGCAGGCATAGCGAGAGAGTTTAATATCTGCAATTTCTCGCGTTCCAAAATTAAGTTGTACAGTTTTGTTGACGTCAACAAAATTGGTAACCACGCGCTTTCCGGAGTTTTTACAGGCTATTTTTGCTTTGTCTATAACTTGGTTAAAGTTACGCCACTCCATATATTCTAAAATGGTTTGTAGTTCTCTGGCGTACCAAAATTCTACTCCATTTTCGTCTATGTGTTTGATATTTTCAAAAGTTAATTCATCGTACTGTTGGAGTTCCATAATAAAGTATCCTTTCTAAAATATTGTAAGTGGTTGACATTTGTTGACATCAACAAAATTAGTAGATATGGGGCTTATATAGGCTTGAAGCTCGAACGAAGCTTGAGAAGTCACGCGCTTCAGGATTGTTGGATATTGTGGCGCGTGGGTTTAGAACAGACCGCTGAGGGTGAATAGGTCCAAATTCTCTATCGTTGGCGAAAACGGCATAACATCAAAAGTTTCAGATAGTTTTTCTTTTATTTCTTCAACTAATTCATTTTGAAATTGAACAGGCATATTATCAAAAATACTCGTTTCTGACGGGGAATTGTCCAGAACAATACTGTCTAAATATCCATTGTTAAATGGAATACCTGGTTCATATTCCTCTATGTAATTAAATCTGTACTCAAGAACTCTTTTTATATTTTTGCCTCTAGTAAATTCAATTAATAAAAAAGCAGGTTCTTTAAAGTCTGGTATTGCCTTCCATTTCTCTTTTACTTCAGCAAGAGAATCAAAATTAATAAAACCACACTGTACCTTTACATCATAAGGCCAAAAATCAAAAAATTCTGAAGGGCTAACCTCTAGATAATTACAAATTTTATCAATGGTTTGTAAGCTTATTTTATCTGTATTATTATTTGAAATTTTTGAAATGGTAGAGCGTGCTATACCAGTGTCATTAAATAACTGAGTTGCCGAGATACCTCTATCAATCATCAATTTAGCTAAATTATTACGAAGCATAAGAAAACTCCTCCTTGAAAATATTTTAGCCTATGCACTAAAAATTTTCAAGTTTTTTTATTATTTTACTTGACACGATAAAAACATAGTGTATAATAAGAGATATAATTTTAGCGGTAACGCTTCAATTTTTCCCAAAAATATAAAAAAGGAGGGTTGGGGATATGAAAAATAATTTTCGTGTTCTTTTAGCAAAACAACGAAAAAAGGTTTCAGACGTACACAAGGCGACAAGTATCGCAAAAAGCACTTTGATAGCTTTGTACTATGAGCGTACTAAGCGCCCAGATATTGAAACCTTGCTAAAAATTGCTAACTATCTAGGTGTTTCTATTGACGAACTACTAACACCAGAAGATTAAGAAAGGCAGGCAAGCAATGAAGAGGAACTATACAAGGGTCATCGATGAAATGCGAACCACTCACGGGCTGAACTTGGTAGCTATTGGCCAACGAATAGGAATAGACCCCCGAACAGTTGGCAAGTGGGCACAGGGCAAACATAAGCCCAACAAGGAAAGCAGAAAAAGACTAAATCAGTTATACAGAGAGGTTAAGCAAGACATGACAACACAAGTAAGTATTTTTGAAGAGACAACAGACCAAGGGAAACTATTGCAGGTTGTCACTACTACTATTTTCCACGGTCAAGCGTTGGACATCTACGGAGATTTTGACAACCCACTTTTTAGAGCTGGAGAGATTGCTAGAATGATAGACTACTCAAATAGCAGTTTGAGTAAGTTTCTTGAAATGGTAGACGAAGACGAAAAGGACAAGAAGAAAGTTCTTACCCCTGGAGGCGTTCAACAAGTCTGGTTTCTAACCGAACAAGGATTATATGAGATTCTATTCCAATCACGCAAACCAAAAGCTAAAGAGTTTAAGAAATGGGTTAAGCAAGTATTAAAAGATATTAGAAAACAAGGCTACTATATGGCTGGGGAACTGGTGGAAGAACCACAGACCACTATAAAAGCCCCTGACACGTTGGCAGAGGCAGAGCGGTATTATATCGATACACTAGCCAAAGCCATTGCAGAGGCTCAAAATATGGACGAGAAGAGCCGTCTGACAAGCAAGCTAACCAGATTCATGCAGGAGGTAGAACCACAATGGAACTAGTCTACATGGACGGCAAGAAAGAGCCGTACACATTAAGCAGTATTGTTGCAGAATGTGCAGGATTGCAACATCACACAGTAACCAAGACGATCCGCAAACATCAAGAAAGGTTTGAACAGTTCGGAAAGGTTGGATTTAAAATCCAAGCTATGGAGAGTGGCCAGAATACCAAGGACTATATTTTGAATGAGCAACAAGCGACCTTGTTAGTTACATTCTTAAAGAATACCGAGCAAGTGGCCAACTTCAAAACCAATCTAGTCAAAGCCTTCTTTGAAATGCGTGAGGAACTTTCTAAGTTTCGTATGCAGAGGGCGCTAGAAAAGCCAAAAAGAAAAACCTTGCATGACAGTATTGAAACATGGACTAATGCACCAAAGCACGCGCATAGCACCATGAACAACTTACTACTAAAGGCAGTAACCGACAGGAACGCTAAGCAGCTAAGGAAAGAACGTGGGGGCTATAATGGCATCGATAGCTTGACCAGTGACGAGCTGGAGAAGTACCAGGCATTTGAAGACATGGTAATAGCCATGATTGGCTTGAATATGAGTTACCAAGAAATCAAAGCTATGGCATTTAGAAATAAAAAAACACGCCAAAGAAGCGCGTGAGAACAACAAAAAAGGCTTACCGAGACCAATCAGCAAAGCCTTTCACACTAAGACTAAAACGAATTTAACAACGCAGGCAAGCTATTATTAAAGAGGTTTTAGTAAAGATTTATAACTAGATTATAGCATATCTAGGACATTTTGACCATACGGAGAGCGCTAACTCTTTAAACTGGTCATCACTACAAGCGTCCGCCAACTTGGGGCAATCGCCCAGCGTTTGGAGTGGTGCCAATCATGTATAGGAAACGACCATTAAAAAGCCCATCAAGGCAATTACACAAACACAGAAACAGAGGTAAAAAACATGGACACATACTTTAAAGATTTTGAAAAAGAGCTGGGACTTGTAGAGGAAAAGCTAGATATTTTATCAGAGTGGCATTTTTCCAAGAAACACCATGGGGCAACAGAGATTGCTGAAGATTGTAGATCAGCAATTAGTCAGTTATGGATTCAGTTTTACAAATTATCTGAGGTGTATAAAAAGCAAGAGGCAAGTCATGAGGATTTCTTTAATAGGAATGTTGAGAACCTGCTTGGAGAATTAAAAAAATATGACGACGAATGCACAGAAAGGCACGGGGAAGCTCCTGACTGGTTGCTATTCAGTTTCTTAGATCAAGCAATAAAAGAAAACAATTTAAGTAATGGGATCAATCACACAACTGCTTCAACCTGGACGTATTTACGTAGCTTGATTATAAAGGATTTGAAAGAAAGAGGGCTATTGAAATGACACTAGACCTAGATAACATGACACAAGCAGAATTTGATGAACTAATGGCTGAAATCAAGGAGAGACACCCGAACCTCTTTCAGTTTATCTCTGATTTTGTAGATAGAAAAGTGAGCACCGAAGAGGTGGACGACTTCCTGAAGATGGAGCGAAGCGACCAAGTGGACTACATCAAGAATTACAAAGCGAGGGCATAGCATGAATGAACTAGATTTAAGCAACACACAGGCGTTTATCTCCATCGTGGTATTGATTGGCTTACTGCTTTATCTAAACCACCGAGATCGCAAAAAAAGCGCCCAAATTGAGCGAGAAAACAAACAGACGATAGAAACACCTAGCGAGGATTTAAACCCTGATTATGGGCGATATATCCAGCTTGCAGGGGTTAACGTATGGGGAGGAATTGAATGAGCCTAACAGAGAATGATAAGCGAGTATTAAGACTAATCAAGGTAGGGGCTGAGAACTCCATAACAGGGGCAGAAATCAGCCTAATCACCAAACTAGCAGAAAGAACTGTACAGGACATTATCAGCCGTCTGATCACGCGCTACGGCGTTCCTATCATCGGGATACGTCACGGAGCTTTTAGAGGCTACTTTATCCCAGCTAACAAAGAGGAGCTACTGGACGGAGCAAAGGCATTCTATAACCAGGTACAGGAAGAACAGAAACGCCTAACGGTCCTTTTAAATGCTGATTTAGAGAGCTACAAGCAACTACTGAAGGGAGCTGATGAATTTGTTTAGTCTTAGCAAAGAGAGCGAATATGAGCTAACTCATGGCGTTCTGGAGCTTGTGGAGAATTACCTGGAGGCGCGTGATACAGTCAAACCACGTTTGACAGGGTTAATCTCAGCCCAGGAAGTCATGGACGAGTTAGACGTAAAATATAAGACACTCCAAAAGTGGGAAGATGCTGGGCTAAGACGATACCAGCCCCCACTAGAAGACACTAGGAAAATCTATTATAAAATATCTGACATCTGGAAGTTTATGGGGGTGGAAAATGGCAAGGTATAGTATTCATCCGGCAGATAATAAAGGACATTATCACAATATTAAATTTTACAAAGAGCGCAGGCCAACCCTAGACCAGCTAAAGGAGCAGCAAAGGCTTAAAAAGCTGAAGAAAAAACGTAGAAAGGGGCGATAATGTGGCAATTTACGAGGCTAGAGGCTTTCAGGGTAATCTTGTCTATCCATTTGATAAGATTGAGCCATTCCAGTATATTGAACGCTTTAAACCTTTTGTAGTCTCTGAAAGTGCTGATCCGGAGGAATACAAAAGAACCCAGGCGCCATATTGTTTAAGTGGTAAGGTTATGCCGGAGAAAAACGGGAGTTACAAGCGAAACAACACCAGCCTAGTATATCGGGATTTGATTTTTCTTGATTATGACGATATACAGGAGACGTCTGAGGGCTTCATAAACGCCGTTTCTAGCGCCTTGTTTGGCTACTCCTATATCTTATACCCGACTATCAAACATAGCGCAGAAAAGCCCCGTTTTCGCCTTGTGGTGAAGCCTGACAACGTGATGAATGAGGCAACCTATAAGCAGGTAGTCAAGGAGATTGCTGACAAGATAGGGCTACCATTTGACATGGCCAGTCTAACCTGGTCACAACTCCAAGGGCTACCAGTCACAACAGGCAACCCAGCAGACTATCAAAAAATCGTAGAGCATGGCCTAGATTATCCAGTCCCCAAGGTTGAACCAAGAGCGAAGCAAGAAACTACTGAGCGTTACAAGCCTAGAGCAAGTGGCCAGAGGTCAATGACAATGAGGATCATTGACACGCTTTTTAATGGCTTTGGAGACGAGGGAGGGCGTAACGTGGCAGTGACACGATTTGTAGGCTTGCTCTTTAACAAGTGGGTTGATTGTGACTTAGAGACCGCCTACGAACTGACAAAGATAGCCAATAGCGTGACGGCTGAACCTTTACCAATCGAGGAACTAGACCGTACATTCAGCAGCATAGCACGGGCTGAATATAGAAAGAGAGGTTAGAACCATAGAACTAGAAGAATTAGGAAACCTAGAAAGTGAAATCTTGGAGGTCAGAGAGCAAGAACAACCTCCTAGAACGATGAAGGAGCTTGAAAATCGTATCTTTAAAGCTGGAGAAGAATGGCGGGCAGAACATACCGAAACTAAGGTAAATGAGACCACAGGGGACGTTACCGAAAAGGTGGCCATGCCACAGACATTCACAGTAGCTAAAATACTGAGCGAGATTGTCACATTTACTTTTATCAGCAAGAGCAATATACCTGATTATAGCCTGCTCTATATCTATGATTTAGACGAGGGTATCTATACCGCTAGTAATGATCTATTCAATCTTTTGTGTAAGACCTTTGACGTTAGAATTAAACCCAGAGAGTGGCCACAGATTAAGTTAATGGTTAGAACATTGGCCAAGATACGAAAACCTTTAGAAAGTGCTAACCTTATTCCCGTACAGAACGGCATTATCAACTTAGAAACTAAGGAACTACTCCCCTTTAGTCCTAAGTATGTAATTACAAGTAAGATAAGCACGGCCTACCACGCGCCTAAACGAGTCCCAACAGATAGAGAGGGCAAAACTTTTGATGATTGGCTAAACTCAATCGCTTGTAATGATAGTGAACTGGTAACACTGTTTTGGCAGATTATCCTTGAAGCTATTAACCCTAACCATACCCGAAATAAGTTTGCTATCTTCTACGGGGACGGTAACAATGGTAAAGGGACATTTCAGCGCTTCCTTATCAACCTGATAGGGGAAAGCAATATATCAGCCTTAAAACCTGCACAGTTTGCTGAAAAACATAACTTAGAAACCTTGGTAGGTAAAGTCTGTAATATTGGGGATGAAGCACCTAACGAATACTTAAAAAATCCGTCGGATCTAATGAGTATCACTAGTGGGGACACCGTGCTAGTCAATCCAAAAGGTCGGCCAGCTTTTGAAGCTACTTTTAAGCTATTCAATATCTTTTCAGGCAACTATATCCCCAATGGTGGCAACAAGACAAAAGGCTGGTATCGTAGAATTATGATCGTCCCTTTTAATGCTGACTTTAACGGGGAGAAGGAAAAACCTTGGATAAAAAATGAATTTTTGGCCAATGATGAAGTATTAGAATATGCCCTCTACAAAGCTATCAATCAAGAGCCATTTACTCACTTTATCGAACCTAAAGCAGTTAAAGGACTCCTAGAAGAATACCAGGAGGATAATGACTACTTACTTTCATGGGTTAAGCATGAATACATGGAAAAAGGTTGGCATGAGCTGGACGTAGTACCTGTTTTTATACTAACTAGGTCGCTGAAACATTATGCTGAAGATATGGGAATACCCAAGCCCAATGTTTACGGGGCAGGAAAAGAAACGATAAGACACTTACAACAGTTAACACCCAATCATTACAAACTTAAAAGAGCGAGGGTCAAAGTTGAAGATTATGACAAACTAGATCCGCTAGAGTTTGAAAGAACCAAACTATCCAAAACTAATCACGCTGTCGTTAAAGACTAAAATGTTACCTTCTTTTTATGCCCTAAACCCTTGGTATATCTAGGTTTTTGCCCAAAAATGTTACCTTCTTGTTACCTTGTTTAGAAAGAAGGTAACGTTGTTAAACCCTTGATACTACTGACTTTTTTGGGAAAATGTTACCTTGTTACCTTGTTTTTAACTCTCTATATAGGGAAAAAATAGTATTTTTATATATAAGGGCTATGACTTCAAAAGAAGGTAACATGGTAACAAAAGGATCTAAACCCTTGGGGGAGTAAGGCTGAACTATGTTACCTAGAAGGTAACAAAATCACTAAAGAAGGTAACAAAATGGGGTAGATAGTACCGACCCCCTTGCAATGGTGTAACTACTAGTGACACCCTTAAAAACAGAAAGAGGAAAAACAACATGAAAATTAAACTATTTCATCAGAAATACAAGAAAGCCCTTTGGGATTTGGAAAGCCAGGTAAATGGTTTTATGGCAGGCGTTGAAGTTATTGACGTGAAATATACAGAGGCAACAGTGGGGAATAGTGAGGATATGGATACACTAACCAGTGTGATGGTTCTATACAAATAACAGAACAGGAGAAACAACATGACATTAAAAACATTTTCTGATAAAGCAAAAACATTTACTTTCACTTACGAATTTAAAGACCAAGACACCGCTCAAGTAGCAGGTCACGCGCTACTGGGATATATGACTGGAACATATTGCCAGCCTGTAATCTCATTGACCTACAAGGATAAAGGCACGCTTGTCGCTGAGTATGTAGAAGATCACAAGCTAAACAAGACTTTCAAGCGTATTTGTGACAGCTTTAAAGACTACGACAAACAACCAGGAGAGGCTGCAGCGTTGGAAGAATGTTACAAACGGGAGCGCGTGATTCAACTCAAAGAGTCAGAGGATTTTGAGAGTTTGCTCAATAAGGTTACAGACTACGAGCTAGAACTATTAGACTATGCTGATCGCTTGCTTTCTGATAAGCCTACCCCTATGGACTCTATGACTGCTTTTGGTACGTTGGAAATGCTGGGCGATGAAAGTATTAGCCTACTCCAAAAGTTGGACGTAGAAGGCGAATATAAAGGCCTTGCTGATTATGTGGCAGAGGCAGAAAGCTAGAACTATCAAGAGAGGCACCAGCCTCTTTTTGTGGTTTAATTGCTACTTATCCCAATAGATTTGGGTTTTTCTGTATATGGAGATTTTGGAGCGGATGAAAACTATAAAATCAATAACCATAGAGACATTTATAAAGCCAATGAAAAACAAGAATATCAGTCACGGTATAGCTGAGTTGGACGGTAGAAAACTAGAAATAGACCTAGATAATCTGTATATCACCTTTGAACGTGATCGTTTTGATTTAGCAAGAATACCAGGAACTAAGGGAGGAAATCGCTACTTTTTTCTCTGTCCTATTTGTGGTAAACGATGCAGAAAACTCTATATGAGACTTTTGCTATATGGTTGTGGATCATGCCAGAAAATACACAAATCAACCCTGAACCGAAGTAAGACAGATTGCCAATACTATTGGGAGAGAGCACTGAGGGAAGCTAGAAAGGTGGAACCAGGTTGGAGTCCCAAACGTGGCGGATATATGTTTGATGGTTTTCCTGAAAGACCAAAGTATATGAAACGTGACAAGTATTATAAGCATTATCAAAAGTTTGTTAACTACACCAGAAAAGGGGATAGCTTTTGGCTGAATGGTTTGGGATCTCTAAGGTAATTTTTAGTAGGGTGCAATTTACAAAACAAACAAATACTACATATTAGACGACTAAAACTCTGAAATAAGTCAGCTATATCAAGACTTTTGACGGATTCGAGCGTTCCGAAAGGGTGCGCGTGATTTGAAAAAAAGTTATTCGTTTAGGAAAAGGAAACAGGAAATACTTAGGTTTTGGTAAGGTTTAAATTAGGTTTTGCATTTAATAATAGCAAGGTACAGGGCTTTGTTCTAGAGATAAAACACTAAGATTTCCTAAGATATAGATACTTTTAGAGACAAAGAACGGTAAGGTATCGAAGTCTTCCAATGGTGAGATTTTGCTTAGGTAGTGGCAGTAAATATGCCTGACAAATGGCAGGGTTATGTGTGTTGAACTCCGAGCGAACGCCGAGAAAATAGCTCTTGAACAGAGAACGAACAGAGAAGATTACATAGCTTGAAGCTCGAGCGAAGCCTGAGAAAGTGGGGTATATCCCCTATCATTTATCAAGCAGAGAAGGAACAAATAACTTGCCTTATTTACACTTACAACATGCTTTCAAACATGAACAATTATGAACATATTCCGCCAGTCGTTGAAAATGCAAAAAAGCCAAGGCTTACCACCTCAGCTATAATTAACACAATGAAATTATACCATACAGGAGGCCAAGGCATGACACCAGAGCAGGTAAAAGAAAAACTAGAGGGCGTTAAGTGGATAAACAAGGAGATCAAAGGCTTATATTTGGAATTGGAAGCCCTGGAGAGTGGTATTATCAAAAAGCCAACACTAAGCCATAGCAAGGTACAAACGAGCAGAGAGAACAAGACAGAGAACAATCTTATAAGTGTTCTGAAGCTAAAAGAGGATACACTCCAGAGAATTGAGCGCCTTACTGAGGAGAGAATGGCAATATCGGGGCTAATCGATAAGCTGGACAATCCACTTGAGCGTTCTGTTCTAAGACTTTTTTACTTGAATGATCTTGTAGCTTTGGAAGTCGCTGAAGAAATAGGAAAATCTAAAACTTTGGTATATCGAGTAAGGCAGGAAGCTATAGAACACTTAGCAGGTATGGCAAATGCAGATTGATAAAAAAGAGACAGTCAAACAGGTATACAGATTTCTAAAAAGCTATCACTCACTGGTAAAATTGAGTCTAGACGGCCAAGATGGAGCATTTAGAGCCAAAGCTGAGGAGTTGATGGGTGTGATTGAAGCCTTCAGGGACAATCTAGACGATGTACGACGTGAGATATTCGCCAATCTATTTACAAGACGGACTGGGGAGAGGTTGAAGCTAGGGCGGTTATACGAGACACTGGGCATTGATAAGGCTGAGTATGAACGTCTAAAAGCTGAGATACTGCTAGACTTTGCTAAAAGCTATCGTGGTGGTGTTTTGTTGAGAAATGTTGAGAATTAAGTTAGCAGGTATGGACATTTATGGACACATATCGCCAGTCGTTGAACAGCTCATAAAATGTTGTCAGGTACTAACAAGTTCTTACACGTCCCCCCGTCATCGAAAAACTAAAAAATGCTCTCTGGGTCTGAAAAGTTCCTACATGTTCCACCAGAACGGAGAGTTAGAAGCGTAAATGTTGGCAAATGTAGGCTGAGGCTTCATATTCGCCCCCTATTTTGCTTTGTTTCGTACTGGACAACTAAAACACCACGGATAAACTACAAGTCTCCCAGAGAAGACTGCTTGATGACTAACTTGAACTTGAAATTTGGCTTTAAAAAAATATGTTTTAACTTAATTTTAAAGCGAAATAGATTGACATAAGTATAGTGAGCTGTTATAATTTTTTTAGAAAGGAGTAGAAAAGAGATGAAAAAATATAGCATTTTTAATATTTCTGATTGGTTTCTATCAAAAGAAGCAATGACTCCTAAAAAGTTACAAAAACTTTCTTATTATTTTGAAGCATGGAGTTACGCATTGTTTAATGACTCTCTTATATCTGATACAAAATTTGAGGCGTGGGTACATGGTCCTGTCTCTCCAGAATTGTATAGCAGATATAAAGAATTTGGATGGAATGATATTGAACAAACAGAAGATAATTCAGATTTGTTTGATAATAAGACATTAGATTTATTGGAATCTGTATGGATTACATACGGGTCAAAATCTGCAAACGAATTAGAAGCATTGACACATAGTGAACTTCCTTGGATAAATGCTCGTAAAGGTTTAGGGGAAACAGAACCTAGTCATGAACTGATTAATGCCGAAGACATGAAAGAGTACTATCTTTCAATTTATATTGGAGACTAATTCTTGAAGAAACTAACAAACAAAAATAGTGCTTCTTCGAGTAAGGGCGCTTCATTAACAGCTTTACGAGATGTTCCTTTTAAATTCTCAATTAGTGAGCAATTAGATAACAATTTCGCATTTAAAGACTTAAAAGCTGCAGATATTAAAGCCTTACACAACTTCATTGATATAACTATTGGAAAGAAATTAACGATAACTCAAGTAGATAAACTGTATTTGAGAACAAAAGGTGGGGTAACACAAACCATCAATAACAAAGATGTTGTACATTACGGGAAAGATTGTAATTCATTTAGAGTGTTTGGATATTACAATAGTGAAAACTATTTTAATATAACCCGTATAGATCCCAAACATAAAACAAATGCTGAGTAATGGAGAAATTTACTAAACATATATACGTTTGTTTGCTTTTAGTAAACGTATACCTTGATTTCCTAATAAAAAAGCACGTTTGACCGTGCTAGTTTCTTGCCTGCTGAACTCATCAAATCCTAGCCCTTTTGTGGGGCTTTTTTGCTCCCCTTTTTGCGTACTTTGGGGGAGCAAGTAGTAAATAGTAATGTTAGTAATTTTTATTAAAAAGCGCGTTATATAAGGGTTAGGGAACTATAAAGAAACATAAAATAAGCAATTTTTGATTTTGTAGAATAATGACTAACATTTGTGTATATATTTTCTGGACTAAAAGCTATATACTGAAAATGAAAATTTGTTTGAAAGAGGCAAAATAGTTTATGGTTTATTCAAAAGAAATTGTCAGAGAGTGGCTAGATGAGGTAGCAGAGCGTGCTAAAGATCATCCGGAATGGGTGGATGTCTTTGAACGTTGTTACACAGACACTTTAGACAATACAGTTGAAATCTTAGAAGATGGCTCGACCTTTGTGCTGACGGGGGATATCCCAGCTATGTGGCTTCGGGACTCGACTGCTCAGCTTAGACCATACCTTCATGTGGCAAAAAGAGACCCTCGTTTACGTCAGACTATTGCAGGTTTGGTCAAACGCCAGATGACTTTGATTCTCAAAGATCCCTATGCTAATTCTTTCAATATTGAGGAGAACTGGAAGGGTCACCACGAGACAGATCATACAGACCTCAATGGCTGGATTTGGGAGCGCAAGTATGAAGTGGATTCGCTTTGCTACCCCTTGCAGTTAGCATATCTTCTGTGGAAAGAAACTGGTGAAACTAGCCAATTTGATGAAACCTTTGTTACAGCGACCAAGGAAATTCTTCATCTGTGGACGGTAGAACAAGACCACAAGAACTCTCCTTATCGCTTTGTCCGTGATACTGATCGCAAGGAAGATACCTTGGTAAATGATGGTTTTGGGCCAGACTTCGCCGTAACAGGGATGACTTGGTCAGCCTTCCGTCCAAGTGATGACTGCTGTCAGTACAGCTACTTGATTCCATCAAATATGTTTGCAGTGGTTGTCTTAGGTTATGTCCAAGAAATCTTTGCAGAATTGAATCTAGCTGATAGCAAGAGCATCATTGCTGATGCCAAACGACTCCAAGCTGAGATTCAAGAAGGAATTGAGAACTACTCCTACACTACAAACAGTAAGGGCGAGAAAATCTATGCCTTTGAGGTAGACGGTTTAGGAAATGCTAGTATCATGGATGATCCAAACGTGCCAAGCTTATTGGCGGCTCCGTATCTGGGTTACTGTGATGTTAACGATGAAGTGTATCAAGCAACTCGTCGCACTATCCTGAGCCCTGAAAATCCATATTTCTACCAAGGAGAGTACGCAAGTGGACTCGGAAGTTCACATACCTTCTACCGTTATATCTGGCCGATTGCTCTATCTATCCAAGGATTGACAACGACGGATAAGGCAGAGAAGAAATTCTTGCTAGATCAGTTGGTTGCCTGTGATGGTGGAACAGGTGTGATGCACGAAAGCTTCCACGTAGACGACCCGACACTCTACTCACGCGAATGGTTCTCATGGGCCAACATGATGTTCTGCGAATTAGTCTTGGATTACTTGGATATCCGCTAATGAGCTTTTGCTCGACAGATTCTTGTACAGAATCACAAATATATTTTTAAATTTAAGTTAGAATGAGGTTTTACTCATGGAAAATGTTGTTGTACATATTATCTCTCACAGCCACTGGGATCGTGAGTGGTACTTACCTTTTGAAAGTCATCGTATGCAATTGGTGGAACTTTTTGACAATCTTTTTGATCTTTTTGAAAATGACCCTGAGTTCAAGAGTTTCCATTTGGATGGACAAACCATTGTCCTTGATGACTATTTAGAAATTCGCCCTGAAAACCGTGACAAGGTTCAGCGCTATATCGACGAAGGCAAGCTCAAGATTGGTCCTTTCTATATCTTGCAGGATGATTATTTGATCTCCAGCGAAGCTAACGTCCGCAATACCTTGATTGGACAAGCTGAATGTGCTAAATGGGGCAAATCTACGCAGATTGGTTACTTCCCAGATACCTTTGGAAATATGGGGCAAGCTCCTCAAATTCTTCAAAAATCAGGCATTCACGTAGCAGCCTTTGGTCGCGGTGTTAAACCAATCGGATTTGACAACCAAGTTCTCGAAGATGAGCAATTCACCTCTCAATTTTCTGAGATGTACTGGCAGGGTGCTGATGGTAGCCGTGTGCTTGGTATTCTCTTTGCTAACTGGTACAGTAACGGGAACGAAATTCCAGTGGATAAAGATGAAGCCTTGACCTTCTGGAAACAAAAATTGGCAGACGTACGTGACTATGCTTCTACTAACCAATGGTTGATGATGAATGGTTGTGACCACCAACCAGTACAGAGAAATATTAGTGAAGCTATTCGTGTGGCCAATGAACTCTTCCCAGACGTGACCTTTATTCACAGCTCCTTTGATGAATACGTTCAAGCAGTGGAAAGTGCACTTCCTGAACACCTATCAACAGTTACAGGTGAGTTGACTAGCCAAGAAACAGATGGTTGGTACACTCTTGCTAACACCTCTTCTTCACGCGTTTATCTCAAACAAGCCTTCCAAGAAAACAGCAACCTGTTAGAGCAGATCGTGGAACCGTTGACTATTCTCACAGGTGGACATAACCACAAGGATCAATTAACTTATGCTTGGAAAGTACTTTTGCAAAATGCACCACACGATAGCATCTGTGGATGTAGTATTGATGAAGTACACCGTGAAATGGAAACTCGCTTTGCCAAGGTCAATCAAGTCGGAAACTTTGTCAAAACAAACCTTCTCAATGAATGGAAACACAAAATAGCAACTCAAGAAGCGCAAAGTGACCACCTCTTTACCGTTGTCAACACAGCTTTACATGACAAGGTTGATACGGTTAGTGTTGTAGTGGATGTTGTCACTTGTGATTTCAAAGAATTGCATCCGACTGAAGGCTACAAGAAGATGGCAGCTGTGACCTTGCCAGATTATCACGTTGAAGATTTGGATGGTCATGTCATTGAAGCCAAGATTGAAGACTTGGGAGCAAGTTTTGGCTATACTTTGCCAAAGGATAAATTCCGTCAGCCATATATTGCACGTCAAGTGCGCGTGACAATCCCAGTTCACCTTGCTCCTCTTTCTTGGGCAAGCTTCCAATTGGTTGAAGGTCAAGTAAATCACCGTGATGGTATTTACCAAAATGGAGTCATTGATACACCATTCGTAACTGTGAGTGTAGACCAAGGAATTACAGTCTACGACAAGACTACAAACGAAGCTTATGAAGATTTCATCCAATTTGAGGACCGTGGTGATATCGGTAACGAGTACATTTACTTCCAACCAAAAGGAACAGAGCCAATCTTTGCGCAACTGAAAGGTTATGAAGTTCTAGAAAACAATGCTCGCTATGCTAAGGTCTTGCTCAAACACGACTTGACTATCCCAGTCAGTGCAGATGAAAAATTGGATGCTGAACAAAGAGGAATCATCGAATTCATGAAACGAGACGCAGGTCGTTCAGAAGAGTTGACAACCATTCCTCTTGAAACAGAGATGACTGTCTTTGTGGACAATCCACAGATTCGTTTCAAGACTCGCTTTACCAATACAGCCAAAGACCACCGCATTCGTCTCTTGGTCAAAACTCATAACACACGCCCAAGTAATGATTCTGAAAGCATCTATGAAGTTGTGACAAGACCAAATAAACCGGCAGCTTCTTGGGAAAATCCTGAAAATCCACAACACCAACAAGCCTTTGTCAGTTTGTATGATGATGTAAAAGGAGTGACCGTATCCAATAAAGGATTGCACGAATACGAAATCCTTGGAGACGACACCATGGCTGTAACTCTTCTCCGTGCTTCAGGTGAGCTAGGTGACTGGGGCTACTTCCCAACGCCAGAAGCCCAGTGCTTGCGCGATATCGAAGTTGAGTTTGCAGTAGAATGCCATCAAGCAGGCGAACGTTTCTCAGCCTTCCGTCGCGCCAAAGCCTTCCAGGTGCCATTTACAGCTCTTCAAGTTGCAAAACAAGAAGGTAGCGTCGCAGCAACAGGTAGTCTCTTCAATCATGCGGCACTGAACTTGCCACAAGTCTGCCCAACAGCCTTTAAAGTTGCCGAAAATGAAGAAGGCTACGTCCTTCGTTATTACAATATGAGTCAAGAAAATGTTCGCGTGTCTGACAAACAACAAACCATTCTTGACTTATTGGAACGACCATATCCAGTTCATTCAGGACTATTGGCGCCACAAGAAATTCGTACAGAATTGATTAAAAAAGAAGAAATTTAATTTCAAAAAGAAAACATAAACAGAAAGGAGGAGCGAAAAAGTAAGAACCAACTGCTGATTCGCTCCTTTTTACAGGTGAAAGCCATGACCCTTGCAACCATTGATATTGGAGGAACTGGCATTAAGTTTGCTAGTCTAACTCCTGATGGAAAGATTTTAGATAAGAACAGCACACCAACCCCAGAGACTCTAGAAGAGTTGCTTGCTTGGTTGGACCAACGTTTGTCAGAACAAGACTATCGTGGGATTGCTATGAGTGTACCAGGAGCCGTTAATCAAGAAACAGGTGTGATTGAGGGGATTAGTGCCATTCCTTACATCCATGGTTTTTCATGGTATGATGCGCTTTCTCATCACCAGCTACCTATCCACCTAGAAAATGATGCCAACTGCGTTGGACTAAGTGAATTACTAGCTCATCCTGAGATTGAAAATGCAGCCTGTGTCGTGATTGGTACAGGAATCGGTGGCGCTATGATTATCAATGGCAAGCTACACCGTGGTCGCCATGGTTTGGGCGGTGAGTTTGGCTACATGACCACCATCGAACCAGCAGAAAGACTCAACAACTGGTCGCAACTCGCTTCTACAGGAAACATGGTTCGTTATGTGATTGAAAAATCAGGTCAGTCTGACTGGGATGGGCGTAAGATTTACCAAGAGGCTGCGGCAGGAAATGCCCTCTGCCAAGAAGCTATTGAGCGTATGAATCGCAACCTAGCTCAAGGCCTGCTCAATATCCAGTACCTAATCGACCCAGATGTCATTAGCCTAGGTGGCTCTATCAGTCAGAACCCTGATTTTATTAAGGGTGTGCAAAAAGCAGTAGACTCCTTTGTGGAAAGATATGAAGAATATACAATTGCTCCAGTCATTCAAGCTTGCACCTATCACGCAGATGCCAATCTCTACGGTGCCCTTGTCAACTGGTTACAGGAGGAAAACCAATGGTAAGATTTACAGGACTTAGTCCCAAACAATCCCAATCTATCGAAGTATTAAAAAATCACATCTCCCTACCGGATGTAGAGGTGGCAGTCGATCAGTCTGACCAAGCCTCCATCTCTATCAAGGGCGAGAGTGGACAGTATCATTTGACCTACCGTAAACCTCATCAACTCTACCGTGCTTTATCTGTGCTAGCAACAGCTTTAGCAGAAGGGGACAAGGTAGAGATTGAAGAACAAGCGGCTTACGAAGATTTAGCCTATATGGCGGATTGTTCGCGCAATGCGGTGCTCAATGTCGCATCAGCCAAACAGATGATTGAAGTCTTGGCTCTCATGGGCTACTCAACCTTTGAGCTCTACATGGAAGACACCTATCAGATTGAAGGGCAACCTTACTTTGGTTATTTCCGTGGAGCTTATGCAGCTGAAGAGTTACAGGAAATTGAAGCCTACGCCCAACAGTTTGGCATGACTTTTGTCCCATGTATCCAGACCTTGGCTCACTTATCAGCCTTTGTCAAATGGGGAGTCAAAGAAGTCCAGCAACTTCGTGATGTAGAAGACATTCTCCTCATCGGTGAGGAAAAAGTCTATGACCTGATTGACGGTATGTTTGCAACTCTATCTAAACTGCAAACTCGCAAGGTCAACATCGGAATGGACGAAGCTCACTTGGTTGGTTTGGGGCGTTATCTTATCCTGAACGGTGTAGTTGATCGTAGCCTCCTCATGTGCCAACACTTGGAGCGCGTGCTGGATATTGCAGACAAATACGGTTTCCACTGCCAGATGTGGAGCGATATGTTCTTCAAACTCATGTCAGCAGACGGCCAGTACGACCGTGATGTAGAAATTCCAGAAGAAACTCGTGTTTACTTAGATCGTCTCAAAGACCGTGTTACCTTGGTTTACTGGGATTATTATCAAGATAGCGAAGAAAAATACAATCGTAACTTTAGTAACCACCACAAGATTAGCCAGGATATCGTCTTTGCAGGTGGTGCTTGGAAGTGGATTGGCTTTACACCTCATAACCATTTCAGCCGTCTCATTGCTCTTGAAGCAAACAAAGCCTGCCGTGCCAACCAGATCAAGGAAGTCATTGTGACGGGTTGGGGGGACAATGGTGGTGAAACAGCCCAGTTCTCAATCTTGCCAAGCTTGCAAATCTGGGCAGAACTCAGCTACCGCAATGATTTAGAGCGTCTGTCTGCTCACTTTAAGACTAATACAGGTCTATCCGTTGAGGACTTCATGCAGCTTGACCTGGCCAATCTCTTGCCAGACCTACCAGGTAATCTCTGCGGGATCAACCCCAACCGCTATGTTTTTTATCAGGATGTTCTCTGTCCAATTCTTGACAAGCACATGACTCCTGAACAGGACAAGCCACACTTTGCCAAGGCAGCTGAGATTCTTACTGACATTAAAGAAAAAGCAGGTATCTACGCCTATCTCTTTGAAACTCAGGCTCAGTTGAATGCTATTTTAAGTAGTAAGGTTGATGTGGGACGACGCATCCGTCAAGCCTATCAAGCAGGCGATAAAGAGAGCTTGCAACAAATTGCTAGAGAAGAATTACCAAAACTCCGAAGCGAGATTGAAAACTTCCACAAGCTCTTTAGCCAACAATGGCTAAAAGAGAACAAGGTCTTTGGCTTGGATACAGTGGACATCCGTATGGGTGGACTCTTGCAGCGGATCAAGCGAGCAGAAAGTCGTATTGAGGCTTATCTTGCTGGTCAAATTGACCGCATCGAAGAACTAGAAGTAGACATCTTGCCATTCAATGATTTCTACGGAGACAAGGACTTCGCAGCAACAACAGCTAACCAATGGCACACCATTGCGACAGCTTCGACCATTTATACGACCTAGAAAAACTCTATTCAGGAAGAAAGTTTCTCGTGAAACACACTTCTTATTATAAAAAAAGTTCTCCACATAAAATAATTTGTGGAGTTTTTTCTATAATTAGTAGTTTAAACTATCCTTAAAATAAGAGTATACTATTTTTGTAAACGTTATCAAGTCTAAAAATTGTGAGATTATCAAGTTTTAGAAAAATAAAAAGGGAGGAAATTATGAACAAGTTTTCAAAAACTTTGAGAGATAATTGGATATTTCTCTTAATGGTTTTACCAGGGACACTTTGGTTGATCTTATTCTTCTACATCCCAGTATTTGGAAATGTGGTTGCCTTCAAAGACTACCATATGACTGGTGAAGGATTCGTCCACAGTATTATAAATAGTAAATGGGTTGGACTAGATAACTTCAGATTCTTATTTAGTTCAAAAGATGCCTTTGTCATCACTCGAAACACTGTCCTTTACAACCTTGGATTTATCTTTATCGGTTTGATCGTATCGGTTGGGATTGCCATTATCCTTAGTGAACTTCGCTCTAAGCAAATGGTTAAAATCTACCAAACTTCTATGTTATTCCCGTACTTCCTATCTTGGGTTATCATCAGTTTCTTTACAGATGCTTTCCTAAATATCGATAAAGGGCTTATCAATCACACCTTAGAAGCTCTCGGGATGAAGGGTATTAACTTCTACGCAGACATCAGTATCTGGCCTTACCTCCTCCTTTTCCTAGGTATCTGGAAAGGCTTCGGATACAGTAGTGTTATGTACTACGCTACAATCATGGGTATTGACCCAACTTACTACGAAGCAGCGACAGTGGACGGTGCTAGCAAATGGCAACGTATCCGCAACGTAACCATCCCTCAGTTGACACCACTTGTGACAGTATTGACCATCCTTGCAGTCGGAAACATCTTCCGTGCAGACTTCGGTCTCTTCTATCAAATCCCTCACAACGCTGGTCAGCTCTATAGCGTAACAAACGTATTGGACGTCTATGTCTTTAATGGTTTGACACAGACAGCAGACATCGGTATGGCTTCAGCAGCTGGTCTCTATCAGTCAGTCGTCGGTTTGATTCTGGTTATCCTATCAAACTTATTTGCAAGACGTGTTGATCCTAACTCAGCACTATTCTAGAAAGGAGGAGCATATGGCAAAAAAAATTCAAAAAGAAAAAATTGATAATGTTGGCATACACTCCTTCAGCAAGAAAGCAGATATCTTCTTTAGTATCATTTCTGGTTTGCTGGCTTTCTCTTGTATCTTGCCTTTCATCTTTGTCATCATTATCTCAGTTACAGATGAGAAGAGTATCGTTCAATATGGATATAGCTTCTTCCCATCACAGTTTGGATTAGATGGTTTTGAGTTTTTGGCTCAGTTCAAAGATAAGATTTTACAAGCACTCTTTATCTCAGTGTTTGTGACAGTTGTTGGTACATTGACAAACGTCTTTATCACGACAACTTACGCCTATGCCATCTCACGTTCAACATTTAAGTATCGTAAATTCTTTACAATCTTCGCTCTTCTTAGTATGTTGTTCAATGCTGGTTTGGTACCAGGCTATATCGTGGTGACTCAATTGCTTCACCTTGGTGATACCATTTGGGCCTTGATTGTTCCAATGCTTCTATCACCATTCAACATCATGTTGATGCGTTCCTTCTTCAAGAAAACCATCCCAGAAGCAATCCTCGAATCAGCTCGTATCGATGGAGCTAGTGAAGCTCGTATCTTCTTCCAAATCTGTTTGCCACTGTCACTACCAGGTATCGCAACGATCACACTATTGACAGCGCTTGGATTCTGGAATGACTGGTTTAACGCCCTTCTTTACATCAAGAGTGATAACTTGTATCCATTACAATATTTGCTCATGCAAATTCAAAACAACATGGATTACATTGCTAAGTCAGTTGGTATGTCAGGACAACTTGCGGTTGCCCTACCAAAAGAAACAGGTCGTATGGCCATGGTCGTAGTTGCGACTGTTCCGATTGCGATCCTCTACCCATTCTTCCAACGCTACTTTGTAAAAGGTTTGACTATCGGTGGTGTTAAAGAGTAAGGAAGTCTAAGAAACAATGTTTCTTCTCTAACTCTGATTTTTCTGGCAAAGGAAAATCAACAATCTCAATTTGTTAATAACTTTAAAAATAAAAAAAGGAGTTTTTATAATGAAAAACTGGAAAAAATATGCTTTTGCATCTGCTAGCCTTGTCGCTTTAGCTGCTAGCCTTGCTGCTTGTGGAAACCTTAAAGGAAACAACCAAAAAGCTGCTGAATCATCGTCATCAGGTGATACAACTGTTATCAAAATGTACCAAATCGGTGACAAACCAGATAACTTGGATGAATTGCTAGAAAATGCAAACAAAATCATCGGAGAAAAAGTTGGCGCTAAATTGGATATCCAATACCTTGGTTGGGGTGACTACAGCAAGAAAATGTCAGTTATCACTTCATCAGGTGAAAACTATGATATCGCCTTTGCAGATAACTATGTCGTAAACGCTCAAAAAGGTGCTTATGCTGACTTGACAGAATTGTACAAGAAAGAAGGAGCTGACCTTTACAAAGCTCTTGACCCAGCTTACATCAAAGGTAACACTGTAAACGGTAAAATCTATGCAGTTCCAGTTGCAGCTAACGTTGCATCTTCACAAAACTTTGCTTTCAACGGCCCACTTCTTGAAAAATATGGAATCGATATCTCAGGTGTAACTTCATACGAAACACTTGAACCAGTCTTGAAACAAATCAAAGAAAAAGCTCCAGATGTAATGCCATTCGCTGTTGGTAAAAACTTTATTCCATCAGAAAACTTTGACTACCCAGTTGCAAATGGACTTCCATTCGTCATCGACCTTGAAGGCGACACTACTAAGATCGTTAACCGTTACGAAGTGCCTCGTTTCGTAGAACACTTGAAGACTCTTCACAAATTCTATGAAGCAGGATACATTCCAAAAGACGTAGCAACAAGCGAAACTTCATATGACCTTACTCAAGATACTTGGTTTGCTCGCGAAGAAACAGTAGGACCAGCTGACTACGGTAGCAGCTTGCTTTCTCGTGTTGCTAACAGAAACATCCAAATCAAACCATTTACTAACTTCATCAAGAAAAACCAAACAACTCAAGTTGCAAACTTTGTAATCTCAAACAACTCTAAGAACAAAGAAAAAGCAATGGAAGTGTTGAACCTCTTGAACACTAACCCAGAACTCTTGAACGGACTTGTTTATGGACCAGAAGGCAAGAACTGGGAGAAAGTTGCAGGTAAAGAAAATCGTGTTAAAGTCCTTGATGGATACAAAGGAAACACTCACATGTCAGGATGGAACACTGGTAACAACTGGATTCTTTACATCAACGAAAACGTAACAGATGAGCAAATTGCACAATCTAAGAAAGACTTGGAAACTGCAAAAGAATCTCCAGCGCTTGGATTCATCTTTAACACTGACAATGTGAAATCTGAAATCTCAGCTATCACTAACACTATGCAACAATTCGATACAGCTATCAACACTGGTACTGTAGACCCAGAAAAAGCTATTCCAGAATTGATGGAAAAACTTAAATCTGAAGGTGCTTACCAAAAAGTATTGGATGAAATGCAAAAACAATACGACGAATTCTTGAAAAGCAAAAAATCATAAGATAGATTGATTTCGTGTATTCATTCCTAAAAAGAGCGATCACTGCCTTGTCTAGAGCCTTCTAGATAAGGTGGTGATTCTTTTTCAGTATTTGCATATAATTATCTGTATTTTGTTCAGAGTTATGCTCTTACATTTAACATAGGTTATAGTCATATGAAAAAATATCATCCATTCTTTAAAATAAGTGCAATCTTATCCTACTTATTTTTCGTATATGGGCTTTCTTATACTCTTCGAAAATCAAATTCAAACCACGTCAGCGTCGCCTTACCATACTCAAGTACAGCCTGCGGCTAGCTTCCTAGTTTGCTCTTTGATTTTCATTGAGTATTAGCTAACTCTTATGATCCAAAATTACTGGCAATTTTCTTCTCAGATTGGCAATTTTTTTCTGGATCCGAAACCTTATCAGTCTTGTCTTTATTGGCATCATGATAGGGATTTTAATCAAGACAGGACATGGATATCTTTTTGTTATTCCAAAGAAAAAATGACTTTGGTATACAGTTTTGACGATTCTCGTAACTGTACTTTCCATATCTTTTAATTTCCAAACAGCTAGACATGTACAATCAACTTCTGAAGGGTGGGCTGTACTAATCGGCTATAGCAGGACAAATTTTGCTGAGTTGGGTCTCTACTTGACCTTATTTTTCCTAGGTCCTCTGATGGAAGAGTTGATATATAGGGGCTTGTTCCAACATGCCTTCTTTAAAGATTCGAAATTTGGGCTTGACCTAATTCTTCCTTCGGTTTTGTTTGCTCTTCCTCACTTTTCAAACTTTCCCAATTTCCTAGATATTCTTGTTTTTTCGTCATTTGGAGTGTTTTGTGCGGGTTTAACTCGCTATACCAAGAGTATCTATCCTAGCTATGCAGTTCATGTTATGAATAATATCGTAGCTACCTTGCCGTTTTTGGTAACCTTTTTTCAGCGAATATTCAGCTAAAACAAGACCTGTTTTCAGGTCTTGTTTTCAATTTTCGGTCAAATAAATTGCATTCGTTTTCCTGGGAGAGTATACTGGTATAGTTGAATGAAAAATTCTGATAATTTAATCTTAGAAAAGAGAATCAATCTTATGTCAAAAGATATTCGAGTTTTACTTTACTATAAATATGTTCCAATTGAGAACGCAGAACAATTTGCTGCAGATCACCTAGCTTTTTGTAAGTCGATTGGTCTCAAGGGCCGTATCCTAGTCGCAGACGAAGGGATCAATGGAACTGTTTCTGGTGACTATGAGACCACGCAAAAATACATGGACTATGTCCACAGCCTTCCAGGTATGGAAGATCTCTGGTTCAAGATTGACGAGGAAAATGAGCAAGCCTTCAAGAAGATGTTTGTTCGCTACAAAAAGGAAATCGTCCACCTTGGTTTAGAGGATGATAACTTTGACAATGATATCGACCCACTTGAAACAACAGGTGCTTACTTGTCTCCAAAGGAATTTAAAGAAGCTCTTCTAGACGAAGATACAGTTGTCCTTGATACTCGTAATGACTATGAGTACGACCTTGGACACTTCCGTGGGGCTATCCGCCCAGACATCCGCAACTTCCGTGAGTTGCCACAATGGGTCCGTGATAACAAAGAAAAATTTATGGACAAGCGTGTCGTTGTTTACTGTACAGGTGGGGTTCGCTGTGAGAAATTCTCAGGTTGGATGGTCCGTGAAGGCTACAAAGATGTCGGTCAATTGCACGGAGGAATCGCGACTTACGGGAAAGACCCAGAAGTTCAAGGCGAACTTTGGGATGGGAAAATGTACGTATTTGATGAACGTATTGCAGTCGATGTCAACCATGTCAATCCAACCATTGTAGGGAAAGATTGGTTTGATGGAACACCGTGTGAACGTTATGTCAACTGTGGAAATCCATTCTGTAACCGTCGTATCTTGACATCAGAAGAGAATGAAGACAAGTATCTCCGTGGTTGCTCGCACGAGTGCCGTGTCCACCCACGCAATCGCTATGTTTTAGAGCATGAATTGACACAAGATCAAGTCATCGAGCGTTTAGCAGCGATTGGTGAGAACTTGGATCATTCTGAAGTTGTATAAAAGTAGGACAGTCCTTAGGGGCTGTTTTTTCTATGCTTTTGACCAAAAAATCTTAAATTTGTTTCTGCATCTTTCAGGAAAATGGTGTATACTAGATGTAAACGATTTCAAAGGAGACCATTTATGGTGAAAACATTTTTTATTCCAAATAAACAAAGTATTCTAGGACAACAGGAGATTCTTACAGCTAAGTCAGTCTTGGCCTTGGTAGATGGCTTAGAGTCACATAGCTATGATGCAGTCTATCTCCGTCAACCCCTCAATCGTCTTGAGTATATCGAGTGTGGAATCGTAGGCAAGTCTCAATTTCTCTTTAAAGTTCGTTATGTAGATTCTCAAAAAGGCTATCAAGTAATCATTCCTGATTTGATTACAAGAGCTGATTGGGAGATTGTCGAAGTTCTCTTACAAGCCTTGTCTAGCAAGGTTGGTGAATCTGTTGAAGGCTTGGCAGACTTTGATTTGGAAGACTATTTCCAAGAAACTGTTAAAAACTATCTAGCTGATAAGGAAGCTCGTTTGGCCTTCTGCCAAGGAATTCTATCAACTATTTACTTTGATAAGAAGGACTTAGAAAGCTTCTTGGAAGAAGATGGAGTGGCACGTTTTGAAGCATTAGTCAAAAAGGTTCAAGAGTCAGATGCCTACCCTGCAAGTGCAAAATTCTACCCAGATAGTGAAGGTAAGATCCACGGCATCTATCACCTGGCTCAGGGGGTTAAGACAATTTTGCCGAAAGGTCCTGTTGTTCCCGTGCCTTATGTTGAGCAGTTGGCTGGTAAGGACCTTGTCTGGGAGATTGACTTGGTGAAAATATCTGGAGATGGTTCTAAGCCTGAAGACTATGAAGCAGTAGCTAGACTGGATTACCAAGCCTTTTTAGAAGCTCTTCCAAAGGAACTTTGTCAGGATTTGGATGCCAACCAAGTAGAGGTAGGACCAGTTTCAGGAGAGGATTTTGAAGCCTTAGCAAATAGATAAATAAGGAATCTGTGACAAAAGTTTCTATAAAGTTAAAAAGCGAACAAGATTAGTTTTCTGATTATCAGAATTCTGTCTTGTTCGCTTTTTTATTTCTAAAATTTTATAGTAATGATCCTCTAAAGCTAATATCTTTCTATCTCGCTACCTTTATCTTACATAAAAGCTAGGATTCGTAGATATTCAAAAACCAGAGTCATTTCTGCTAGGAAGAAGAGAAATAGGATACCACCGTTAACTAGAAATGCCAAGAGAAGGCGATAGAAGGGATCAGTTTGGCTATCTTTACTTGGTCTTGAGATGGTATAGAGGTTGGCAAGAAGTACCAGACCAATGCTAATGAGGCAGAGAAGAGCCGCAAAGCGTAGACTATTAAAGAAGGCAAAGAAACTGGCAATACCTGTGAGCAGGAGAGGAAGGGCGAAGAGTCTGCTGTACTCTTGCAAGGATTTTTCCAGTGTCCAGTCATTGTCCTGATTGACAAAACGTTTAACTACAAATCCACCCATAAGGATAGAAAAGAAGAATAAACTTGTCGCTACCAAGATGGAGAAGATAGAAAAGAGATTCAGTGAAGGGAACTGCTCGCTGACATGAGAGTTGATAGCCGCCATATGGCCGTAGTAGTTATGCTTGATATGATAAATCGCACAGAAGAAACTAAGAGCAGAAAAGATAGTCAGCAGGGCAAAGGCATTATAACTATGTTTTTTATCTGTATCAATGCTTGTTGTCGGTTCTTTAAGGGCACCTTGTAGCCAAAACCAAAGATCAGCCAGTTCTTCTTTGAATACTGCGAATAGTGCTGTTTTGGCAGATACAGAATCTGGTAAAAACGGGCTTTCCAAAGATTGACTTTTCTGAGAAGCTTCTTTGACAGGTTCTTCTGACTGGTCTGTCTTTGTTGCCGGCTCTTCTTCAGGTTCTTCGACCTCTACTTTTTCTAGGTCAGTTTCCTTATCTTCTGGATTGGCTTGAGGATTTTCCTCAACTACTGGCGCCTCTTCTCTTGTCTCTGAATCTTCTTCAAGGAGAACTGAGTCGGATGGGCTATCTTTTTTATCATTGTTGGCTGTTTTTTCGAAATCAGCACTTTCAAACCATTCTTGAGTCATAATAGACCTCCCTTTTTTGATTAATTTTTGAGTAGTAACTACTAGTTGTCTTTATTCATGATTTCTATAAGAAAGCAAGCGATCTTATTATGGGAAATAGATACTTTGATTAGATTTTGCGACGAGGAGATCTTGCGTATCTTTTTTTTCTGTTTTGTAAGGGTTCGCTAATGCTTCACCTTTACTACCTCCCGTAGGTATGTCACGTCTGTCTCGATGCCAACGATAGATATCACCATGTTCAGCAGAAAATTCAAGATTGATTCGATCAAGTTCCTTCTGAGATAACTCGAGTGAGATATCTTTTCTTGCCTCGAATTCCACTCGACCATGCACTTGGATATCGTCTGCCTTGATATGTTCATGATCTGCTTGGATGCGACTATCTGTTAGACTGGTTTCAAATACATTGACAATTCCAGTTGTGATCAGTTGGCTATTTTTAATCTCGCTATCAGTGATACGAAGGAGATATCCATTTGACAGAATCTTGGCATTGCTGATTTTTGCATTAGCAATTGAAAGGATACGATGGTTTACCTGGGCAGTTAGATTTTTTAAGTCTTTTCCTCTTGGTAATGAGAGAACAACTTCATCATTGCGGCTAGAAATTCCGCTTGCGATATAGAGAATACCCTCGATACTAGAACCTATAGAGCGACGTGTAGTTGACTTGGTGTCAGTTATTTCAAGACTTTTCTCTTTGATAGAGTGTTGAAGATTTTCTTTTTCAGAGATGGTTGGATGATACTGGAGGTGAATCTTATCATCGTTTGACTCCGTAATGACGAGAGAATGTTCTGTTAGTGAGATGTTTAGATTTTCAATATCTTGATCAAAAACGAGTTCTTCCATTCGACTTTCAAATACTGGATTTTGAGACATTGCAAGGAGGCTTCTGACACCATCTGTTTGGATCCCGATGATCATCATGGAAAAACCAATGATACTAGTAACAACACCAAAGATAAGAAATCCTTTTGTTAATTTACGCATGACTTTCACCTCTCTTTCCTCTATTAAGAATCCACTGAATGAGTCGAAGGACTAGTATTCCAAAGAAACGGGTCACATAGGAAGTTGCTAGCAAAACTAGGGACGAAGCTCCGATTGCCAGTAAACCTCCTCCAAAAATCAGAATAAAAGCAGATGTCGATTCCGCCAGAATGTAGAAGCTTTCAAATAGGAGAACAGCTCCGAGAACCATCCCAGCTGCTGAAACAGCAAAGAAGGCTATAAGTACGCTGACAGCAGCGATAAAAATCCCGATGATAGCCATGAGAAGACCAATGCCGACCGGAATTCCGATAGGAGCTGCAAGAAGGGCTAGTAGAGCGATGCGTAAAATATGGTGATCGTTCTTGCTGGAATTTTCTTCGTTGATTTTCTTATCAAGAAGTGTAGTCAGGACATCATGGGCAGCTTCTTTTGGACTTCCCAGGCTAGCGATAAGCTCCTCCTCACCTTCTGGCCCAGCATCATCAAAGAGTTCTTTGAAGTAGTCCATGGCTTCGATACGATCAGATTGAGGCAGCTTCATCAGATAGGCTTCAAGCTGATTCAAATATTCAGTTCTTGTCATGGCGAATGCTCCCTTCTATGATGCCGTTGATCGTGTCAGTGTAGAGTGTCCATTCTTCTCGAAGGACAAAGAGTTGCTCCTCTCCGATTTCTGTCAAGGAGTAGTATTTGCGCATCCGACCTTGGTATTCGCGAGAGTATGTAGTCAGATAGCGATTGGTATCCAGTTTTTTCAAGATGGGGTAGAGGGTAGATTCCTTGATTTTGGCAATGAGTTTAATGGTTTGGCTAATCTCATAACCATAGGAATCCCCTTGTTCTAGGATGGCCAAGATGAGAAATTCAATCAAGGCCGATGATGTTGGAAAATACATGGGGCACCTCCTTTTTTAGTATGTAAAAATTTTATATATAATTATTCTACACATACATCATACATCTATTTGTAAGCCCTGTCAAGCAATATGTGTAAAATTTTTATATATAAAAAATCTTCTAGTGAAAACTAGAAGATTGGAGGCTGTTTTGCATTACTTTGAGGCAATGCTTATCTGCAATCCTCATCATAAATGGGCGGAAGATAAAAATACTTGTCTTCAATCTTGATTTTGGCACAGAGGATGCCGTTTTGATAGACATATCCGTTAAATGGAGGATAGCTATCCAAGTTTTTTAGGATATTCTCAGGCAAAGATCTGAAATTGTAATCCCTCAGAGCCCCAGAACCAATCAATCTTTCAGTCCGATAAGCCTTGATTTCTTTTTCATATTTTTTGAGAAATGCCTCTCGTTTGCTTTCAAAGAGATCCAAATCTCCGTCATCTAACTCGTAATAGCGTTCGTAACCAGCAATCCAAGAAATATAAACACACAGTAAAGATTTTTCTATCTCAGGAGAGTAGCCAATTGTAAAGTAATTTTCTTTGTCGACCTGCCGATTTTCTACTGTGATAGTCTGTATAAAGTTAGTCATGATAATCTCCGTTTCAGGAATGAACTAGAAAGGCTTCTTATTTAAAAATCCTTTAGCTCATCAAAGATTTCTATAAATTTTTCTTTGTCCATTCCTAAATCTTCAGGTAGTAAATCTAAGATCTCAACTAGGGCACTATAGATATCCTCTCTCTCGATTGTTTCAATAAAACAGTTACGTTTGTCCATTTTATTGAAACCTTGAGTATATTCTCTTATGAGAACTTCTACGTTTGTCATAGTGTTCTCATTGAGGTTTTCTAGAAGCTTTATAAGGCTTGCTCTAGTCTTTCTATATAGAGAGGCTGCTTTTTTTGCGTTTGCTGTTGAAATATTCTCTTGTCCATCCCATGAGCGAAATGGATTATCTAGGTTTTGGGCTAGCCATTCAGCTTTCCTCGGTTTTGTTATCCAAAGATTCAGTCCCTTGTCCTGCAGTTTTTTATAATATTTTTTGGCTACTTTAGCGGCATCTTCTGGTAAGCTACTCATCCAAAACATGCTTAATTGAGGTAAATCTTCTGGTTTTGGGATATCCTCTGCAGTAAAGCCAAACAAATCAACGGTTGAAAAATTGACTAACTCTTTGAACTCTGATAATTTATGGAAATTAAGAATATGACCAGGTTTCCCCCACAATCTTAATTCCCTAAGCCTTGGATAGTTATTCAAGATTTGTGCAAAGTCTATTTCGAGGATGTTAGAACAATGGATGGCTCCCAAATCCTTTAATCCCAGCACCTTGGGTAGAGAGTTGTCAAGGTGTAATCGTAAGCTGGCTCCATGGTTTTTTACAAGTATCTGACAATTGTCGCTCATGTCTCCTAATAAGAGTAGCTCCTCCAAATCATCATTCAATCTAAGTTCCTCTACACCTGTCAAATCAATGGAAAGTCGATGTATGGATGTCTTAGAAAAATCCAGTTTTGTTTGTCCATGATTTTCAAGAACTAGTTCTGTAATAAAAGGAGTCGACTGTAAATATTCATATATATTTTTATGCCATTTAGTTAATTCTAACTTAGATAAACAAGGGAAGACCTTTAATTCTAATGCGTCTTCAAAAGGCGTCCACTCGTCATTAATATTGTGTTTAGAAATACGGTAGTCATTCCCTGCAAATGAAACCTTTTCCTTGCTTTTATCTGCTTTCTTAAATAAATCTCTTTTTTCTTTTGGGATTTCTTGCCATTTCAGTTGCCTATAAATATCGTAACCATTCCCCCAAAACATAGCATATGTGTTTGTGCTTTCGGTTGTTAATGGTGTTGTATTCCCAATAAAAATATAATTTGACGGTACATGAATATCAACATTACACAGATGCAAGCCTCTATCCCAGTACATAAAATCAATGTACAGTGGCTTTAAGAAAGATAGTTCTTCTTCTGTAAGAGGTTGTTCTCCTGACCAGTCTAATGACAGTAGGACAGCCTGCGGCTTTTTCTCTCCCTCTTCTATCTTGGTTATCTGACAAGCTATGTATTTTTTTAGGTGGAAATTGTAAACACAATAGACGTCCCCTGCTTTTGCTAGCATATAAATTTCTCCTTAAATGTTACTACATTTTCAATAGTCTTTTTAGACTTTTAAACAAATACTTGTTTGTAATTGAGTTAAAACAAGTAAAGTTCTTTAAGATTTTATTTTAGATAGATTTCTGGTTTCTCAATGACTGAGCCATCCTTCAATTTTGGGAATTGAAGGATTACATGATGCAAGAGTTTAACCTCCTTGGAAGGTTTGATTGTTAGATATTCTAGCTTTATCAGATTAATGATTGAAGTTGCGTCCTTACTTTTTAGGTTACCAGTAAAAAAGCTGAAATAGCGTAACTATGGTATATCATTTAAAAAGTTAGAGGAATCTACATGGATGTTTTTAGGGGCAAAACAATCCCCTTCCATTGAGAGATAAATTGTATAATTGTTTCCATCATAGGTATATTATAGCATGTTTTAGCTTAACGAAAGTCTTGTGAGGAGGCCTTTCAAACCTTTTTAAAAGAAAAAAGCCAGACAGATGTCTAGCTTGAAAAGTGAGTTTATTGTAGTAAATTCTAAAATTTTTTAGAGGATTTTATCAGCTCGATCCACCATAAAGAGGGCGATTGTCATGATGATATCAATTACTAGAAGAATCAGTACCGCTGGAACCCAAGACTGGAACATGTTAAAACTGTAACCAAAGAGAGTTGGTCCAAAGGCAGCTAGAATGTAACCACCGGTCTGGGCAAGACCAGATAATTGGGCCGTCTTTTCAGGAGAGCTGGTTTTGATGGAGAAGCAAACCATGAGGTAAGGGAAAAGAGCGCTACAAGCAGTACCAATCAAGAGATGGGCAACCAACCAATACAAGAAACTGTTGCTTGGGTATAAAAGCATGGCAATTCCTAACATACCAGCCAGAGAGATGATTGTTAACATGATTTGACGGTGACGATTTGACAAACGCGTCGTTAAACTTGGAATGGTCATGGAGAAGGGAATGCTAATTAGTGAAAAGATAGAAGCCAGAAGTCCGGCATCCGTATGAGCTAGCCCTGCACTGATGGCCATGGTTGGTAACCAGGTCATACTGGTATAGAAGAGTAAGGACTGAAGTCCACCGAAGACAATAATAGCCCAAACTTGCTTGCTTTTTAGGATATTCTCTTTTTCTTTTTTCTCTTCATGCCTTTCTAGAAAATGATTGTGGCCATGGTTGGGGAACCAGACCAATAAGGTTAGCAGGCAGACCATGGACAGGCAGAGAATCAGCCCTTTCCAAGATGTTGCCTGAGTAATGGGTACAGAGAGGTAGGAAGCTAGTGCTGTCGCGATTCCCATAGTCGTCACATAAACCGTTGTCAGGAAGCTAATCTTTTGCGGGTAGTTTGCCTGAATCATGCTAGGAAGAAGTACGTTAAAAATAGCGACACTTGCTCCGATGAGTAAGGTTCCCAGATAGAGAAGGGGAAGATTGAAGATACGAATCACTGAACCGACGGTTAAGATGAGGAGGCTGTGTGTAAAAAGGTGCTCGAGGCCAATCTTTTGAGCCAAACGCGTCGCAAAAGAGGAGAAAAGGGCAAACATCAAGAGAGGAAGGCTGGTCAAAACACCAAGTGAACTGACCTCAACTCCTAAACCTTGAGCAATATCTCCCAAAACAGTTGGTAAGGCCGTAAAAGGAGCTCTTAAGACCGCTCCGATTAAGATAATTCCTAGAATAAAAAAGAGTGATCGTTTTTTCATGTGAACCTCAATAAACTGATTTTGATAACAGCTTATTTTAAGGCTTTTTCCAATAGATGTCAAGATGGTGTGAGAAAATCCGCTCTTTAGTTGAGCGAAATCATGGGGAAAAAAGAAGGATAGATTTACTAGTTTTTTTCTTGGATTCAAATAAAAATAGGAAAGTCGGAAAATTTGTGATAAAATAGTGGAAGAAAATATTTAGGAGACTGTAAGTGATTCAACAAATCGATAATTTAATCGTCTCTATTGTGATTAGTGCTTATAATGAAGAGAAGTACTTACCGGACTTAATTGAAGATTTAAAAAGACAGACATACAATAAAGAAAATATTGAAATTTTATTTATTAATGCAATGTCTACTGATAAGACAACCGATATTATTCAGCGATTTATTTCTGAGAATACCGAATTTAGGTCAATTAGATTGTATGATAACCCTAAAAAGAATCAAGCAAGTGGTTTTAATTTAGGGATTAAGAACTCTAATGGAGACCTTGTTTTGAAGATTGATGCGCATTCCAAAGTCACAGAGGATTTTGTGAAGAATAATGTTGAGATTATCAATCAGGGGGAATATGTCTGTGGTGGGCCTAGACCAACGCTTGTTGAAGGTGAGGGTAAATGGTCAGAAGCTTTACATATCGTTGAAGAAAATATGTTTGGAAGCAGCATCGCAGATTATCGAAACAGCTCTCAAGACAGATATGTGTCTTCTATTTTTCATGGCATGTACTGTCGAGAAGTTTTTGAGCAAGCTGGTTTAGTCGATGAACAACTTGGAAGAACAGAAGACAATGAACTTCATTATCGTATTAGAAATCACGGATATAAAATAAGATTTAGTCCCAACGTTTTATCTTATCAATATATTCGACCAACATTTAAAAAGATGCTCCACCAAAAGTATTCAAACGGGCTATGGATTGGATTGACAACTCATGTTAAACCAAAATGTCTATCTATTTTTCATTATGTTCCCTTTGCGTTTGTGTTAAGCATTTTTGTAAGTGCTATGTTACTACCTTTTTCTCCATTGTTTTTAGTGCTTCTGTTAGCAGTATATAGTTTACTTGTGATATCTTTGACGATACTTGCTTTATTGAAGCATAAAAACGAAGTATTACTGTTAATGCCTTTTATGCTGTTTTCTATTCATTTTGCCTACGGTATAGGTACAATAGTTGGATTAATCAAAGGTTTTAAATGGAGAAAAGGTTATAAATACGAAATTCAGTATTTAGATTAAGATTTCTTATGTCGTGCTTAATTAAACATTTTCTCTGTGTAGGAGGATACCATTCACATGAATAAAAAAATGACAGATTATGTAATTGATCTTGTTGAAGTGTTAAATAAACAACAAAAACAAGTCTTTTGGGGGATTTTTGATGCTGCCAGCATGATTTCCTCAATCATTGTTTCTTATATCTTGTTTTATGGATTGATCAATCCAGCACCTGTGGACTATGTCATCTATACGAGCTTGACCTTCTTGTTCTATCAGATTATGATTGGATTTTGGGGTCTCAATGCCAGCATTAGTCGCTATAGTAAAATCACAGACTTTATGAAGATATTCATTGGAGTAAGTGTCAGCAGTGTCTTGTCCTATCTCCTTTGCTATGCCTTCTTGCCACTATTCTCTGTGCGTTTCATCGTTCTCTTTATCTTGCTCAGCACCTTCTTGATCTTGCTCCCACGTATTACTTGGCAGTTGATCTATTCAAGACGCAAAAAGGGTGATGGAGAAGGGGAACATCGTCGTACATTCTTGATTGGTGCGGGAGACGGTGGAGCTCTCTTTATGAACAGCTACCAACATCCTACGAGTGATCTTGAGTTAGTGGGTATTTTGGATAATGATGAAAAGAAAAAAGGTCAAAAACTAGGTGGAATCCCAGTCTTAGGATCTTATGAACAGTTACCAGAACTCTCAAAACGTCATCAGATTGAAAAAGTTATCGTTGCGATTCCTTCTCTCGATCCATCAGAATATGAACGTATCCTAAAAATGTGTAACCAACTTGGCTTGAAGTGTTATAAGATGCCCAAGATTGAGTCAGTTGTACAAGGATTGCATCCTCAGGTAGGTGGTTTCCAAAAAATCGATATTACTGACCTTTTGGGACGTAAAGAAATTCAACTAGATGAGTCACGCCTAGGCTCAGAAATTACTGGAAAAACGATCTTGGTGACAGGTGCAGGAGGTTCTATCGGGTCTGAAATTTGCCGTCAGGTTAGTCGTTTTAATCCAGAGCGCGTGGTTCTCTTGGGTCATGGGGAAAACTCCATTTATCTGATCTATCATGAATTGATTCGTAGCTTCCAAGGAATTGACTATGTTCCTGTGATTGCAGACATCCAAGACTACGATCGCTTGCTTCAAGTATTTGAGCAGTACCAACCAGCCATTGTTTACCACGCTGCTGCCCATAAGCACGTGCCAATGATGGAACGCAATCCAAAAGAAGCCTTTAAAAATAATATCCTCGGAACTTACAATGTTGCCAAGGCAGTTGACGCCGCTAAGGTACCGAAGATGGTTATGATTTCGACCGATAAGGCCGTTAATCCACCAAACGTAATGGGAGCTACCAAACGTGTGGCAGAGTTGATTGTTACAGGATTCAACCAACGTAGTCAGTCTACCTATTGTGCGGTTCGTTTTGGGAATGTTCTTGGTAGCCGTGGTAGTGTGATTCCAGTATTTGAGCGTCAGATTGCAGAGGGTGGTCCAGTGACTGTGACGGACTTCCGTATGACTCGTTACTTTATGACCATTCCAGAAGCTAGCCGTTTGGTGATCCATGCAGGAGCTTATGCTAAAGATGGAGAGGTCTTTATCCTCGATATGGGCAAACCAGTTAAGATTTATGATTTGGCCAAGAAAATGGTTCTTCTCAGCGGACGTACTGAAAATGAAATTCCGATTGTAGAAGTGGGGATTCGTCCAGGTGAGAAACTCTATGAGGAATTGTTGGTATCTACTGAATTAGTTGATAATCAAGTCATGGATAAGATTTTTGTTGGTAAGGTTAATGTCATGCCACTTGAAGTCATCAATCAAAAGATTGAAGAATTCCGTGCCTTGCAAGGTTCAGAGTTGAAACAAGCTATTATCGGTTTTGCTAACGAAACAACTCACATTCATTAAAAAAGAAAAAAGGTATGATTCCTAGCTTCATGTTAGAGGTGAGTGGAATTATACCTTTTCTTGATAACTGCTACTCCTTTACCAATTTTTTGAACAAACTTGTCATTGTTGAACATTTATGGTAAACTAAATTTATACTATTTGAAAATCAAAGTAAATGAGGTCTGCGTCGTTTTATTGTACTTAGATATGATTTATAACGAACTTTCTAATTTGCTCTTTCATTTTCATTTCGTATGAATTAAAAAAATAGGGAGTAACTTATGATTAACGCATATAAGAATTTCTTTAAAGGTTATGTAGATTTTACAGGCCGTTCAACACGCTCAGAGTATTGGTGGATTTGGCTAACAAATATGATCCTCCTTGTCCCTTTTTACTCAGCATATTTTAAGGTACTAGCAAATCCAAGAAATGAGGCTGCTCTTATGGCCTTGGGTGGAATTGCTATTATCTACATGATTTTCGGGCTAGCCCTAATATTACCTATGTTAGCTTTGACAGTTCGTCGTCTACGTGATGCTGGTTTCCACTGGGCTCTAATCTTTATCATTTTTATTCCGATAGTTGGTTCTCTTGCTCTTTTAGTTTTGTTAGCTATGCCAACGAAACAAGTAGAAGTAGTAACCATCAATGAAACTGAAGAAGTTGTAGAAGTTTCACCATTCGAAGAATCAGACAAAAACTAAGAAGTTTAGGTTTTATAAGTGAAACTGTTTTAGAGTTTTCTTTATATTGTTAAGCAAATATCTAACACTCCCATATCTAAAAATAGATTTGGGAGTGTTTTAGAAAGATGTAGTTGCTTTATTGTATACAGTTGTTAAAAAGGAGCAATATCTTGTTTAGGGCTTATATAAATTTTTTAAAAGGTTATGTAGATTTTGTAGGACGCTCAACACGTCCAGAGTATTGGTGGGTTTGGCTGATGAATCATATCTTGTTCCTACCCCTGTATATTCTTATCTTCAATAAAGAGATAAACCAAGGTTCTTCTCTGAACTTTACTTTAGTTATATTGGTTGTTAGTATTTATGCCATTTTGGCTCTACTCCTTTTGTTGCCTACTTTAGCGTTAAAGATTCGACGTTTGCGTGATGGAGGTTTCCACTGGGCCTTTATCTTCCTTCACTTTGTTCCAATGGTCGGACGTTTTGCTCTATTAGTTCTGCTAGCCATGCCAAGTAAGGAAGTAGAAATAGTAACAATCAATAGACCTAAAGAAGTTGAAAGCGAAGAAGCTACCCCCTTTGAATAATTGGATGATTACGGGGAGTGTCATTCACCTCATTATGATTAGACAAAAAGTTCCCAAACCTAACTTTTAGGCTGGGAGTCTTTTGTTTTAACGTTTTAATTGTAGATGCTGTAAAATGTCTGTTGGGTGGTGAGCAATCCAGTCAGGATTATAGTCCATGAGGTCTTTCTCCTCACCGAAACCCCAGGTTACCGCTAATTTTTTAATGCCAGTTTCTTGGGCACCAATCATATCAAACTTGGTATCTCCGACAATAACGACTGTTTCGGGAGTTAGATGATGAGTTTCCAGAGCCTGACGAATAACATCTGCCTTGTGTAGGGCTTGAGGGTTTGAACCATAAATGCCATCAAAGAAGTGATCAATCCCAAAATTGCTAGTCATGTCAACTGCGGTTGGTGTATTCTTCGTAGTAGTGATATAAAGAGGATAATGCTCAGCTAGTTCTACGAGTAAATCATTGATATGTGGAAAGAGTTGGGCTTCGTAAACACCCTTTTCCTTATAATAAGAACGATAGAGCTGGATGGCTTCCTCTATTTGCTCAGCTGGTAAACAACTAGCAAAGCTGGTTTCTAGTGGGGGCCCCATAAAACCTCGAATGGTTTTGGCACCAGGACTAGAAACTCCAAGTTGGTCAAAGGTATAGGTGAAACCATTATGGATACCGATAGAACTATCAACTAGCGTTCCATCTAAGTCAAAAAAGATAGCAGATATAGATGACATTGATTCTCCTCATAATGATGAAATTATTCGCCGAAGATTTCTTTTTGAAGGCGACGACCTGTAGGTGTGGCAGCGAGCCCCCCTTCAGCAGTTTCACGAAAGGCAGTTGGTAAGCTAGATCCTACTTGATACATGGCGTCAATGACCTCATCAACTGGGATTTTTGATTCAATACCAGCCAGAGCCATATCGGCTGCGATGAAGGCAAAACTTGCTCCCATGGCATTCCGCTTGACGCAAGGAACTTCAACCAAACCTGCAACGGGGTCGCAAATGAGACCGAGCATGTTTTTGATAACGAAGGCGATAGCCTGGCTCGCTTGATAAGGCGTTCCGCCTGCAGCTAGAGTTAGGGCAGCGGCACTCATGGCTGAAGCTGAACCGACTTCGGCCTGGCAGCCACCTTCGGCTCCCGAGATAGAAGCGTTGTTAGCAATCACGAGTCCAAAAGCACCTGCAGCGAATAAGAAGTCTAGTTGTTGTTCATGAGTTAAATCCAACTTTTGAATAGCAGCAGTGAGAACGGCTGGAAGGCAGCCTGCACTACCAGCAGTAGGTGTCGCACAGACCAGCCCCATCTTGGCATTGTGTTCATTAACGGCGATAGCATTACGAGCTGCAGACAAGACAGTGAAGTCTGATAGGGTCTTTCCTTTTTTGATGTAGTGGTCAAGCTTGGCAGCATCTCCACCTGTCAAACCGCTACGAGATTTCTTTTCACTAAGACCAAGCTCAACTGAAGCTTTCATGACTTCAAGGTTGCGCTCCATGAGAAGGAGAACTTCTTCACGTTCACGACCTGTTAGCTCAAACTCGGTCGTAATCATGAGCTCAGCAACATTGCCTTGAAAATCAAGTTCAGCTTGTTCGACTAATTCTTTGATAGAGTAAAACATATTTTCTCCTATTGAAAGAAATTGACATTATGCAAATGAGGAATTTTACGAATCTCTTCGATAGATTCATCACAGTTGCGACTATCAACTTCGATAATCATAATGGCTTTCTCACCAGCTTTTTCTCGGGTTACATTCATTTGGGCGATGTTAATGTCAAAGCGAGAGAGGGCCTCTGTTACATGAGCAATCATACCAGGAACATCCTGATGAACGATGATAATGGTAGGAGTGTTCATGTTGAGGGATACGGCAAAGCCATTGAGTTCTGTCACCTGGATGTTACCACCGCCGATTGAAATTCCTGTCACACTGATGGTCTTGTGCTCATTCTTAACAGTGATTTTCGTAGTATTTGGGTGAGGGGCGTTACTGTCTTTCTGGATGGTCCAGACAATTTTGATGCCACGCTTGTGGGCAATTTCTAAACTATTTGGAATTTCTGGATCATCTGTGTCCATTCCTAAGATTCCAGCGACCAGGGCGAGATCAGTTCCGTGCCCTCGATAGGTTTTTGCAAAAGAATTAAAAAGCTGGAACTCGACCTCGGTTGGAGTATCGTCAAAGATAGAAGAGACGATTTTACCGATACGAACAGCTCCTGCCGTGTGACTACTAGATGGGCCAATCATGACTGGCCCAATGATATCAAAGACAGATTGAAAACGAAGTGATTGCATCTGTTTCCCCTTAAAAAGATTCTTAACTCTATTATATCAAAGATTAGATGCAAGCGCTCAATTCCATGATAAAATATCTAAAATCCCCATAAAGCCTATAAAATCAAGCCTTTTGTAACAAAAAGAGGCTGTTTAAGCGAAATAAAACATAGTCTTGTAACATTTCTACATAAAACCGTCAAGAAACAGTAATAATAGTAGGGTATGATGGAAATATAAGAAAGAAGGAGAATCTTTTAATATGAAATCAACAACTAACAAAATTAAAACAGGACTTGTAGGAGTAGCAGCAGCGCTTGCTTTCCTTGCACCATCACTTACTTTTGCACAAGAAACAACAACTTACACAGTAAAATCAGGTGACACTCTATCAGGAATCGCTGAAAAATACAATACAACTGTTGAAAAATTGGCAGAAAAAAATAAGATTAAAGATATTCATTTGATCTATGTAGACCAAGTATTGGTTATTGATGGTGAAGCACCAACTACTTCAGCTGCGACAGCAGAAGCTCCAGTAGCAGCACCTGCAGCTACTGAAACAACAACTTATGAAGCACCAGCAGCTACTGAAACAACAACTTATGAAGCACCAGCAGCAAGCGTAACTGTAGCAGAAGAAACTGTTGCTACAACAGAAACTTCAGCATCAACTTCAACTGTAAGCGGATCTGAAGCAGAAGCTAAAGAATGGATCGCTCAAAAAGAATCAGGCGGTAGCTACACAGCTACAAACGGACGTTACATCGGACGTTACCAATTGACAGATTCATACTTGAACGGTGACTATTCAGCAGAAAACCAAGAACGTGTAGCAGACGCTTACGTTGCAGGACGTTACGGTTCATGGACAGCTGCTAAGAACTTCTGGCTTAACAACGGTTGGTACTAAGAACTGACGAACAAAATAAGATGCAAAAGTCGAGGGATTTCCTCGACTTTTTTATATTTCCTTTGCTTGATAACAGGTCTCTACTTCCTTTTTGAGGTGAGATAGCATTGAGGTTTCATAAGTTAACTCCAGAAGGGAGAAGCCCTTTTGAATAAGATGATTATTACTAGTGCAAATACCTATTCGAACATAAGTGATTGCCAAAATATCGTATCTTTTCTTTTTCTTGGCATCCTCTAGTAAGGTGTAGCAGATTTGTTGACAGGTATTTTTATCTTGATTGTACAAGTAGATGGTGGACAGATTGAGTAGGATTGCCATTCGTAATTCATATAAATGTCGATAGTTTTTATATTCTTCCAAGCGCTGCAAGATTTGTTCAGTGATGAGGTGGAGGTGTTCGATGGGAAAGCTAAAAAGTATGGTGTTGAGGATTTTTAGGTCGCTTTCATACCATGTATCTTGTTTTTCAATTTTTTCCCAAAGCTTTTTGACCGTTTGTTCCACTTGGATTGAAAGTTGTCCTGTTCCATGTTGACGGATATAAATGACAACTTCCAGCATATCTCTGATTTCCTCTATAGGGAGATCGTGATGGATCTTGAGATAGTCTTGGCATGTTTCAAATAAATTGACTAGACTACTGGTACCAAAGGTGGAACTCGTATTGAGATAGGTTTGCATGATTTCTGTTCGCTGGCTTTGCTGATAGAGATGGCAGATGTATTCAAACTCTTCAAAACTCATATTGATTTGACGGAGAAGAAACTCCATGTTTTCATATTTGGGAGTTGCCTTGCCACTTTCAAACTTGGAAAGGCTGGTTCTTGAAAGGACCTTTCCACAGACCTCTTCTTGGGTCAATCCTTTTGACTCACGTATGTCTTTATATACTTTCCCGAAATCATAGCACATGATGTTCTCCTTTTCGTGAAAAAAGTTAACAATAAATTGAATTTTATTAAACATATTGTATCATAAGAATATAGAAAATAAAGTGGATATCATGAGAAGAAAATAAGAAAGGTGATTTTATCTATAGTAGGTAGAATCTAAAAAATAAATTATGACTCATTTAAAATTTTATATCAAATCCGTTCTTTGTTCATTGGTATTTTTTATCCTTTTAATTCTTTTTATTAAAAATATATATTACCCTGCTCTAAAGATAACTATTGAAGTTATTCTGTCATTTTCGATAGGTAGTCTTTGTTATGCCATTTTTTGTAAAACAAATCGTGCTGCTTTTCTGCCAATTTCGGTTGTTTTATTTTTGCTGACTCTCTATTTGCTGGGAGTATAGTGTTTTAGCAGGAACTTTGTCAGTTTATTTTTTTCTCTTGGAGAAATTATGACGATTGAAATTTTAGTGGCTTTAAGTGGAGTAAATTTGCTGTCAAGATTTTTCAAAAAAAAGAGAAGTCAATAGATTTGCTTGTGGATAATAAAGATGAAAGGTAAAATTGGGATAGTTCAAATGAAACATTTTTTTGCAGGAATTGGTGAAATTCATTTTTTGTTATTTTTATTATATCTAAGCATGTCTACTAGTCCAATTATTGGGCTAGTGATTGGATATACTAAAATAAATCTAATAAATTCTATTATTATTATAGCTCTTGGTATGATATTGGCATTAATTTTGGTATTATCAAGAGTGTATAGAAAATATTTTTATAGAGACGATGATGACTAAAGTTTTTATCAATAAAACCAGAGATTGGTAGATTATCAGCCTCTTCCTTGTCTTCTCCAACCAAGCATGTTATAATGAAAACTGCTCAAACGACCTTCAATCGTTAAGCACACACGACCTTCAATCGTGAACTAGTCATTTCGTTTATCTTTTATTACGTCGTTAACTCGAAATGAGATGCAAGCTAAGCTTGTCTGATTTATAACCTCAATCAGTCTCCCAGACTGATTGAGCGAACTCAAGTTATGCCTGCGACTCGTTACCTAGTTCTAAAAGCAAATGAAAAGACTATACTCGAAGAAATTCTATTGAAAGTCATAATAAATAGAATTTTGAAGGGTATGAATAAACGAATAGATGGGAGAACTACCATGAGTGATAACTCTAAAACACGTGTTGTCGTGGGGATGAGTGGTGGTGTTGATTCGTCGGTGACGGCTCTTTTGCTCAAAGAGCAGGGCTACGATGTGATCGGTATCTTCATGAAGAACTGGGATGATACAGATGAAAACGGCGTCTGTACGGCGACCGAAGATTACAAGGATGTGGCTGCGGTGGCAGACCAGATTGGCATTCCTTACTACTCTGTCAACTTTGAGAAAGAGTATTGGGACCGCGTTTTTGAGTATTTCCTAGCGGAATACCGTGCAGGACGCACGCCAAATCCAGATGTGATGTGTAACAAGGAAATTAAGTTTAAGGCCTTTTTGGACTATGCTATGACCTTGGGAGCCGATTATGTAGCGACTGGGCACTATGCCCGAGTGGCGCGTGATGAGGATGGCATCGTTCACATGCTTCGTGGCGTGGACAATGGCAAGGATCAGACCTACTTCCTCAGCCAACTTTCACAAGAACAACTCCAAAAGACTATGTTCCCTTTGGGACATTTGGAAAAACCTGAAGTTCGCAGACTAGCAGAAGAAGCAGGCCTTGCGACTGCTAAGAAGAAAGATTCAACAGGAATTTGCTTTATCGGAGAAAAGAACTTTAAAGAATTTCTCAGCAACTACTTACCAGCTCAGCCTGGTCGAATGATGACTGTGGATGGTCGCGATATGGGTGAGCATGCTGGTCTGATGTATTATACGATTGGTCAGCGTGGGGGACTCGGTATCGGTGGTCAACACGGTGGTGACAATGCCCCTTGGTTCGTTGTTGGAAAAGACCTGAGCAAGAATATCCTCTATGTCGGCCAAGGATTCTACCATGATTCGCTCATGTCAACCAGCCTTGAGGCTAGTCAAGTTCACTTTACTCGTGACATGCCAGAGGAATTTACGCTCGAATGTACGGCTAAATTTCGCTACCGTCAGCCTGATTCTAAGGTGACAGTACATGTCAAAGGAGACAAGGCAGAGGTCATTTTCGCGGAACCGCAACGCGCAATCACACCAGGACAGGCAGTTGTCTTTTACGATGGTGAAGAATGTCTCGGTGGTGGTTTGATTGATAATGCCTACCGCGATGGCAAGGTTTGTCAGTATGTCTAACTGGAGTTAAGTAAAAACGATGAGTTCTCAATTTTTTTATGCATTTATGGCATTTTTCGCTATAATGAACCCAATTTCAAATCTTCCTGCTTACATGGCTTTAGTAGCAGATGATAGTCAAAAAATTTCACGAAAAATTGCTTTTAGGAGTCTTTTGATTGCCTTTGTTATTGTAACTGTTTTTATCTTTTCAGGAGATTTCATTTTTAAAGTATTTGGAATTACAATTGTTTCTTTCAGAATTGCTGGTGGAATATTAGTGGCCGTTATCGGTTATCATATGATTAATGGTAATCATTCACCCAGCTATAAAGGAATGGAGCAGCAAGCAGTAAATTCAGATCCAATGTCTATTGCTATTTCTCCTCTTGCAATGCCACTTTTTGCGGGACCAGGTACAATTACAACTGCTTTAAGTCTGGCTAATGGAGGTTTGCAGAATCAACTGATAACCGTAGTTGCTTTTGCTCTACTATGTGTCATCACTTATCTCCTGTTAAGAAGTGCAAAACAAATTGCAGGCTTCTTGGGAGAAAATTTGATGAAAATTATAACGAAAATGATGGGACTTTTACTATTCTCGATAGGAATACAGATGATTATCGTCAGTGTGCAGACCTTGCTCAAACAGTGATTTGCATTGACAAAATGATTTGATTTGATAAAATAACTTTAACAATAGTCATGATGGTCAAAGCTCATGGATATTGCAGGCTTTTTGTTCTGCACTTCTTACGAGTTTTGACTGTTTTTGTGTCGTTTAGAGGAAAGGATAAAAATGGCTCAACAAGACTTTCGGACAAAGGTGGGGAACACAGTTTTTGGCGTTCGGGCGACAGCCTTGATTCTCCAAAATGGCAAACTTCTAGTCACCAAAGATAAGGGCAAGTATTACACTATCGGCGGTGCGATTCAAGTCAATGAAAGCACGGAAGACGCGGTAGTCCGTGAAGTGAGGGAAGAACTGGGTGTAAAAGCTCAAGCTGGGCAGCTAGCTTTTGTGGTTGAAAATCGTTTTGAACAGGACGGTGTTTCCTATCACAACATTGAGTTTCATTATCTGGTGGACTTACTTGAGGATGCCCCATTGACCATGCAGGAAGATGAGAAATCTCAGCCCTGCGAGTGGATTGACTTGGATAAGCTCCAGAATACCCAGCTAGTTCCAGCCTTTTTGAAAACAGCCCTACCAGATTGGGACGGCCAATTACGACACATCCATCTTAACGAATAGGAGAGAAAATGATGGTTAAGCTTATTGCCCATGTGCTTGTTCATAGTGGTGGTGATTATTTGCTCATTCAGCGTTCGGAAATTAAAAGAGGACAACCCAATGTTTATCCGACTTACTGGGATATTCCTGGTGGTGGGGTTGAAAAGGGTGAACTTCCGCGAGATGGAGCTCTTAGAGAATGTATTGAAGAAGCGGGAGTTAGGCTAGACAGCAGTTCGCTCAAACTTCTTCACGAAGATAGTCAACTGGATACCTCTAAGGATACTGTCTTTACTCGCTTAGTTTATAAAGCAGAGTGGGTTGGGGAGAAGCCAATTATCAGATTAGATCCTGAAGAGCATACGCACTTTAAATGGGTTACTATGGATCAAGCTCTAGAGGAGGAGAAGTTAGTTCCCTATTTGCGAGAAATTTTTGAAAGGTTAAAAAATGACTTATAATTTTACGGAAGAATACGATATTATTGTAATCGGTGCGGGACATGCTGGGGTGGAAGCCTCCCTAGCTGCTAGCCGTATGGGCTGTAAGGTCTTGCTTGCGACTATTAACATTGAAATGTTGGCTTTCATGCCATGTAATCCCTCTATCGGTGGTTCTGCCAAGGGAATTGTTGTGCGTGAAGTGGATGCCCTTGGTGGCGAAATGGCCAAGACCATTGACAAGACTTACATCCAGATGAAGATGCTTAACACTGGAAAAGGTCCAGCTGTTCGTGCCCTTCGTGCGCAAGCTGACAAGGAGCTCTACTCTAAGGAAATGCGCAAGACAGTTGAAAACCAAGAAAGTCTCACTCTTCGTCAAACCATGATTGATGAGATTTTGGTGGAAGATGGCAAGGTTGTCGGTGTTCGTACAGCGACTCATCAAGAGTATGCTGCCAAGGCTGTTATCGTGACAACAGGGACTGCCCTCCGTGGGGAAATCATCATCGGAGATCTCAAGTACTCGTCAGGTCCAAACCACAGCCTAGCTTCTATTAACCTAGCTGATAATCTCAAGGAATTGGGCCTCGAAATTGGTCGTTTCAAGACAGGAACCCCTCCACGTGTCAAGGCTTCCTCTATCAACTACGATGTGACAGAGATTCAGCCAGGAGATGAAGCGCCTAATCACTTCTCATATACTTCACGTGACGAAGATTATGTCAAGGACCAAGTTCCATGCTGGTTGACTTATACCAATGGTACTAGTCATGAGATTATCCAAAACAACCTCCACCGTGCGCCTATGTTTACAGGTGTGGTCAAGGGAGTGGGGCCTCGTTACTGTCCATCGATTGAGGACAAGATTGTGCGTTTTGCGGACAAGGAACGCCACCAACTCTTCCTTGAGCCAGAAGGGCGCAATACAGAAGAAGTTTATGTCCAAGGTCTCTCAACCAGCCTTCCTGAGGATGTCCAACGTGACTTGGTACATTCTATCAAAGGTTTGGAAAATGCAGAGATGATGCGTACAGGTTATGCTATCGAGTACGACATGGTCTTGCCTCATCAATTGCGTGCAACGCTTGAAACCAAAAAAATCTCAGGTCTTTTCACAGCTGGTCAGACCAATGGTACATCTGGATATGAAGAAGCTGCTGGTCAAGGGATTATTGCTGGTATCAATGCGGCTCTGAAAATCCAAGGCAAGCCTGAATTGATTTTGAAACGAAGCGATGGTTATATCGGGGTGATGATTGACGACTTGGTAACAAAGGGTACCATTGAACCCTACCGTCTCTTGACCAGTCGTGCTGAGTACCGTCTCATCCTCCGTCATGACAATGCTGATATGCGTTTAACTGAGATGGGGCGCGAGATTGGGCTTGTTGACGATGAACGCTGGGCTCGCTTTGAAATCAAGAAAAATCAATTTGACAATGAGATGAAGCGCCTAGACAGCATCAAACTCAAGCCGGTCAAGGAAACTAACGCCAAGGTCGAAGCGATGGGATTCAAACCATTGACTGATGCAGTCACTGCAAAGGAGTTTCTCCGTCGTCCAGAAGTCTCTTACCAAGATGTGGTTGCCTTCATCGGACCTGCCGCTGAAGAGTTAGATGACAAGATTATCGAATTGATTGAAACAGAAATCAAGTACGAAGGATACATCTCAAAAGCCATGGATCAGGTTGCCAAGATGAAACGCATGGAAGAAAAACGTATTCCATCCAACATCGACTGGGATGACATTGACTCTATCGCAACTGAAGCTCGCCAGAAGTTCAAACTCATCAATCCAGAAACCATCGGGCAAGCTAGCCGTATTTCTGGTGTAAACCCAGCAGATATCTCCATTCTGATGGTGTATCTGGAAGGTAAAAATCGAAGCATTTCAAAAAATTTAGAAAAAAAGGCTGACTAATACTCAATGAAAATCAAAGAGCAAACTAGGAAGCTAGCCGCAAGCTGTACTTGAGTACGGTAAGGCGACGCTGACGTGGTTTGAATTTGATTTTCGAAGAGTATAAAGACAAAGTGCTGAATTCTCTTTTAGGGAATTCAGCTTTTTTGATAGAATCGTCCTCTATTTTCGAATAAAGAGAAAAGGAGGAATGATTATGCTGACGGTAGAAGAAAAAAATTTTTTAGACCACTATAAAAATGCTTCCTATCATCGTTTTTATGAGATTGAGCGCTTCGCTAATCTATGTCAAAAGTTAGACAAATGGCCACCACAGGCTGACAAGCTCTAGACTTTTTGATATACTAGAACAAATTAAAACATAGGAGAGAATGAATGAACGTATATGGCAGATTAGAAGAGGAACCAACTCCATCTTGGACGGGAATTCAGGATGATTTAGTTGGGAGAGAGGAGCGCTTCGAGGATGAACCAAGTTCATTTGCTCCCTTACCATTATTTAAGATCCTAATCTGGAGCACTCTAGTTGTACTTGTATCTGTAGTTCTTCCTTTCTTGCTAGGACTAACTAGCCCAGAGCAGGCACAAGATTTTTATATGGGATGGGCGATGCACCAGGGTGGAGATATCTACACAGACTATTTTGGAACGAGTGGTCTTCTCTATTACTTTTTACAGTATTTAAGCAAGGGTAGTATTTTGTTTGCAGCCTTTACTTGGCTTGCTCTAGTGGGTGCTGGGATTTTTCTTTTCCGTTCAACTTATACCTTGACGGAGGAGAACAAGCAGTCGCAACAAGTGTTGACCATCTTTTATCTTCTTGCTGGAGGACTTAGCTTTGGCGGTGGTTATGCCACCATTTTGGCCCTTCCATTCCTGTTTTACGCTCTTAGTTTAGTAACAAGGTATTTGGTAGAGTATAATCATGACAAAGGTTTTGTGCGTATTGGGATTAGCCTGGCTCTAGCATTTTTCTTTGCCCCTCTAGTCACAACTTTATATGCTCTAGTCTTATTCTTTGCATTGTTAGCCTTTAATATTGGGCGTGGTCGCTTGGTTCATGGGCTCTATCAATTCTTTGCAGCTGGTCTTGGGTTCTCACTTTTCTTTTATCCAATTGGTTACTATACGGCTTATAATGGGAGTTTCGGGAATGCTATTAGTCAAATTCTCTATCCAGTAGATAGTTTGAAGTTTATGTCCAATCCAGCCTTGCTGGACAACCTCCTTTTTTATGGATTGTTAACAATTGGTCTTGGAGGATTAAGATTCGTATTTACAGGGCTTTTCCAGTCTAAACCAAGCAAGCAATATGTCTTATCTATTTTTGCTTCAGTAGCAATCTTATCGTTACTAGGATTGGAAATTTTCTCTACAGAACCGATTCACGGTAGTCGTCTTGCTACTTTTCTTCCTTTCTTGTCCATTCTTCTATTGACTTACATTCGAACTGGGAAATTAGAAGGAGCCAATCGCCGTAGAAGACATCGAGAAGTTCCTTCAATATGGGCAATATTTCTTCAGGGTAATGTCTATTTGCCAGTGTTAGCTTTGGCCTACCTATTTTTTGCTCCTCTGGTAGCCCGTTATGTTCTTCACTCAGAACAATATCAAGAACGAACTCGTATAGAAACTACGGTTAAAGGACAAACACAGGCAACAGATCGTATTTATATATGGGATGATCTTACTAATGGTTATAAGACTAGTGAACGTTTAGCAGCTAGTCAGTTGCTATCACCAAAATTATATACTGGCCTGGATGCAAATCGTAGCAAACTTGTCAATGATTTACGTGATAATCAGCCTAAAGTGATTGTGGTCAATACCAAAACAGCTCTCTGGACAGAAGTAGAACAGCTTTTGGCAGAAAGTTATCAACCAGTTCAAAGTGAATTCAAAGACTTTAAACTTTACAAATTAAAATAAAATAATCAATATCTAGTGTAAATTTTATGAAAATATGAATTTTGCTACTAGATATTGATTTTTATTTTTATAGTGATATAATACTTTAAGAAAGAAAATTTAAGAAAAGAGCCTGGATATGATTGTATTAGAAGAGAAAACAAATCCTGATCCAACCTTATTCGTCGAAAAGCGTGACGGCAGACGCGTCATTTTTGATGTAGATAAGATTGACAAAGCCTTGCACAAGGCTGCGGAAAAAGTCATGGATGTAACCCCCTTGGTAGAAAAGCGTCTTAATACTCTAGTTGAACGTATTGTAGAAGAGATTCATAGTCGCTTTCCTCAAGGTGTAAAAATCTATGAAATCCAAAATATCGTAGAACATGAGTTATTGGAAGCTAAAGAATATGCCTTGGCAGAGGAATATATCACTTACCGAACTCAAAGGGATTTTGAGCGCTCAAAAGCAACAGATATCAACTTCAGTATCCATAAACTTCTCAACAAAGACCAGGCAGTTGTCAATGAGAATGCTAATAAAGATAGTGATGTTTTTAATACCCAGCGTGATTTGACGGCGGGGATTGTTGGGAAATCAATCGGTCTTCAAATGCTTCCTAAGCATGTGGCTAATGCCCACCAAAAAGGGGATATCCACTATCACGATTTGGACTATAGCCCTTACACTCCGATGACCAACTGCTGTCTGATTGATTTTAAGGGTATGTTGGAAAATGGTTTTAAGATTGGGAATGCTGAGGTAGAGAGTCCTAAGTCTATTCAGACTGCGACTGCTCAGATATCGCAAATCATCGCCAACGTTGCATCAAGTCAGTATGGAGGCTGTTCAGCAGACCGTATCGATGAAGTCTTGGCTCCTTATGCAGAAAAAAATTACCAAAAACACCTCAAAGATGCAGAGGAATGGGTACTGCCTGACAAGCGCGAAGAATATGCCTGGAAGAAAACCCAAAAAGATATCTATGATGCCATGCAATCATTGGAGTATGAAATCAATACCCTCTTCACTTCAAATGGTCAAACGCCATTTACTTCCCTTGGTTTCGGTCTAGGAACCAATCGTTTTGAACGAGAAATTCAAAAGGCAATCCTGAACATTAGAATCAAGGGGTTAGGTTCAGAACACCGCACAGCTATCTTCCCTAAACTCATCTTCACTGTTAAAAGAGGACTTAACTTGGAGGAAGGCTCACCTAACTACGATATCAAGCAGTTGGCCCTTGAGTGTGCAACTAAGCGCATGTATCCAGATGTCTTGTCTTATGATAAGATTATTGAGTTGACAGGTTCTTTCAAGGTTCCGATGGGATGTCGTTCATTCCTTCAAGGATGGAAGGATGAAAATGGAGTTGAAGTTAACTCTGGCCGTATGAATCTAGGTGTGGTAACGGTCAATCTTCCTCGTATCGCCCTCGAGTCTGAAGGCGACTTGAACAAGTTCTGGGAAATTTTCAACGAACGTATGAATATCGCAGAAGATGCTCTAGTTTATCGTGTGGAAAGAACCAAGGAAGCCACTCCAGCTAATGCACCAATTCTTTATCAATATGGAGCCTTCGGACGTCGCCTTGGTAAGGAAGAAAGTGTTGACGAGCTCTTTAAGAATCGCCGTGCTACTGTTTCGCTTGGCTACATTGGACTTTATGAAGTAGCGACAGTATTCTTTGGCAACAATTGGGAAACCAATCCAGAAGCTAAAGAATTCACCCTTGATATCATTCGAGACATGAAACATCGAGTAGAAGAGTGGTCAGACCAATATGGCTATCACTTCTCTATTTATTCGACACCATCTGAAAGTTTAACAGACCGCTTCTGTCGCCTGGATACAGAGAAATTCGGTTCTATTCCAGATATAACGGATAAAGAGTACTACACAAATTCCTTCCATTATGATGTCCGCAAAAATCCAACACCGTTTGAAAAGTTAGACTTTGAGAAGGTTTATCCAGAAGCGGGTGCATCAGGTGGCTTTATCCATTACTGTGAGTACCCAGTTCTTCAACAAAATCCAAAGGCCTTGGAAGCTGTTTGGGACTATGCTTATGATCGAGTAGGTTATCTAGGAACTAATACTCCGATTGATCGTTGCTACAAGTGTGATTTTGAAGGAGATTTTGAACCAACGGAGAGAGGTTTTGCTTGTCCTAACTGTGGCAATAGTGATCCTAAAACAGTAGATGTTGTCAAACGGACCTGTGGTTATCTAGGAAATCCGCAAGCTCGTCCGATGGTGAATGGTCGTCACAAGGAAATTGCTGCGCGTGTCAAACACATGAACGGTTCAACCATTAAAACAGCAGGGCATGAAGTAAGAAATTAGAAAGAGATAGCATGGGAAAATATCAATTAGACGATAAGGGTAAGGCCTTGGTTCAACGATTCCACGAAAAGCATTCAAAGGGTGGAGTCAATAAAAAAGATCGAGTAGCCAGCCTTAGAGAACAATTTTTAAATAAGAATAAGAAAAAGTGAGAGTCCGCTCTCGCTTTTCTCTTAGCTGGAGGTAAAGATGAAATTACGTAGACCGACATTAGCAGATAAAGAAACAGTTTTAGAGATGATGGCAGAATTTGAAAAAAGCCAATCAGCCCACGATGGCGGATTTTGGGATACTGAGGGTTTTTCTTACGAGAATTGGCTAGAAACTAACCTTAATAAAGAAATGGGAATAAGCTTGCCTGAAAATCGCGTCCCATCAATTCAGTTCGTATTGTTTGATGAATCAGGCCGTGCTTTAGGTTTTTTAAATTTACGATTGAGACTAAATGAGGGCTTGCTGAATTATGCCGGTCATATCGGTTACTCCATCCGCCCCTCTGAAAGAGGCAAGGGCTACGCCAAAGAGTCTCTCCGTCAAGGCTTGCAAATTGCCAATGAAAAGAATATCCATCGTGCTCTGGTGACTTGTAGCACGGAAAATCCTGCCAGCCGAGCTGTTATCTTAGCTAACGGTGGAGAGTTGGAGGATGTTCGAAATGGAACGGAGCGCTACTGGATAGAGTTGGAGTAGAAATCATGACATGGAATACACCAAAACCAGGCGAGTGGAAGAGTGAGGAGCTTAGTCAAGGGCGTATCATTGACTATAAGGCTTTTAACTTTGTCGATGGAGAAGGGGTACGAAACTCTCTCTATGTAGCAGGTTGTATGTTTCATTGCGAAGGTTGCTACAATGTGGCGACCTGGTCATTTAATGCAGGCATTCCCTATACGCCAGAGTTAGAAGAACAAATCATGGCAGACTTAGCACAGCCCTATGTTCAAGGATTGACTTTGCTAGGAGGAGAGCCATTCCTCAATACAGGTATTCTTTTGCCCCTTGTAAAACGCATTCGGAAAGAATTGCCAGAAAAAGATATCTGGTCTTGGACAGGATACACCTGGGAAGAAATGATGTTGGAGACGCCTGATAAACTAGAACTTTTATCCCTGATTGATATCCTGGTAGATGGTCGCTATGATAAAAACAAGCGTAATCTCATGCTTCAGTTCCGCGGCTCTTCCAACCAACGGATTATCGATGTGCAAAAGTCTCTCCAAAGTGGGCAGGCAGTCATTTGGGACAAGCTTAAGGATGGGAAACAAAGCTATGAACAGGTGAAGAGAGAATGAAGAAAAAAGAGTTAATAGAAAGACTAGTATCAGAAATAGACTCGGGAAGAATTAGGACGCTAGGTATCTACGGCCACGGCGCTTCAGGGAAATCAACTTTTGCTCAAGAATTATACCAAGTATTGGATGCTGAAAAGGTAAATTTACTAGAGACAGATCCCTATATTACTTCGGGACGACATTTAGTGGTACCTAAAGAGACACCAGACCAAAAGGTGACAGCATGTTTACCAGTAGCGCATGAGCTGGCAAGTTTACAAAGAGATATCCTCGCTTTGCAGGCGGGTATGGATGTCTTGACAATCGAAGAACCTTGGAAGGCTAGCGAGATCTTATCAGGAGCAAAACCAATTCTGATAGTCGAAGGGATGTCTGTGGGTTTTCTACCCAAAGAACTCTTTGACAAAACCATTTGTTTCTATACGGATGAGGAGACCGAATTAAAGAGGCGATTAGCTCGAGATACGACTGTGAGAAATGGTGATGCATCCATTATATTGGCTAGTCAGCAGATGAGACGAGAGCAGTATCTACAATACTATAAAGAAACCGAGTCAAGAGCTGATATCTTGGTAGATCAATCAGATGATAAATTTCAAATTAAAACTAACTATATATAGAAGAAAAGTCAGAAAATCCAGCACTTAAATATGCAAATTCATTAAAATGGAACAAGAAAACAGTTTCATCTAAAAAATTTAAAAAAACCTGTCAAATCCCTTGCAATCGCAGGGGCTTTGTGTTATTCTATTATGGTGCTGTAAATTACAGCTTTAGCTTTGATGCAAGAGGTTGCGACACGCTCGGTTGCATTGCCACGCAACGCGCGTCGGTTTTCTTGTGGAGCTAGCCTATTATCTTAAATAGACGAAAAGGAGAAAAAGATGGCAAACAAAAAAATCCGTATCCGTTTGAAAGCTTACGAACACCGTACGCTTGACACAGCGGCTGCAAAAATCGTAGAATCAGCTACTCGTACAGGTGCACAAGTTGCGGGTCCAATCCCACTTCCAACTGAGCGTAGCCTCTACACAATCATTCGTGCGACTCACAAATACAAAGACTCTCGCGAACAATTTGAAATGCGTACACACAAACGTTTGATCGATATCGTTAACCCAACTCAAAAAACAGTTGACGCTTTGATGAAATTGGATCTTCCAAGTGGTGTAAACGTAGAAATCAAACTTTAATTTAAAGCTTGATAACTTGAGCATAAAAAACGCTCGTTAAAAACTTTTTGAATAAAAAATATAGAAAAGGAACTATTTTCTCATGACAAAAGGAATCTTAGGGAAAAAAGTGGGAATGACTCAAATCTTCACTGAAGCTGGCGAATTGATCCCTGTAACAGTTATTGAAGCAACTCCAAACGTTGTTCTTCAAGTTAAAACTGTTGAAACAGACGGATACAACGCTATCCAAGTTGGTTTCGATGACAAACGCGAAGTATTGAGCAACAAACCTGCTAAAGGACATGTAGCAAAAGCTAACACGGCTCCTAAGCGCTTCATTCGTGAATTCAAAAACGTTGAAGGCTTGGAAGTTGGTGCTGAAATCACAGTTGAAACTTTCGCAGTTGGAGATGTTGTTGACGTAACTGGTACTTCTAAAGGTAAAGGTTTCCAAGGTGTTATCAAACGCCACGGACAATCACGTGGACCTATGGCTCACGGTTCTCGTTACCACCGTCGTCCAGGTTCTATGGGACCTGTTGCACCTAACCGCGTATTCAAAGGTAAAAACCTTGCAGGACGTATGGGTGGCGACCGTGTAACAATTCAAAACCTTGAAGTTGTACAAGTTGTTCCAGAAAAGAACGTTATCCTTATCAAAGGTAACGTACCAGGTGCTAAGAAATCTCTTATCACTATCAAATCAGCAGTTAAAGCTGGTAAATAATAAGGAAAGGGGAATACAGTCAAAATGGCAAATGTAACATTATTCGACCAAACTGGTAAACAAGCGGGCGAAGTTGTTCTTAACGATGCAATCTTTGGTATCGAACCAAACCAATCTGTTGTGTTTGATGTCATCATCAGTCAACGTGCTAGCCTTCGTCAAGGAACTCACGCTGTTAAAAACCGTTCAGCCGTTTCAGGTGGCGGGCGCAAACCATGGCGTCAAAAAGGAACTGGACGTGCTCGTCAAGGTTCTATCCGCTCTCCACAATGGCGTGGTGGTGGAATCGTCTTCGGACCAACTCCACGTAGCTATGCGTACAAACTTCCTCAAAAAGTTCGTCGCCTTGCACTAAAATCTGTTTACTCAGAAAAAGTTGCTGAAAACAAATTTGTAGCCGTTGATTCTCTTGAATTTACAGCTCCAAAAACTGCTGAATTTGCAAAAGTTCTTGCAGCTTTGAGCATCGATTCTAAAGTCCTTGTTATTCTTGAAGAAGGAAACGAATTCGCAGCTCTTTCAGCTCGTAACCTTCCAAACGTGAAAGTTGCGACTGCTACAACTGCAAGTGTTCTTGACATCGCAAATAGTGACAAACTTCTTGTTACTCAAGCAGCTATCTCTAAAATCGAGGAGGTTCTTGCATAATGAATTTGTATGATGTTATCAAAAAACCTGTCATCACTGAAAGCTCAATGGCTCAACTTGAAGCAGGCAAATATGTATTTGAAGTTGACACTCGTGCGCACAAACTTTTGATCAAGCAAGCTGTTGAAGCTGCTTTCGAAGGTGTTAAAGTTGCAAATGTTAACACAATCAACGTAAAACCTAAAGCTAAACGTGTTGGACGTTACACTGGTTTTACTAACAAAACTAAAAAAGCAATCATCACACTTACAGCTGATTCAAAAGCAATCGAGTTGTTTGCTGCTGAAGCTGAATAATCTAAGGAGGAAATATCGTGGGAATTCGTGTTTATAAACCAACAACAAACGGTCGCCGTAATATGACTTCTTTGGATTTCGCTGAAATCACAACAAGCACACCTGAAAAAACTTTGCTTGTTGCTTTGAAGAACAAGGCTGGTCGTAACAACAACGGTCGTATCACAGTTCGTCACCAAGGTGGTGGACACAAACGTTTCTACCGTTTGGTTGACTTTAAACGTAACAAAGATAACGTTGAAGCAGTTGTTAAAACTATCGAGTACGATCCAAACCGTTCTGCAAACATCGCTCTTGTACACTACACTGACGGTGTGAAAGCATACATCATCGCTCCAAAAGGTCTTGAAGTTGGTCAACGTATCGTTTCAGGTCCTGAAGCAGATATCAAAGTAGGTAACGCTCTTCCACTTGCTAACATCCCAGTTGGTACTTTGGTCCACAACATTGAGTTGAAACCAGGTCGTGGTGGTGAATTGGTTCGTGCTGCTGGAGCTTCTGCTCAAGTATTGGGACAAGAAGGTAAATACGTTCTTGTTCGTCTTCAATCAGGCGAAGTTCGTATGATTCTTGGAACTTGTCGTGCTACAGTTGGTGTTGTCGGAAACGAACAACATGGACTTGTAAACCTTGGTAAAGCAGGACGTAGCCGTTGGAAAGGTATCCGCCCAACAGTTCGTGGTTCTGTAATGAACCCTAACGATCACCCACACGGTGGTGGTGAAGGTAAAGCACCAGTTGGTCGTAAAGCACCATCTACTCCATGGGGCAAACCTGCTCTTGGTCTTAAAACTCGTAACAAGAAAGCGAAATCTGACAAACTTATCGTTCGTCGTCGCAACGAGAAATAATTTAAAACTAGTCGCTTAAGCAACTAGGAAATTCCGCCAGCTCGGTAGCGCTCCATGTGAGCGCAAGCCGCTGTGGTACAAAATTTAAAGGAGAAAATATAAAAATGGGACGCAGTCTTAAAAAAGGACCTTTCGTCGATGAGCATTTGATGAAAAAAATTGAAGCTCAAGCTAACGACGAAAAGAAAAAAGTTATCAAAACTTGGTCACGTCGTTCAACGATCTTCCCAAGTTTCATTGGTTACACAATCGCAGTTTATGATGGACGTAAACACGTACCTGTTTACATCCAAGAAGACATGGTAGGTCACAAACTTGGTGAATTCGCACCAACTCGTACTTACAAAGGTCACGCCGCAGACGACAAGAAGACACGTAGAAAATAAGGAGAACATAAATGGCAGAAATTACTTCAGCTAAAGCAATGGCTCGCACAGTACGTGTTTCACCTCGTAAATCACGTCTTGTTCTTGACAACATCCGTGGTAAAAGCGTAGCCGATGCAATCGCAATTTTGACATTCACTCCAAACAAAGCTGCTGAAATCATCTTGAAAGTTTTGAACTCAGCTGTAGCTAACGCTGAAAACAACTTTGGTTTGGATAAAGCTAACTTGGTAGTATCTGAAGCATTCGCAAACGAAGGACCAACTATGAAACGTTTCCGTCCACGTGCGAAAGGTTCAGCTTCACCAATCAACAAACGTACAGCTCACATCACTGTAGCTGTTGCAGAAAAATAAGGAGGTAAAATCGTGGGTCAAAAAGTACATCCAATTGGTATGCGTGTCGGCATCATCCGTGATTGGGATGCCAAATGGTATGCTGAAAAAGAATACGCGGATTACCTTCATGAAGATCTTGCAATCCGTAAATTCGTTCAAAAAGAACTTGCTGACGCAGCTGTTTCAACTATTGAAATTGAACGCGCAGTAAACAAAGTTAACGTTTCACTTCACACTGCTAAACCAGGTATGGTTATCGGTAAAGGTGGTGCTAACGTTGATGCACTCCGTGCTAAACTTAACAAATTGACTGGAAAACAAGTACACATCAACATCATCGAAATCAAACAACCTGATTTGGATGCTCACCTTGTTGGTGAAGGAATTGCTCGTCAATTGGAGCAACGTGTTGCTTTCCGTCGTGCACAAAAACAAGCAATCCAACGTGCAATGCGTGCTGGAGCTAAAGGAATCAAAACTCAAGTATCAGGTCGTTTGAACGGTGCAGATATCGCCCGTGCTGAAGGATACTCTGAAGGAACTGTTCCACTTCACACACTTCGTGCAGATATCGATTACGCTTGGGAAGAAGCAGACACTACATACGGTAAACTTGGTGTTAAAGTATGGATCTACCGTGGTGAAGTTCTTCCAGCTCGTAAAAACACTAAAGGAGGTAAATAACCAATGTTAGTACCTAAACGTGTTAAACACCGTCGTGAATTCCGTGGTAAGATGCGCGGTGAAGCTAAAGGTGGAAAAGAAGTAGCATTCGGTGAATACGGTCTTCAAGCTACAACTAGCCACTGGATCACTAACCGCCAAATCGAAGCTGCTCGTATCGCCATGACTCGTTACATGAAACGTGGTGGTAAAGTTTGGATTAAAATCTTCCCACACAAATCATACACAGCTAAAGCTATCGGGGTTCGTATGGGATCTGGTAAAGGGGCACCTGAAGGTTGGGTAGCACCAGTTAAACGTGGTAAAGTAATGTTTGAAGTTGCTGGTGTATCTGAAGAGATCGCTCGCGAAGCGCTTCGTCTTGCAAGCCACAAATTGCCAGTTAAATGTAAATTCGTAAAACGTGAAGCAGAATAAGGAGAAGGCATGAAACTTAATGAAGTAAAAGAATTTGTTAAAGAACTTCGTGGTCTTTCTCAAGAAGAACTCGCGAAGCGCGAAAACGAATTGAAAAAAGAATTGTTTGAACTTCGTTTCCAAGCTGCTACTGGTCAATTAGAACAAACAGCTCGCTTGAAAGAAGTTAAAAAACAAATCGCTCGTATCAAAACAGTTCAATCTGAAGCGAAATAATAGACTAGGGAAGGAGAAATTTCAATGGAACGCAATAATCGTAAAGTTCTTGTTGGACGTGTTGTATCTGACAAAATGGACAAGACAATCACAGTTGTAGTTGAAACAAAACGTAACCACCCAGTCTATGGTAAACGTATTAACTACTCTAAAAAATACAAAGCACATGATGAAAACAATGTTGCCAAAGAAGGCGATATCGTACGTATCATGGAAACTCGTCCGCTTTCAGCTACAAAACGTTTCCGTCTTGTAGAAGTCGTTGAAGAAGCGGTTATCATCTAATCAAACCTGAAAGGAGAAAACTGAAATGATTCAAACAGAAACTCGTTTGAAAGTCGCAGACAACAGCGGTGCACGCGAAATCTTGACTATCAAAGTTCTTGGTGGTTCTAAACGTAAATTTGCGAACATCGGTGATGTTATTGTGGCATCTGTAAAACAAGCTACTCCTGGTGGTGCGGTTAAAAAAGGTGACGTTGTTAAAGCAGTTATCGTTCGTACTAAATCAGGTGCTCGTCGTGCTGATGGTTCATACATCAAATTTGACGAAAATGCAGCAGTTATCATCCGTGAAGATAAAACTCCTCGCGGAACACGTATCTTTGGCCCAGTTGCACGTGAATTGCGTGAAGGTGGCTTCATGAAGATCGTGTCACTTGCTCCAGAAGTACTTTAATTGATTGCTCAAAGAAAATTAAAACAAGTCTAGGAAGTAAGACGAAAGCATAACTTAAGTTAGGTGAGTTGAAACTGACGAAGGATTGCTTTAATTTTCACAGAGCAAAAACAAACAAACACAGTCCCCTGGCCTAGCCAGGGTGCCCATTGGGCGTAAGAATAAAAGGAGAAAAAAATGTTTGTAAAAAAAGGCGACAAAGTTCGCGTAATCGCTGGTAAAGATAAGGGAACAGAAGCTGTTGTCCTTACTGCCCTTCCAAAAGTAAACAAAGTTATCGTTGAAGGTGTTAACATCGTTAAGAAACACCAACGTCCAACTAACGAACTTCCTCAAGGTGGTATCATCGAGAAGGAAGCAGCTATCCACGTATCAAATGTTCAAGTTTTGGACAAAAACGGTGTAGCTGGTCGTGTTGGTTACAAATTTGTAGACGGTAAAAAAGTTCGCTACAACAAAAAATCAGGCGAAGTGCTTGATTAATCACGAAGGAAAGGAGAAGTATAATGGCAAATCGTTTAAAAGAAAAATATCTTAATGAAGTAGTTCCTGCTTTGACAGAACAATTCAACTACTCATCAGTGATGGCTGTGCCTAAAGTAGATAAGATCGTTTTGAACATGGGTGTTGGTGAAGCTGTATCAAACGCTAAAAGCCTTGAAAAAGCTGCTGAAGAATTGGCGCTTATCTCAGGTCAAAAACCACTTATCACTAAAGCTAAAAAATCAATCGCCGGCTTCCGTCTTCGTGAAGGTGTTGCGATCGGTGCAAAAGTTACCCTTCGTGGTGAACGTATGTACGAATTCTTGGATAAATTGGTTTCAGTTTCACTTCCACGTGTGCGTGACTTCCATGGTGTTCCAACAAAATCATTTGATGGACGCGGAAACTACACACTTGGTGTGAAAGAACAATTGATCTTCCCAGAAATCAACTTTGATGACGTTGACAAAACTCGTGGTCTTGACATCGTTATCGTAACTACTGCTAACACTGACGAAGAGTCACGTGCATTGCTTACAGGCCTTGGAATGCCTTTTGCAAAATAATATAGGAGGTATAACTAATGGCTAAAAAATCTATGATTGCTAAGAACAAACGCCCAGCGAAGTTCTCTACTCAAGCATACACTCGCTGTGAACGTTGTGGACGTCCACACTCAGTTTACCGCAAGTTTAAACTTTGCCGTGTTTGCTTCCGTGAATTGGCATATAAAGGTCAAATCCCTGGTGTAACAAAAGCATCTTGGTAATATCATGATACAAAGAGCGTATCAACCATAGCAAAAATAGGAGATTTGGTGCAAGAGCGATGCTCCAAGACAAATCTATCTTTTTTGCCCAGGTTGTAGCTCGTGTTCAAATGAGAGTTATCTTGTTTGAATGTGTCAATACTATCTGAGCCCAGCTCAATCATTAACTAGCAAGTGCAACTTGCAAACTACTAGTAAGAGGAGAAAAATAAAATGGTTATGACTGACCCAATCGCAGACTTCCTAACTCGTATTCGTAACGCTAACCAAGCAAAACACGAAGTACTTGAAGTACCTGCATCAAACATCAAAAAAGGGATTGCAGAAATCCTTAAACGCGAAGGTTTTGTTAAGAACGTAGAAATCATCGAAGATGACAAACAAGGCATCATCCGTGTATTCCTTAAATACGGACCAAACGGTGAAAAAGTTATCACAAACTTGAAACGTGTTTCTAAACCAGGACTTCGTGTCTACAAAAAACGTGAAGACCTTCCAAAAGTACTTAACGGTCTTGGAATTGCTATCCTTTCAACTTCTGAAGGTTTGCTTACTGATAAAGAAGCACGCCAAAAGAACGTTGGTGGAGAAGTTATCGCTTACGTTTGGTAATATTTAGCTCCCAATTTCTTTGTGACTCTTCGTTATCGTCTCTAGCCTAACCCAAAGTTATGCCTGCGAGACGATGCCTAGATTCACTTTGAAATTGAAACCTAAATGTTCCTTTAAATCGAGAAATCGATTTAACCCCGTGAAAACTGGCCAACAAGGCCTGACAATTTAACAGGAGAATAAAAACATGTCACGTATTGGTAATAAAGTTATCGTGTTGCCTGCTGGTGTTGAAATCACTAACAATGACAACGTTGTAACTGTAAAAGGACCTAAAGGAGAACTTACTCGTGAGTTCTCAAAAGATATTGAGATTCGTGTGGAAGGTACTGAAGTAACTCTTCACCGTCCAAACGATTCAAAAGAAATGAAAACTATCCACGGAACTACTCGTGCTCTTTTGAACAACATGGTTATTGGTGTATCAGAAGGATTCAAGAAACAACTTGAAATGCGTGGGGTTGGTTACCGTGCACAACTTCAAGGATCAAAACTTGTTTTGGCTGTTGGTAAATCACATCCAGACGAAGTTGAAGCTCCAGAAGGAATTACTTTTGAACTTCCAAACCCAACAACAATCGTTGTTAGCGGAATTTCAAAAGAAGTAGTTGGTCAAACAGCTGCTTACGTACGTAGCCTTCGTTCACCAGAACCTTACAAAGGTAAAGGTATCCGTTACGTTGGCGAATATGTTCGTCTTAAAGAAGGTAAAACAGGTAAATAATATTGAGTGGTTGATTTTCAGCCACCAATATCATTTCCAACTTTGTGCATAGCACACGATTTAAAACTAAAGAGGTGAAAACTGTGATTTCTAAACCAGATAAAAACAAACTCCGCCAAAAACGCCACCGTCGCGTTCGCGGAAAACTCTCTGGAACTGCTGATCGCCCACGTTTGAACGTATTCCGTTCTAATACAGGCATCTACGCTCAAGTTATTGATGACGTAGCGGGTGTAACGCTCGCAAGTGCTTCAACTCTTGACAAAGAAGTTTCAAAAGGAACAAAAACTGAACAAGCCGTTGCTGTCGGTAAACTCGTTGCAGAACGTGCAAACGCTAAAGGTATTTCAGAAGTGGTGTTCGACCGCGGTGGATATCTATATCACGGACGTGTGAAAGCTTTGGCTGATGCAGCTCGTGAAAACGGATTGAAATTCTAATAGGAGGACACTAGAAAATGGCATTTAAAGACAATGCAGTTGAATTAGAAGAACGCGTAGTTGCTGTTAACCGTGTTACTAAAGTTGTTAAAGGTGGACGTCGTCTTCGTTTTGCAGCTCTTGTAGTCGTTGGTGACCACAACGGTCGCGTAGGATTTGGTACTGGTAAAGCTCAAGAAGTTCCAGAAGCAATCCGCAAAGCAGTAGAAGATGCTAAGAAAAACTTGATCGAAGTTCCTATGGTTGGAACAACAATCCCACACGAAGTTATTTCAGAATTCGGTGGAGCTAAAGTATTGTTGAAACCAGCTGTAGAAGGTTCTGGAGTTGCCGCTGGTGGTGCTGTTCGTGCCGTTATCGAGTTGGCAGGTGTAGCTGATGTTACATCTAAATCTCTTGGCTCAAATACTCCAATCAACATTGTTCGCGCAACTGTTGAAGGTTTGAAACAATTGAAACGCGCTGAAGAAGTTGCTGCCCTTCGTGGTATTTCAGTTTCTGATTTGGCATAAGAAAGGGGATAAAATGGCTCAAATTAAAATTACTTTGACTAAGTCTCCAATCGGACGCATTCCATCACAACGTAAAACTGTTGTAGCACTTGGACTTGGCAAATTGAACAGCTCTGTTATTAAAGAAGATAACCCAGCAGTACGTGGTATGATTACTGCAGTATCTCACTTGGTAACAGTTGAAGAAGTAAACTAATTAAATTTTAGGGGATGTGCAGTATACCATCCCCTAAAACTAGATATAGTCATCTTTGATGACAAACGTATAGGCGAGTTGATAGGAGAGACAACCTTTTCTCTCTTATCGGCGCTAGCATTTTACAAAAGAGGAGAAAATATATAATGAAACTTCATGAATTGAAACCTGCAGAAGGTTCTCGTAAAACTCGTAACCGTGTTGGTCGTGGTACTTCATCAGGTAACGGTAAAACATCTGGTCGTGGTCAAAAAGGTCAAAAAGCTCGTAGCGGTGGCGGAGTACGTCTTGGTTTTGAAGGTGGACAAACTCCATTGTTCCGTCGTCTTCCAAAACGTGGATTCACTAACATCAACGCTAAAGAATACGCAATTGTTAACCTTGACCAATTGAACGTCTTTGAAGATGGTGCAGAAGTAACTCCAGTTGTTCTTATCGAATCAGGAATTGTTAAAGCTGAAAAATCAGGTATCAAAATTCTTGGTAACGGTGAGTTGACTAAGAAATTGTCTGTAAAAGCAGCTAAATTCTCTAAATCAGCTGAAGAAGCTATCACTGCTAAAGGTGGTTCAGTAGAAGTCATCTAAGAGAGGTGACCTATGTTTTTTAAATTATTGAGAGAAGCCTTCAAAGTCAAGCAAGTTCGATCAAAAATTCTTTTTACAATTTTTATCGTCTTTGTCTTCCGTATCGGGACTAGCATTACGGTTCCATGGGTGAATGCCAATAGCTTGAATGCTTTGAGTGGTCTATCTTTTCTAAATATGTTAAGTTTGGTGTCTGGTAATGCCATGAAAAACTTTTCAGTTTTTGCACTTGGTGTTAGTCCATACATTACTGCTTCTATCGTTGTCCAACTCTTGCAAATGGATTTATTGCCGAAGTTTGTAGAGTGGGGCAAACAAGGGGAAGTTGGTCGTAGAAAGTTGAACCAGGCAACGCGATATATTGCCCTTGTTCTTGCATTCGTGCAATCTATCGGAATTACTGCTGGTTTTAATGCTTTATCTGGAGCCAAACTTTTGACTGTTCCTTTAACACCACAAGTTTTCCTTGTGATTGGAGCAATCCTAACAGCGGGTAGTATGATTGTAACTTGGTTGGGAGAGCAAATTACTGATAAGGGTTATGGGAATGGTGTTTCCATGATTATCTTTGCAGGGATTGTTGCTTCAATTCCTGATATGATCAAGGGTATCTATGTTGACTACTTTGTCAATGTACCAAGCAGTCGCTTGACTTCATCCCTCATTTTTGTTGCTATCTTAATTGTAGCAGTCTTATTGATTGTTTACTTTACAACTTATGTTCAACAAGCTGAATATAAGATACCAATTCAGTATACTAAGGTGGCACAAGGAGCACCGTCAAGTTCCTATCTTCCATTGAAGATTAACCCTGCAGGAGTTATTCCAGTTATCTTTGCTAGCTCAATTACAGCAGCACCAGCGGCAATTTTACAATTTGTAAGTGCATCTGGTCTTGATTGGGCCTGGGTACGTAGTGCTCAGGAGTTGCTATCTACAACAGCCCCTACAGGTATCGCTTTGTACGCTCTGTTGATTATCCTCTTCACATTCTTCTATACATTTGTACAGATTAATCCAGAGAAGGCAGCAGAAAATTTGCAAAAGAGCGGTGCTTATATCCACGGTGTCCGTCCTGGTAAAGGGACAGAAGAGTATATGTCAAAACTTCTTCGTCGTCTCGCAACAGTCGGTTCCCTCTTCCTTGGCGTTATTTCTATCCTACCTATTGTAGCTAAGGATTTATTCGGTCTTTCAGAAGTCGTTGCTTTTGGGGGAACAAGTCTTTTGATCATTATCTCAACAGGTATTGAAGGAATTAAACAGTTGGAAGGTTATTTATTGAAACGTAAGTATGTTGGTTTCATGAATACAACAGAATAATTGTAATAGAAAAGAAAATTCACTATTGCTCAGAGAGTGGAGTTTAAAAATCAAAGACCTTGTCAGATTTTTATCTCCTCTCTTCTATTTTGTTTTTAAATAGGAGTTGAAATGAATTTTTGCTTCTATTTAAAAACAAAAAAGGAGTTTGAATCATGAATCTTTTGATTATGGGCTTACCTGGTGCAGGTAAGGGTACACAAGCAGCAAAAATTGTTGAACAATTTCATGTAGCTCATATCTCAACAGGTGATATGTTCCGTGCAGCAATGGCTAACCAAACTGAAATGGGTGTCTTAGCTAAGTCTTATATCGACAAAGGCGAGTTGGTTCCAGATGAAGTTACAAATGGTATCGTGAAGGAGCGTCTCTCACAAGATGACATTAAAGAAACTGGTTTCTTGTTGGACGGGTACCCACGTACAATTGAACAAGCTCATGCCTTGGATAAAACTTTAGCTGAATTAGGGATTGAACTTGAAGGTGTTATTAACATCGAAGTAAATCCAGATTGTCTTTTGGAGCGTTTGAGTGGTCGTATCATTCACCGTGAAACTGGCGAAACTTTCCATAAAGTTTTCAACCCACCAGTTGACTACAAAGAAGAAGACTATTACCAACGTGAAGATGACAAACCTGAAACAGTAAAACGTCGTTTGGATGTTAATATTGCCCAAGGTGAACCAATTATTGCCCACTATCGTGCAAAAGGTTTGGTACATGATATCGAAGGTAACCAAGATATCAATGATGTCTTTGCAGATATCGAAAAAGTATTGACAAAATTGAAATAAAAGCGTTTTTCATGCTTGCAAAATGTCTCTACAAATGTTATACTGAGTTAGTCTGACTTATAATTGTTGTCTCTGTGTCTAGAGGCATCAAATCGAAATTTATGGAGGTACTTTTGCGTGGCAAAAGACGATGTGATTGAAGTTGAAGGTAAAGTAGTTGATACTATGCCGAATGCAATGTTTACGGTTGAACTTGAAAATGGACATCAGATTTTAGCAACAGTTTCTGGTAAAATTCGTAAAAACTATATTCGTATTTTAGCGGGAGATCGTGTTACTGTCGAAATGAGTCCATATGACTTGACACGTGGACGTATCACTTACCGCTTTAAATAATCGAAAAACTTGGAGGGATAAGAAATGAAAGTAAGACCATCGGTCAAACCAATTTGCGAATACTGTAAAGTAATTCGTCGTAATGGTCGTGTTATGGTAATTTGCCCAGCAAATCCAAAACACAAACAACGTCAAGGATAAGATAGAAAGGAGAAAACATGGCTCGTATTGCTGGAGTTGACATTCCAAATGACAAACGCGTAGTAATTTCATTGACTTATGTGTACGGTATCGGACTTCCAACATCTAAGAAAATCTTGGCAGCTGCTGGAATTTCAGAAGATGTACGTGTTCGCGATCTTACACCAGATCAAGAAGATGCTATCCGTCGTGAAGTGGATGCAATTAAAGTTGAAGGTGACCTTCGTCGTGAAGTTAACTTGAACATCAAACGTTTGATGGAAATCGGTTCATACCGTGGTATCCGTCACCGTCGTGGACTTCCTGTCCGTGGACAAAACACTAAAAACAACGCTCGCACTCGTAAAGGTAAAGCTGTTGCGATTGCTGGTAAGAAAAAATAATATAGGAGGTAAAAGTCTTGGCTAAACCAACACGTAAACGTCGTGTGAAAAAGAATATCGAATCTGGTATTGCTCATATTCACGCTACATTTAATAACACTATTGTTATGATTACTGATGTGCATGGTAATGCAATTGCTTGGTCATCAGCTGGTGCTCTTGGTTTCAAAGGTTCTCGTAAATCTACACCATTTGCTGCTCAAATGGCTTCTGAAGCTGCTGCTAAATCTGCACAAGAACACGGTCTTAAGTCAGTTGAAGTTACTGTTAAAGGTCCAGGTTCTGGTCGTGAGTCAGCTATTCGTGCTCTTGCTGCCGCTGGTCTTGAAGTAACAGCAATTCGTGATGTGACTCCAGTGCCACACAATGGTGCTCGTCCTCCAAAACGTCGCCGTGTATAATCATAACCTTACACTGCTTTTCGTTTAAGAGGGAGTAACTAAATGATCGAGTTTGAAAAACCAAATATAACAAAAATTGATGAAAATAAAGATTATGGCAAGTTTGTAATTGAACCGCTTGAACGTGGTTACGGTACAACACTTGGTAACTCTCTTCGTCGTGTACTTCTAGCTTCTCTTCCAGGGGCTGCTGTAACATCTATCAATATCGAAGGTGTATTGCATGAATTTGATACAGTTCCGGGTGTTCGCGAAGACGTGATGCAAATCATTCTGAACATCAAAGGTATTGCAGTAAAATCTTACGTTAAAGACGAAAAGATCATTGAACTAGATGTGCAAGGTCCTGCTGAAATTACAGCTGGAGATATCTTGACAGATAGCGACATTGAAATTGTAAATCCAGATCATTATCTCTTTACAATCGGTGAAGGTTCTTCTCTAAAAGCGACAATGACTGTTAACAGTGGTCGTGGATATGTACCTGCTGATGAAAACAAAAAAGATAATGCACCAGTTGGAACACTTGCTGTAGATTCTATTTATACACCAGTTACAAAAGTCAACTATCAAGTTGAACCTGCTCGTGTAGGTAGCAATGATGGTTTCGACAAATTAACCCTTGAAATCTTGACTAATGGAACAATTATTCCAGAAGATGCTTTAGGGCTTTCAGCACGTATCTTGACAGAGCACCTTGATTTGTTTACAAATCTTACAGAGATTGCTAAGTCAGCAGAAGTGATGAAAGAAGCTGATACTGAATCGGACGACCGTATCTTGGAACGTACGATTGAGGAACTTGACTTGTCTGTGCGTTCATATAACTGTTTGAAACGTGCCGGTATTAATACTGTGCATGATTTGACAGAAAAATCTGAAGCAGAGATGATGAAAGTAAGAAATCTTGGACGCAAGAGTTTGGAAGAAGTGAAAGTCAAACTCATTGATTTGGGTCTTGGATTAAAAGATAAATAAAGGAGGAATAAATGGCTTACCGTAAACTAGGACGCACTAGCTCACAACGTAAAGCAATGCTTCGCGATTTGACAACTGACCTTTTGATCAACGAATCAATCGTGACAACTGAAGCTCGTGCTAAAGAAATCCGTAAAACTGTTGAAAAAATGATTACTCTAGGTAAACGTGGTGATTTGCACGCACGTCGTCAAGCAGCTGCTTTCGTACGTAATGAAATCGCATCTGAAAACTATGATGAAGCAACTGATAAGTACACTTCTACTACAGCACTTCAAAAATTGTTCTCAGAAATTGCACCTCGTTATGCTGAGCGTAACGGTGGATACACTCGTATCCTTAAAACTGAACCACGTCGTGGTGATGCAGCGCCAATGGCGATCATCGAATTAGTATAAAATCATCAATTTTGTTGAGTGTTATGATGATGGAGTCTTGTGCTCTTAGTCTAGCTCTGGTCTACCGCTAGGACTTATGTCCTAGCGGGAACACTCATCATAAGATGATAAGGTAGACGCTTGTTTACGAAATTGTTTTTTACTAAAGAACAATTTCGTAAGCAGGCGTTTTTGAGTATTTTAGTAAGAAATATGCTATACTATTGAAAAAGAAAATCAACAATGTTCATTTTCTCAAAAATATTCTATAAAGAGGTTATGTGCCAATAAATTATCAGTTTTAAGTTCTAAACTAGCGACTTGGTAAAAAATATTAGCCTGGTACAAGATCAACTAAGAGATTTTTTTAGGGTTTCAACTTAGATAATTATTCACTATTAAGTGATTTAGTTACTCTATCCTCCTTTTTCATTTTATTTTTGTCCAAAATGGATATCGTTCTGTGTTAGAAACGGAGTTTAATCATGAAAGCTATTATTACTGTTGTTGGTAAAGATAAATCTGGAATTGTTGCAGGTGTTGCGACAAAAATTGCTGAATTAGGCTTAAATATTGATGATATCTCACAAACAGTCTTGGACGAATTCTTTACAATGATGGCTGTGGTATCTAGTGATGAAAAACAAGATTTTACTAATCTTAGAAACGAATTTGAGGTTTTTGGTCAGACTTTGAATGTCAAAATCAATATTCAAAGTGCGGCTATTTTTGATGCTATGTACAATATCTAGGAGGCGATTATGGATATTAGACAAGTTACCGAAACAATCGCAATGATTGAGGAGCAAAACTTTGACATTAGAACCATTACCATGGGGATTTCCCTTTTGGACTGTATCGATCCAGATATCAATCGTGCTGCGGACAAAATATATGAAAAGATTACTACAAAAGCAGCTAATTTAGTGGCTGTTGGAGATGAAATTGCGGCTGAGTTGGGCATTCCCATCGTAAATAAACGTGTGTCTGTAACTCCAATTTCCTTGATTGGTGCTGCTACCGATGCGACGGATTATGTAGTCTTAGCTAAAGCACTGGATAAAGCTGCGAAAAAAATTGGTGTTGACTTCATTGGTGGTTTTTCAGCCTTGGTACAAAAGGGTTATCAAAAAGGTGATGAAATCCTCATCAACTCCATTCCTCGTGCTTTGGCAGAAACGGATAAGGTGTGTTCATCAGTAAATATTGGTTCTACCAAATCGGGCATCAATATGACTGCAGTAGCGGATATGGGGCGCATTATTAAGGAAACAGCTTCTTTATCTGATATGGGGGCGGCTAAATTGGTTGTATTTGCCAACGCGGTAGAGGACAATCCTTTTATGGCAGGCGCTTTTCATGGGGTTGGTGAAGCAGATGTCATTATCAATGTCGGTGTTTCTGGTCCAGGTGTTGTTAAACGTGCCTTAGAAAAGGTTCGTGGTCAGAGCTTTGATGTTGTTGCTGAAACTGTTAAAAAGACAGCCTTCAAGATTACCCGCATTGGTCAATTAGTCGGTCAAATGGCTAGTGAGCGACTTGGAGTTGATTTTGGAATTGTTGATCTGAGTTTGGCTCCAACTCCAGCAGTGGGTGATTCTGTAGCCCGTGTCCTTGAGGAAATGGGGTTAGAGACAGTTGGGACTCATGGAACGACTGCTGCCTTGGCTCTCTTGAACGACCAAGTTAAAAAAGGCGGAGTTATGGCTTGCAACCAAGTTGGTGGTTTGTCTGGTGCCTTTATCCCAGTTTCTGAGGACGAGGGGATGATTGCTGCTGTGCAAAATGGCTCCCTTAATTTGGAAAAACTAGAAGCTATGACAGCTATCTGTTCAGTTGGTTTGGATATGATTGCCATTCCTGAGGATACACCTGCAGAAACGATTGCGGCGATGATTGCGGATGAAGCTGCTATCGGAGTCATCAATATGAAAACAACTGCTGTACGTATTATTCCAAAAGGAAAAGAAGGCGATATGATTGAATTTGGTGGCCTTCTAGGAACGGCTCCAGTCATGAAAGTTAACGGTGCCTCGTCTGTCGACTTCATTGCACGTGGAGGGCAAATCCCGGCTCCAATCCATAGTTTTAAAAATTAAAAAGAAGTGGAATCTGTTTAAGTTGGGTTTAAGGAAAGACAGGTATACTATAATCATTAAATAAAGACCTCCTAACTTTATTTAATTAAAATCCTAACTTTTTCATAATAATCTCCTACAAAAGTCACTCCAAAGGGTGACTTTTGTTTTATCTCAAGAGAAAATAAAGAAAGTAGCATGTTCAAATTTGTAAATTTGTTCAAAAATAAGATGATTTAAAGGATAAAACCAGTTTTTTCATTCTGTAAAATGGGCTAAAACCTTGCTATGATTGGCTTTTTGAAAAATTATGGTATAATAGTAGTAGTTTTAATAGATGGAGTTGAATTTTGAAAAAACGCTTTCGTGTAAAAAAAGAGAAAGATTTTAGTGCAATATTTAAAAAAGGGGAGAGTTTTGCTAATCGTAAATTTGTTATTTATCGATTAGAAAATACTGAACAACATTTTCGAGTTGGCCTATCTGTCAGTAAAAAATTAGGAAACGCTGTCACGAGGAATCAGATTAAAAGAAGAATTCGACATATTCTGATTGAACATAAAAATCAGCTGGTTGAAAACGTAGATTTTGTTGTGATTGCTCGAAAAGGTGTTGAAATCTTGGACTACGCGGAAATGGAAAAAAATCTACTTCACGTATTAAAGTTATCAAAGATTTACCAGGAAGGAAATGGGAGTGAAAAAGAAATTACAGTTGACTAGCTTAATGGTGCTTGCTTTATTTGTAATGAGCGCCTGCACGGCTAGTGGTACGACGAGTGAGATTACAGCTGAATCAACAGGTTTTTGGAGTAAATTTGTTTATTTTTTTGCTGAAACCATTCGCTTTTTATCATTTGATACAAGTATTGGTCTGGGGATTATTTTATTTACCCTTCTAATCAGAACCATTCTTTTACCAGTCTTTCAGATACAAATGGTGGCATCTAGAAAGATGCAAGAAGTACAACCACTGGTTAAGGAGTTGCGAGAACGTTATCCGGGACGGGATATGGAGAGCCGTACCAAGTTGGACCAAGAAATGCGTCAGTTGTTCAAGCAACATGGTGTCAAACAGTCAGCTTCTCTTTGGCCAATCTTAATCCAAATGCCAGTCTTGTTGGCCTTGTTCCAAGCTTTGAGTAGGGTAGAATTTCTAAAAACGGGTCATTTCTTATGGATTAACCTTGGTGGTGTTGATACGACTTTTGTTTTGCCTATTCTGGCAGCTATCTTTACTTTCCTTAGCACCTGGTTATCCAATAAGGCCATGGTTGAGAAAAATGGCGCCATGACAGGGATGATGTATGCAATGCCAGTCATGATTTTCTTCTTTGCCATGTATTCACCAAGTGGGGTTGCCTTATACTGGGCGGTATCCAATGCTTATCAGGTGCTCCAAACCTATCTGCTCAACAATCCATTCAAGATTATTGCAGAGCGTGAGGCGGGAGTACAGGCTAAGAAGGATTTAGAAATCAAGAAGAGAAAAGCTCTCAAGAAAGCACAGAAAAAGAAAAAGTAAGGAGGAATCTTGTAATGGTATTATTTACAGGTTCAACTGTTGAGGAAGCAATCCAAACGGGATTGAAGGAATTGGGGATTCCTAGAATGAAGGCGCATATCAAGGTTGTCTCAAGGGAGAAAAAAGGTTTCTTTGGCCTTTTTGGGAAGAAACCAGCGCAAGTTGATATCGAAGCAATTAGTGAGACAACTGTTGTGAAGGCAAATCAGCAAGCAGTTAAGGGAGTTCCAAAGGAAGTTAATGCTAAGAACGAACCCGTTAAGACTGTTAGTGAAGCAACCGTAGACTTAGGCCATGTTGTTGAAGCAATCAAGAAAATCGAGGAAGAAGGACAAGAGATCTCTGAAGAGGTTAAGGCCGAAATTCTAAAAAATGAGAAAGAGGCTAGTACAATTTTAGAGGAGACTGGTCATATTGCCATTCTAAAAGATTTACTGCCAGAAGAATCTGAAGAGCAGGAAGAACAGGAAGAAGTCGAGCAGAATGATGATTTAGAAAATCTAGGTTTGAAGATTGAACCGACCTATGATATTGACCAGGTGGTTGAAGAAGTGACCAACTATGTTCAAGGTATTATTGATGATATGGATGTTGAGGGAGCAATTTCAAGTACCTCAAATCGCCGTTCTATCAATATGCAAATTGATACTAATGAACCGGGCCGTATTATCGGTTACCATGGTAAGGTTTTGAAATCTCTCCAGCTTTTAGCACAAAATTATCTTTATAACCGATATTCAAGAACCTTCTATATTACCATCAATGTTAATGATTATGTAGAGCACCGTGCAGAAGTCTTGCAGAGCTATGCACAGAAGTTAGCTACACGTGTCCTAGAAGAGGGGCGTAGTCAGGTGACTGATCCAATGTCTAGCAGCGAACGTAAAATTATCCATCGTATTATTTCACGTATGGAGGGTGTCACTAGTTATTCAGAAGGTGATGAACCAAATCGTTACGTTGTGGTTGATACAGAATAATCAAAGCAAAATCAGGGGCATCCTGATTTTTTGCTAGCTAAGGGAGGTTGATCCTATGTTGAATACAATGAGAGAATATCTAGCTTACTCTGGTTTACAGTATCAAAAACCCGAGAGGGCAGGTCAAGAAGCTGAAAAAATGCTTTATTTGAGGAGTAAGGGGCAGGAGGCTAGAAAAGTCTTTACACACTTAGCCAAGGCTTTTCAAGAAAGACATCCAGAATGGGATCTCCAAGGGACGAGTCAGTGGATGAATCAAGCCCAACGTTTGCGACCGCATTTCTGGGCCTATCTACAGCGTGAGGGGGAAGTGTCAGAACCTATGTTGGCCCTTCGTTTGTATGGAAGCCCTTCTGATTTTGGAGTTTCACTAGAAGTGAGTTTTATAGAACGTAAGAAGGATGATAAAACTTTAGACAAACAAGCCAAGGTTTTAGAAGTTCCAGTGGCAGAAGGGATTTACTATCTAGTCTACTCAAATGGAGAAAGTCACAAGATGGAGGCTACTGAGGAAAATCGTCAAATTTTAAGAGAAAAACTATCCCATCAGGAAGTCCGCAAAGTTTTAGTTAAATCGGATGTTCCAGTGGTCGAAAATTCATCTGAAGAAGAAATCCTAGAAGTCCTACTGGAATCTTATGAAACAATTCTTCCTTTTTATCTAGCTACGAGAAAATAAGATAAGCCGTAAAATATCATAAATCATACAGTCCAAGAGTGAACAGTTCGCTGTGTAATTCTTGGTCTTTTTGTTTCCGTTTTCACATTATATAATAAACTTACAAAAACAATTCAAAAGGAGAACAATTATGGAAGTCATTTCAAGTGTTCTAAATTGGTTTTCTAGCAATATTTTGCAGAATCCCGCATTTTTCGTAGGTTTATTGGTGTTGATAGGATATGCACTTTTGAAAAAACCTGCTCATGACGTTTTCTCAGGTTTCGTTAAAGCAACAGTAGGCTATATGTTGCTCAACGTGGGTGCTGGTGGTTTGGTTACAACCTTCCGTCCAATCTTGGCAGCCCTTAACTACAAATTCCAAATTGGTGCAGCGGTTATCGACCCTTACTTTGGCCTTGCTGCAGCAAACAACAAAATTGCAGCTGAGTTTCCAGATTTCGTCGGAACTGCAACTACAGCTCTATTGATCGGTTTTGGAGTAAATATCTTGCTTGTAGCTCTACGCAAGATTACGAAAGTAAGAACCCTCTTTATTACTGGTCACATCATGGTACAACAAGCTGCGACTGTATCTCTTATGGTTCTATTCTTAGTCCCACAATTGCGAAATGCTTATGGTACAGCAGCAATCGGTATCATCTGTGGCCTTTACTGGGCAGTTAGTTCAAATATGACTGTTGAGGCAACTCAACGTCTGACTGGTGGTGGCGGATTTGCGATTGGTCACCAACAACAATTTGCAATCTGGTTTGTAGATAAAGTGGCAGGACGCTTTGGCAAGAAAGAAGAAAGTCTAGACAATCTTAAATTGCCTAAGTTCCTCTCAATCTTCCACGATACAGTTGTTGCCTCTGCTACTTTGATGCTCGTATTCTTTGGAGCCATTCTGTTAATCTTGGGTCCAGATATTATGTCTAATAAAGAAGTCATCACTTCAGGAACTCTATTCAATCCTGCAAAACAAGATTTCTTTATGTACATTATCCAAACAGCCTTCACCTTCTCAGTTTACTTGTTCGTTTTGATGCAAGGTGTCCGCATGTTCGTATCTGAGTTGACAAATGCCTTCCAAGGTATTTCAAACAAATTGTTGCCTGGTTCATTCCCAGCAGTCGACGTTGCAGCTTCTTATGGATTTGGTTCTCCAAACGCGGTCTTGTCTGGATTTGCCTTTGGTTTGATTGGTCAATTGATTACAATTGTCTTGCTCATCGTCTTTAAAAACCCTGTCCTTATTATTACAGGATTTGTACCAGTATTCTTTGATAATGCAGCCATCGCGGTCTATGCTGATAAGCGTGGCGGATGGAAAGCAGCCGTTATCCTATCCTTCATTTCAGGTGTCCTCCAAGTTGCTCTAGGAGCTCTCTGTGTAGCCCTTCTCGACTTAGCATCTTACGGTGGTTACCATGGAAATATCGACTTTGAATTCCCATGGCTTGGATTTGGCTATATCTTCAAATACCTCGGTATTGTTGGTTATGTACTTGTATGTCTCTTCTTGCTCGTTATTCCTCAACTTCAATTTGCCAAAGCAAAAGATAAAGAAAAATACTACAACGGTGAAGTTCAAGAAGAAGCTTAGTATCTAGAAAAGGAGAAAATAAAATGGTTAAAGTATTAGCAGCGTGCGGAAATGGAATGGGTTCATCTATGGTTATCAAGATGAAGGTTGAAAATGCCCTCCGTAAGCTTAATCAAACAGACTTTACAGTCAATTCATGCAGTGTCGGTGAAGCTAAAGGTTTAGCAGCAGGCTATGACATCGTAATCGCTTCTCTTCATTTGATCCAAGAATTGGAAGGTCGTACTAATGGGAAGTTAATTGGGCTTGACAACTTGATGGATGATAAAGAAATCACTGAAAAACTCAGTCAAGCACTACAGTAAAAGGTTGGAGGGGGCTGGACAGAAACTGAGAGTTATCGGTTCTGTCCTTCTCCCTCTTTAAATAAAGGAGGCAGATATGAATTTAAAACAAGCTTTAATTGACAATGACTCAATCCGACTAGGCTTAGAGGCTAAAGATTGGAAGGAAGCAGTCAAGGTAGCAGTAGATCCCTTGATTGAAAGTGGAGCAATTTTGCCAGAGTATTACGATGCTATCATCGAATCGACTGAAGAGTATGGCCCTTACTATATCTTAATGCCAGGTATGGCTATGCCCCACGCTAGACCTGAAGCTGGAGTGCAAAGAGATGCCTTTTCATTGATCACCTTACAAAATCCTGTTGTATTTTCAGATGGGAAAGAGGTCTCTGTTTTGCTTGCATTAGCAGCAACAAGCTCAAAAATTCACACAAGTGTAGCTATTCCACAAATCATTGCCTTGTTTGAATTAGAAGATTCTATTGCACGTTTACAGGCTTGTCAGACTAAAGAAGATGTCTTGGCGATGATTGAAGAATCTAAGGATAGCCCTTATCTTGAAGGATTGGATTTGGAAAGTTAGAAAGAGGAATAAAGAAATGACAAAAAGAATACCTAATTTACAAGTTGCATTAGACCATTCAGACTTGCAAGGAGCGATTAAAGCAGCTGTTTCTGTTGGTCACGAAGTAGATATTATCGAAGCTGGAACTGTTTGCTTGCTTCAAGTTGGAAGTGAACTGGTTGAAGTCTTGCGTAGCCTTTTCCCAGATAAGATTATTGTGGCAGACACAAAATGTGCCGATGCTGGTGGAACAGTTGCCAAAAACAATGCCGTTCGTGGTGCCGATTGGATGACTTGTATCTGTTGTGCAACCATCCCTACTATGGAAGCAGCTCTAAAGGCTATCAAGGCTGAACGTGGAGAGCGAGGCGAAATCCAGATTGAACTTTATGGCGATTGGACTTTTGAACAAGCTCAGCTTTGGCTAGATGCTGGAATCTCGCAAGCTATCTATCACCAATCTCGTGATGCCCTTCTTGCTGGTGAAACTTGGGGTGAAAAAGACCTTAATAAGGTTAAAAAACTCATTGACATGGGCTTCCGTGTTTCTGTAACAGGTGGTCTAGATGTAGATACTCTCAAACTCTTTGAAGGCGTTGATGTCTTTACCTTTATTGCAGGTCGTGGAATTACAGAGGCTGCCGATCCAGCAGGAGCAGCGCGTGCCTTCAAGGATGAAATAAAACGAATTTGGGGGTAAACCATGGCACGTCCAATTGGAATTTATGAAAAGGCAACCCCGACCCACTTTACTTGGCTAGAACGTTTAAATTTTGCCAAGGAGTTAGGTTTTGATTTTGTCGAGATGTCTATTGATGAACGTGACGAACGTTTAGCCAGACTTGACTGGAGTAAGGACGAGCGCTTGGATATTGTCAAAGCGATCTATGAGACTGGAGTTCGTATTCCTTCTATCTGTTTTTCAGGTCATCGTCGTTATCCATTGGGATCAAATGATCCAGTTCTAGAGGAAAAATCTCTGGAACTCATGAAAAAATGTATCGAATTAGCTCAAGATTTGGGAGTTCGTACGATTCAATTAGCTGGTTACGACGTTTACTATGAGGAAAAGTCACCCCAGACACGCCAACGTTTTATCAAAAATTTGAGAAAAGCTTGTGACTGGGCTGAAGAAGCTCAGGTGGTACTTGCTATTGAAATTATGGATGATCCTTTCGTCAATAGCATCGAAAAATACTTGGCTATAGAGAAAGAAATTGACTCTCCATACCTCTTTGTCTATCCAGATATTGGGAATGTGTCTGCATGGCATAATGATGTTTACAGTGAATTTTATCTCGGCCATCATGCCATCGCAGCTCTCCATCTCAAGGATACTTATGCAGTGACAGAAAGTTCAAAGGGCCAGTTCCGAGATGTACCTTTTGGGCAAGGTTGTGTCAAATGGGAAGAAGCTTTCGATATTTTAAAGCAAACCAATTATAATGGTCCTTTCCTAATCGAAATGTGGTCTGAAAATTGTGAAACTGTAGAAGAGACACGCGCAGCCATTCAAGAGGCCCAAGCCTTTCTCTACCCACTTATTAAGAAAGCAGGTCTGATGTAAGATGAATCAAGTAATTAATGATATGCGTAAACGAGTCTGTGATGCCAATCAATCATTGCCAAAACATGGACTTGTTAAATTTACCTGGGGCAATGTATCGGAAGTCAATCGCGAACTCGGTGTCATTGTTATCAAACCATCAGGTGTAGATTATGACGAATTGACACCTGAAAATATGGTGGTAACTGACCTGGATGGCAAGGTTCTAGAAGGAGATTTAAGACCATCTTCTGATCTTCCAACTCATGTGCAGTTATATAAGGCTTGGCCAGAGATTGCTAGTGTGGTCCATACCCATTCGACTGAAGCTGTTGGTTGGGCTCAGGCAGGTCGTGATATTCCTTTCTATGGAACAACCCATGCGGATTATTTCTACGGTTCAATCCCTTGCGCTCGTAGTTTGACCAAGGATGAAGTAGAAGTAGCCTATGAAAAAGACACTGGTCTAGTTATCGTAGAAGAGTTTGAACGTCGTGGTCTCAACCCTGTTGAAGTACCAGGGATTGTCGTACGTAATCACGGTCCATTCACTTGGGGCAAAAACCCAGAGAATGCTGTCTATCACTCTGTTGTATTAGAGGAAGTATCTAAGATGAATCGCTTTACAGAGCAAATCAATCCAAGAGTTGAACCTGCCCCTCAGTACATCCTAGAAAAACACTACCAACGTAAACATGGACCAAATGCTTATTACGGTCAAAAGAAATAAGAAATTGAATTGAAAAGAGGCTAGGAGCTTTCGATCCAAGCCTCGCTTTTGTAGTTGTCAGTATCCACTGTTCGGAGTTTACAGCATATAATTGCAAAGTCTGTACGAATGTGATACCATTATAAAGTTGTTTTGGAAGCGATTGACAAATAGAGGAGTATGAATTATGGTTTTAGATAAGGCGAGCTGTGACTTGCTTCAATATTTGATGGATCAAGAAACGTCCAAAACGATTATGACGATTTCAAAAGATCTAGCTCAATCTCGAAGAAAAATCTACTATCACATTGATAAAATCAATGATGCTTTGGACGATGAGAATTTGCATATCATCAGTCTGCCTCGGATTGGTATTTACTTGACAGATGAACAAAGAGAAGCTTGTCGTCAATTATTAGACGAGGTTGATTCTTATGATTACATCATGAGTGCCAACGAGCGGATGCAGCTGATGCTCCTTCTGATTGGTATTTCTAAAGAGAGAATCACTCTTGAAAAACTCATGGAATTAACAGAAGTATCTCGAAATACGGTCCTAAATGATTTAAATACTATTCGTTACCAGCTGACACTAGAGCAGTATCAAGTAACGCTTCAAGTTAGTAAATCTCGCGGTTACTATCTAAATGCACATCCTCTTAATAAAATCCAGTATCTTCAATCCCTTCTCTATCATATCTTTATGGAGGAAAATCCAGCCTTTGTTGCTATTTTAGAGGAAAAAATCAAAGAACGATTAGACGGTGAGATGCTTCTTTCCGATGAGGTCAATCAATTTCTCAAAAAACAGGTTCCATTGGTTGAGCAGGATTTGGGGAAAAAAATAAACCATCACGAAGTCACTTTTATGTTACAGGTCCTCCCCTATCTGCTACTTGGATGTGATACTGTTACTCGTAATCAGGACAAACACCAAGAAATTGAGCAAGAGTTTTCATTGATTCGAAAGAGAATTGAATATCAGGTATCCAAAAAACTAGGAGAGCGCTTGTTTGAAACATTTGGAATCTCATTTTCAGAATTAGATAGATCTCTGTTAGCCATTCTTTTGTTATCCTATCGAAAAGATCGAGACATCCATGCAGAAAGTAAAGATTTTCAGCATTTGAGAATGGCTTTAGAAGAGTTTATTTGGTATTTTGAATCCCAAACCAGAATGGAGATTGAACAGAAAGAAGACTTATTGAGGAATCTTGTGATTCATTGTAAGGCGCTATTATTCAGAAAGAACTATGGTATTTTCTCAAAAAATCCTTTGACACGTCAGATTCGTTCTAAGTATAGTGAACTTTTCGTAATTACAAAAAAATGTGCAGAAGTGTTAGAAGAAGCTTGGCAGATTCGATTGACGGATGATGAGATTGCCTATTTGACCATTCATGTTGGAGGTTTTTTAAAGTATACTCCATCGATTCAAAACAATACCAAGAAGATTTATATTGTGTGTGATGAAGGAGTGGGCGTCTCTAAACTTTTACTCAAACAGTGTCGATTCTATCTTCCAAATGAACAGATAGGGGCAGTCTTTACAACTGAGCAGTTCAAAAGTGTAGAGGATATTACTCAGGTTGATTTACTAATCACAACCAACGATGAACTTGAGAGTCATTTCCCAGTTTTAAAGGTAAATCCTATACTTGAGGCAGAAGATATTTTACGCATAACAGACTTTATGAAGAACAAGGTCCTTCGAAAAGATGGTCGCACTTTTAAGGATAATCTCTCAACCATTATTGGCACCTATATACCGGATAAACATGCAGCGGCAAAATTACAAGAAGAAATTCAACTTTTAATCAACCAAGAATTAGTCATCCAAGCTTTTTTAGATGAATCATAAACATCACAGTCCAATGATGAACACAAACCTGTGTTTTTCTTGGTCTTTTTTAATATATCGGTCGGTGTTATACTAAGTATGAAATAAATACTTGAACAAAATATGGAGGATTTCAAATGCCAAACGTAAAAGAAATTACAAGAGAATCATGGATTTTAGCTACTTTCCCAGAGTGGGGAACATGGTTGAATGAAGAAATCGAAGAAGAAGTCGTGCCTGAAGGTAACTTCGCCATGTGGTGGCTAGGCAACTGTGGTACTTGGATTAAAACACCAGGCGGTGCTAACGTTGTCATGGACCTTTGGTCAAACCGTGGAAAATCAACCAAAAAAGTGAAAGATATGGTTCGTGGGCACCAAATGGCAAATATGGCAGGTGTTCGTAAGTTGCAACCAAACTTGCGTGTTCAGCCAATGGTTATTGATCCATTTGCTATCAACGAACTCGACTACTACTTGGTTTCACACTTCCACAGTGACCATATCGACCCATACACAGCTGCAGCGATTCTCAACAATCCTAAGTTAGATCATGTTAAGTTTATCGGTCCTTACCATTGTGGACAAATCTGGGAAGGCTGGGGTGTTCCAAAAGAACGAATCATCGTTGTGAAGCCAGGTGATACTATCGAACTAAAAGACATGAAGATTCATGCAGTAGAATCATTTGACCGTACTTGCTTGGTAACTCTACCAGTAAATGGAGCTGACGAAACAGGTGGTGAACTTGCTGGGTTGGCTGTTACAGATGAAGAAATGGCTCAAAAGGCTGTTAACTATGTCTTTGAAACACCAGGTGGAACCATCTATCATGGTGCGGATTCTCACTTCTCTAACTACTTTGCGAAACATGGTAAAGACTTCAAAATTGATGTTGCTTTGAATAACTATGGTGAAAACCCAGTAGGTATCCAAGATAAAATGACATCTATCGACCTTCTTCGCATGGCAGAAAATCTACGTGCAAAAGTCATTATTCCAGTTCACTATGATATCTGGTCTAACTTCATGGCTTCTACCAATGAAATCCTAGAACTTTGGAAAATGAGAAAAGATCGCTTGCAATACGATTTTCATCCATTTATCTGGGAAGTTGGTGGTAAATACACTTATCCTCAAGACCAACACTTAATAGAATACCATCACCCACGTGGTTTTGATGACTGCTTCGAACAAGACTCAAATATCCAATTCAAAGCCTTGCTTTAATATAAAAATTTTTTCTGGAGGTTATCCGTATGTTGCACGATACGGATAATTTTCATATAATAGTACAAATAGAATATGTGATAGACCTATCACCTCAAAGAGAAAGGAAATTCTATGTCAAATCTATCTGTTAATGCGATTCGTTTTCTAGGTATTGACGCTATCAATAAAGCGAACTCAGGTCACCCAGGGGTGGTTATGGGAGCTGCACCGATGGCATACAGCCTATTCACTAAAGAACTTCGTATCAATCCAGCTCAACCAAACTGGATTAACCGCGACCGTTTCATTCTTTCAGCTGGTCACGGATCAATGCTTCTTTATGCCCTTCTTCACCTTTCTGGTTTTGAAGATGTGAGCATGGATGAGGTAAAGAACTTCCGTCAATGGGGCTCTAAAACTCCAGGTCACCCAGAATTTGGTCATACAGCAGGGGTTGATGCAACAACAGGCCCTCTAGGACAAGGGATTGCGACTGCGACAGGTTTTGCACAAGCAGAACGTTTCCTTGCAGCTAAGTACAACCGTGAAGGTTATAACATCTTTGACCACTACACTTACGTTATCTGTGGAGATGGTGACTTGATGGAAGGTGTCTCAAGTGAAGCTGCTTCTTATGCAGGCTTGCAAAAGCTTGACAAGTTGGTTGTTCTTTATGATTCAAATGATATCAACTTGGATGGTGAGACAAAAGATTCATTCACAGAAAGTGTTCGCGATCGTTACAATGCCTACGGTTGGCATACAGCCTTGGTAGAAGATGGAACAGACTTAGAAGCTATTCATGCTGCTATTGAAGAAGCTAAGGCTTCAGGCAAACCATCTTTGATCGAAGTGAAAACTGTTATTGGATATGGTTCTCCAAACAAACAAGGGACTAATGCCGTACACGGTGCTCCTCTTGGTGCAGACGAAACTGCAGCAACTCGCCAAGCCCTTGGTTGGGGCTACGAACCATTTGAAATCCCGGCAGAAGTTTATGCTGATTTCAAAGAAAATGTTGCAGACCGTGGTGCATCAGCATACGAAGCATGGACAAAACTAGTCGCAGATTACAAAGAAGCTCACCCAGAACTTGCTGCAGAAGTGGAAGCAATCATCGAAGGGCGCGATCCAGTTGAATTGACTCCAGAAGACTTCCCAGCTTTAGAAAATGGCTTCTCTCAAGCAACTCGTAACTCAAGCCAGGATGCTTTGAATGTAGTAGCTGCTAAATTGCCAACCTTCCTCGGTGGATCAGCTGACCTTGCTCATTCAAATATGACTTACATCAAAACTGATGGACTTCAAGATGATGCAAATCGCTTAAATCGTAACATCCAGTTTGGTGTTCGTGAATTTGCAATGGGTACTGTCTTGAACGGAATGGCTCTTCACGGTGGACTTCGAGTTTATGGTGGAACATTCTTCGTATTCTCAGATTATTTGAAAGCGGCTGTACGCTTGTCAGCTCTACAAGGTCTTCCTGTAACTTATGTCTTCACCCACGATTCAATCGCAGTTGGAGAAGATGGTCCAACTCATGAACCAATTGAGCACTTGGCAGGTCTTCGTGCGATTCCAAACCTCAATGTTTTCCGTCCAGCAGATGCGCGTGAAACTCAAGCAGCTTGGTATCAAGCAGTGAAGGGCGAGAAAACACCAACTGCCCTTGTCTTGACTCGTCAAAACTTGACTGTTGAGGAAGGAACAGACTTTGATAAGGTTGCGAAAGGTGCTTATGTTGTCTATGAAAATGCAACTGACTTTGACACTATCTTGATTGCAACAGGTTCAGAGGTTAATCTGGCTGTTGCAGCTGCTAAAGAATTGGCAAGTCAAGGTGGCAAAGTTCGCGTAGTCAGCATGCCATCTACAGATGTCTTCGATGCACAAGATGCAGCCTACAAAGAAGAAATCTTACCAAATGCAGTTCGTCGCCGTGTAGCAGTCGAAATGGGAGCAACTCAAAACTGGTATAAATACGTTGGTCTTGATGGAGCAGTTCTTGGTATTGATACCTTTGGAGCATCTGCCCCAGCACCAAAAGTTTTAGCAGAATATGGATTTACAGTTGAAAACTTAGTAGAACTTGTAAACAGCTTGAAATAAGAAAAATCAGGGCATTTGCTCTGGTTTTTTATTGACCTAAAATCAAGGTGCAATCTTGTAAAAACAAGTGAAATTTGATATAGTAGTTTTATCTGAATTACAAAGGAGAAAAAATAATGGGTGGGAATTTAACATTCTTGATTATGCTTGTTTTGATGTTTGGCTTGATGTTCTTCATGCAACGTTCTCAAAAAAAACAAGCTGAAAAACGTATGGAGAGCCTCAACAAACTTCAAAAAGGCTACGAAGTAATCACTATCGGTGGTCTCTACGGTACAGTCGACGAAGTTGATACTGAAAACAAAACGATTGTACTTGATGTAGACGGAGTATACTTGACTTTCGAATTAGGTGCAATTAGAACAGTTTTGCCAGTCAAAGAAGCTGTCACACCTGAAGGTGCAGTTATCGAAGAAGGCAGTGCTATTGAAGAATAAAACGGGGTGGAATGCATTCCCGTTTTTCTATAAATGAGAGGAACAATGATGAAAAAAGTTGTCTTTGTCTGTCTTGGCAATATTTGTCGTAGTCCTATGGCGGAATTTGTAATGAAATCCCTGACCGATAAATATGAGATTCAAAGTCGTGCGACTTCTTCCTGGGAACACGGTAATCCAATCCACAAAGGGACGCAAGGCATCTTTCGAAGTCATGGCGTTCCCTATGATATTTCAAAAACTTCCCAACAAATTTCTAAAAAAGATTTTGAGTATTTTGACTATATCATTGGGATGGATGAGTCTAATCTCGCTGATTTGCGTCAGATGTGTCCACAGGATCAACAATACAAGATACAGCCTTTTGCATCTGAAAGCGTTCCAGATCCCTGGTATACAGGTGATTTTGAAGAAACTTATGACCGAGTTTTAACTGGTTGCCAGGCTTGGTTAAGTCGCTTAGAAAATGAGAGTGAACATGGAAAATTTAAAAAAACTCTATGAAAAATATAGTGTCTATTTAACACGTCCCCGTTTAGAAATTGCGACAGTGATCGTCATTGTTGTCTGTGCAGGTCTCGTATTTCTGACCAATCTTCCAAAACAGGGCGTTCTTAAGCTTGATAACGATGCTATTATTTATGACGGGAGCCTAGTTCATGGTAAGATGAATGGTCAGGGCACTGTTACCTTCTCAAACGGTGATACCTATACTGGAGAATTTAGCAATGGTGCCTTCAATGGTAAAGGTACCTACCAAGCTAAAGCAGGTTGGGTATATGAGGGAGACTTTGTAAATGGCCAAGCTGAAGGAAAAGGAAAACTGACTACCGAACAAGAAGTAGTCTATGAAGGGGACTTCAAACAAGGTTTATTTCAACAAGTACAATAACCTCCTCCTAGAAGGAGGTATTCTTCCAGAACGATAGAAAGCGCTTACATGGAAATAAAAACTGCTTACAAGACTCTTTTACAACTAAGTTTGTGAAAAATAAAACTTTTACGGAATAATTCACAAACTTTAAGCGGAAAAGTGCATGTGTGAATATATTTGAAATTGTTTTCACAAGCAAATAAAAAAAGTTTGTGAAATGTCTATGAAACTGTTTACAAACGTTTAAAAAAGAGTTATAATAAACTTGTGAAAAAATTAACAAAGGACTTACAATCCTTGAAAGCTATGGAGGAAAATATGGCTGATAAAAAAACTGTAACACCAGAAGAAAAGAAACTCGCTGCTGAAAAGCATGTCGATGGTTTGGTGCAAAAAGCTTTAGTTGCCCTTGAAGAAATGCGTAAACTCGACCAAGATCAAGTCGATTATATCGTAGCAAAAGCTTCAGTTGCAGCACTTGATGCTCACGGAGAATTGGCTTTACATGCCTTTGAAGAAACAGGACGTGGAGTATTTGAAGATAAAGCAACTAAAAACCTATTTGCTTGTGAGCACGTAGTAAACAACATGCGCCACACTAAAACAGTTGGTGTTATCGAAGAAGATGATGTAACAGGATTGACTCTTATCGCTGAACCAGTTGGTGTTGTTTGTGGTATCACTCCAACAACAAACCCTACTTCAACAGCAATCTTTAAAGCGTTGATTTCATTGAAGACTCGTAATCCTATTGTCTTTGCATTCCACCCATCAGCTCAAGAATCATCAGCTCACGCAGCTCAAATCGTTCGTGATGCAGCGATTAAAGCAGGTGCTCCTGAAAACTGTGTACAGTGGATTACTGAACCATCTATGGAAGCAACTAGCGCATTGATGAACCACGAAGGTGTTGCAACAATCCTTGCAACAGGTGGTAATGCCATGGTTAAAGCGGCATACTCATGTGGTAAACCAGCTCTTGGGGTGGGTGCCGGAAACGTACCAGCATATGTTGAAAAATCAGCTAACATCCGCCAAGCTGCTCACGATATTGTAATGTCTAAATCATTTGATAACGGTATGGTCTGTGCATCTGAACAAGCGGTTATCATTGATAAAGAAATTTACGATGAATTTGTAGCAGAGTTCAAATCTTACCACACTTACTTTGTAAACAAAAAAGAAAAAGCTCTTCTTGAAGAGTTCTGCTTCGGCGTAAAAGCAAATAGCAAAAACTGTGCTGGTGCAAAATTGAACGCTGACATCGTTGGTAAACCAGCAACTTGGATTGCAGAACAAGCAGGATTTACTGTTCCAGAAGGAACAAACATTCTTGCTGCAGAATGTAAAGAAGTTGGTGAAAACGAGCCATTAACTCGTGAAAAATTGTCACCAGTTATCGCAGTTTTGAAAGCTGAAAGCCGTGAAGATGGTATTGCTAAAGCTCGTCAAATGGTTGAATTTAACGGTCTTGGGCACTCAGCAGCCATCCATACTGCCGATGAAGAATTGACTAAAGAATTTGGTAAAGCTGTTAAAGCTATTCGTGTTATCTGTAACTCACCTTCTACTTTCGGTGGTATCGGGGACGTTTACAATGCCTTCTTGCCATCATTGACACTCGGATGTGGTTCTTACGGACGTAACTCAGTTGGGGATAACGTTAGCGCCATTAACCTCTTGAACATCAAAAAAGTCGGAAGACGGAGAAATAACATGCAATGGATGAAACTTCCTTCAAAAACATACTTTGAACGTGATTCAATTCAATACCTTCAAAAATGTCGTGACGTTGAGCGTGTCATGATCGTTACTGACCACGCTATGGTAGAGCTTGGTTTCCTTGATCGTATCATCGAACAACTTGACCTTCGTCGCAATAAGGTTGTTTACCAAATCTTTGCAGATGTAGAACCAGATCCAGATATCACTACAGTTGAACGTGGTACTGAGATTATGCGCTCTTTCAAACCAGATACAATCATCGCTCTTGGTGGTGGATCACCAATGGATGCTGCTAAAGTAATGTGGCTCTTCTACGAACAACCAGAAGTGGACTTCCGTGACCTTGTACAAAAATTCATGGATATCCGTAAACGTGCCTTCAAATTCCCATTGCTTGGTAAGAAAACTAAATTCATCGCTATCCCAACTACATCTGGTACAGGATCTGAAGTAACTCCATTTGCCGTTATCTCTGATAAAGCAAACAACCGTAAATACCCAATCGCTGACTACTCATTGACACCAACTGTGGCAATCGTAGACCCTGCTTTGGTATTGACAGTTCCTGGATTTGTTGCTGCAGATACTGGTATGGACGTATTGACTCACGCAACTGAAGCTTACGTATCACAAATGGCTAGCGACTATACTGATGGACTTGCTCTTCAAGCAATCAAACTTGTATTCGAAAACCTTGAAAGCTCAGTTAAGAATGCAGACTTCCACTCACGTGAGAAAATGCATAACGCTTCAACAATCGCTGGTATGGCCTTTGCCAATGCCTTCCTAGGTATTTCTCACTCAATGGCTCACAAGATTGGTGCGCAATTCCACACAGTTCACGGACGTACAAATGCGATCTTGCTTCCATACGTTATCCGTTACAACGGTACTCGCCCAGCTAAGGCAGCTACATGGCCTAAGTACAACTACTACCGTGCAGATGAGAAATATCAAGATATCGCTCGTATGCTTGGACTTCCAGCTTCTACACCAGAAGAAGGGGTGGAATCTTACGCAAAAGCTGTCTACGAACTTGGTGAGCGCGTAGGTATCCAAATGAACTTCAAAGCACAAGGTATTGACGAAAAAGAATGGAAAGAACATTCACGTGAATTGGCCTTCCTTGCTTATGAAGATCAATGTTCACCTGCAAACCCACGTCTTCCAATGGTTGACCATATGCAAGAAATCATCGAAGATGCTTACTATGGTTACAAAGAAAGACCAGGACGCCGTAAATAATTGATTATCAGCCAAAACCGAGGGTAAACCTCGGTTTTTTATGCTTAGAGAATATATTTTTATTAAGAAATGCATAGAATTGGAGTAGGCTGCGAGGCTAAGTAAAGAAATGAAAATATTACCAAAGCTTATCAGAAAAACAAGGCCAGCGCTTGCAATTAAACTCAAATAGTTATATAATAGGTATGTTGAAAGGTGATTTGTAGTGATTCAAGTTACTCTTTTCACAATAAAATTTTCATGATTTTCATAAGGAGGAAATCACTAATGGTAGTTAAAGTTGGTATTAACGGTTTCGGACGTATCGGTCGTCTTGCTTTCCGCCGTATCCAAAACGTAGAAGGTGTTGAAGTTACTCGCATCAACGACCTTACAGATCCAGTTATGCTTGCACACTTGTTGAAATATGACACAACTCAAGGTCGTTTCGACGGAACTGTGGAAGTTAAAGAAGGTGGATTTGAAGTTAACGGTAAATTCGTTAAAGTTTCTGCTGAACGTGATCCAGAACAAATTGACTGGGCTAACGACGGTGTAGAAATCGTTCTTGAAGCAACTGGTTTCTTTGCTACTAAAGCAGCTGCTGAAAAACACTTGCACCCAGGTGGAGCTAAAAAAGTTGTTATCACTGCTCCTGGTGGATCAGATGTTAAAACAGTTGTATTTAACACTAACCACGACGTTCTTGACGGTACTGAAACAGTTATCTCAGGTGCTTCATGTACTACAAACTGCTTGGCTCCAATGGCTAAAGCTCTTCAAGATAACTTCGGTGTTGTTGAAGGATTGATGACTACTATCCACGCTTACACTGGTGACCAAATGATTCTTGACGGACCACACCGTAAAGGTGACCTCCGTCGTGCTCGCGCTGGTGCTGCTAACATCGTACCTAACTCAACTGGTGCTGCTAAAGCTATCGGTCTTGTAATCCCAGAATTGAACGGTAAACTTGACGGAGCTGCACAACGCGTTCCTACACCAACTGGTTCAGTAACTGAATTGGTAGTTGTTCTTGAAAAGAACGTTACTGTTGATGAAGTGAATGCAGCTATGAAAGCAGTAGCCAATGAATCATACGGTTACACTGAAGATCCAATCGTATCTTCAGATGTTGTAGGTATGTCTTACGGATCATTGTTTGACGCAACTCAAACTAAAGTTCTTGACGTTGACGGTAAACAATTGGTTAAAGTTGTTTCATGGTACGACAACGAAATGTCATACACTGCACAACTTGTACGTACTCTTGAATACTTCGCTAAAATCGCTAAATAATTCTTGAGTTGATAAAAGCAAGGCCAACTGGTCTTGCTTTTTTTGTATCTATAAGAAAAAATGGATGATAGTGTCATCCATTTTGGTTTAATTCTCTTTCAAATGTGTCTGATAGCGCAGTAAAGCTTAATTTGTTTAAGGTCAGAGGGTGGACAAAGGATAGTTTAAATGCATGTAACATTAGTCTGCTAGCTTTGGAATGTGGATTGTAGAGAGGATCTCCAAGGATTGGATGTCCGTGGTGAGATAGATGAACTCGAATCTGATGAGTACGTCCTGTTTTTAATCGACAGCGAAGAAGACTAGTTTTGTTTTGAAATTGCTTCAATCGAGTTACATGAGTTTCAGCATATTGACCATTTTTGAAATCCACCACCCGTTTTCTACGATCGTGACGATCGCGACCGATTTTGTCTCGAAAGACAAGCTCTTTAGTTCCTATTTTTCCCTCAACCAGAGCCCAGTATTCGCGGGAGATTTCTTTTTTCTCCAATAATCGATTGAGGATGGGCAGTATAAATGGATTTTTAGCAAATAGTACGAGTCCGCTTGTTTCTTTGTCTAGTCTATGAACGACATAGCAAGTCTGGCCTACATAGGCGGTGACATGGTTGAGAAGAGCAATCTCATCTGGTTGATTACCGTGAGTTTTCATACCTTCAGGTTTGTTAACGATAATCAAATGTTGGTCTTGGTAGACTTCTTGGACAAGATTAGGATTCCCCCAAACAATTTCTTTTGTAGGATAATCTTCCTCATCGAAAATCAGTTGACATTCATCTCCGGCTTTGACAGTTTGATGCCAATGGACTTCTCCTTGATTGATGAGAATGTGCTTTTTAATTCTCAAGAAATGCCGTATTTTTCTCGGAATGAGTAGTTGCTCCTCCAAGAAGATTTTGACAGTCATTTCAGGAAGAGAGTCAGGGATAACAAAGGTAAATTTCATACAGATATTGTAACAAAAAATAGATTATTTGGATAGAGAAACTAGCTAAATTCTTGTCTTCCTATGGGGAAGATGATAAAATAAACGCATGAAATTAGATACATTATTTGAAAAATTTCTTTCTTTATTTAAGAAAGATGAAGCTGAAATGGAAGAAATAGAAATCGACGAAGCTAATAATGAAGAAAATAACTCGACTAATTTAAGACGGTCAAGAGGTGGGCGAAAGAAATCTGGGCAAGTCGGCCCCATTCGAAAATTTTGGCGTCGCTATCATCTGACAAAAATCTTTCTAATTCTCGGACTAAGTGCAAGCTTGTTTGTTGGGGTCTATCTATTTGCCTTGGCTAAATCGACAAATGTTACAGACTTGCAGAATGCTTTGAAAACACGAACGGTGATTTTTGACAGAGAAGAGAATGAGGCTGGTGCCTTGTCAGGCCAAAAAGGGACCTATGTTGAACTTTCGGAAATTAGTGAAGATTTGCAGAATGCTGTTATTGCGACAGAAGATAGAAGCTTCTATAAAAATAGCGGAATTAACTATAGTCGCTTTTTCCTAGCTATCCTAACAGCTGGTCGCTCGGGTGGTGGTTCTACAATTACCCAACAGTTAGCGAAAAATGCTTATCTTTCACAAGACCAAACTGTTCAGAGAAAGGCTAAAGAATTCTTCCTTGCTTTAGAATTAACCAAAAAATACAGTAAAAAAGAAATTCTAACCATGTATTTGAACAATGCCTACTTCGGTAATGGAGTTTGGGGTGTTGAGGATGCTAGTAAGAAGTACTTTGGAGTTTCGGCATCAGAATTAACTCTTGATGAAGCCGCCACTTTAGCAGGTATGCTTAAAGGCCCAGAATTATACAATCCTCTGAATTCTATTGAGCATTCAACTAATCGAAGAGATACTGTCTTACAAAATATGGTGGCTGCCGGCTACCTTGATAAAAATAAGGAAGCAGAAGCAGCAAGTGTTGATATGGCTTCTCAATTGAAAGATAGTTATGAAGGGAAAATATCAGACTACCGTTATCCTTCTTATTTTGATGCAGTTGTTAATGAAGCTATTGAAAAGTATAATCTAACAGAGGAAGAAATCGTTAATAACGGTTATCGAATTTATACGGAGCTAGATCAAAATTACCAAGCAAATATGCAGGTTATCTATCAAAATACTTCGCTCTTTCCGACAGCTGAAGATGGGACACATGCAGAGTCTGGTAGTGTCGCTTTGGAGCCAAAAACGGGTGGAGTTCGAGGAGTTGTTGGTCGAGTGGCAGGGGATGATAAGACAGGTTTCAGGAATTTTAACTATGCAACCCAATCCAAAAGAAGTCCAGGGTCTACTATTAAACCTTTGATAGTGTATACACCAGCGGTTGAAGCGGGTTGGTCTCTTAATAAGGAGTTGGATAATCATACCATGCAATATGGTGATTATAAAGTAGACAACTACGCAGGAATCAAGACATCACGAGAAGTACCCATGTATCAAGCTTTGGCTAAATCTCTAAATTTACCTGCAGTAGCTACTGTTAAAGAACTTGGAATTGATAAAGCCTTTGAAGCGGGTGAAAAGTTTGGTCTCGACATGAGCGATGTAGATCGTGTGCTTGGAGTAGCTTTAGGTGGTGGCGTAGAAACGAACCCTCTTCAAATGGCCCAAGCCTACGCAGTGTTTGCAAATGAAGGACTCATGCCGGATGCTCACTTTATCACCCGTATTGAAAATGCTAGTGGTCAAGTGATTGCTACTCATAAAAATACTCAAAAACGAGTGGTTGACAAATCGGTAGCTGATAAAATGACCAGTATGATGTTAGGTACTTTTACAAATGGTACAGGGGTCAGTTCATCTCCAGATAATTATGTCATGGCAGGAAAAACAGGAACAACAGAGGCAGCCTTTAACCCAGAATATACCAGTGATCAATGGGTGATTGGCTATACCCCTGATTTAGTGATTAGTCACTGGCTTGGTTTCCCTACTACTGATGAAAATCATTATCTAGCAGGTTCGACTTCGAATGGTGCTGCTCACATTTTTAGAAGTATGGCGGAAACAATCCTACCATATACACCAGGTAGCACCTTTACAGTTGAAAATGCTTATAAAATGAATGGTATTGCACCAGAAAATACACCTAAACAAACTACAAGTGATACTAGTGCACAGTCTGATGATATACTATCAGACATTCGTGGACGGGCGCAAAATCTGGTCGATGAAGCAGGAAAAGCTATTTCAGATGCTAAGATTAAAGAAAAAGCTCAGACAGTTTGGGATACCATTGTAGATCTGTTTCGCTAATACGTTTATAAGCTAAAAGACAAGGATTCCAATCTTTGTCTTTTTTTAATCTCACATGTCAGTATTCATGCTTCCTGATACACCTTGGACTTGAAAAAACACAAGATAGGAACGATGGCCCCTCTTTCCCCCTTTCTCTGCTATACTACAAGCAGAGAAAGGGGGAAAGCAAATGCTTGAGAAATATTATGCAAAGGTAAAAGGAATTGTTCATAAATGTAGAAAAGACTACTATCTCCACCTGTGGGAGAAAGAGGATTGGGACCAAGAAGGACTGATCTGTCTCCATGAACTTATAGAAAAGCATCCAGAACTGGTGGAAGAAGAAAAGAAACTCTACGTCTACTTCAAAACAAAATTTCGCAATCGAATCCTTGATAGTGTCAGAAAACAAGAGAGTCAAAAGCGTCGTCTAGACCGGATGGCCTATGAAGAAGTAGGAGAAATTAGCCATCGACTACCAGAAGGAGGATTGTGGTTGGATGATTACTACGCCTTTCATGAATTGCTGGATACTTATAGAAGAAAATTACCAGAAGATAAGCAAGAAGCTTATGAACGCCTCTGGGCAGACGAACGATTTAAAGGCCGCAAAGCCCTTCTCAGAGAGCTGAAGGGAACATTACAAGACTTCTAAAAAAAAATTAAAAAAAGGTGTTGACAAAGTAAGAAAAGTCGGTATAATAGTAAGAGTTGAAAATAACAACTCCGGTCCGTTGGTCAAGGGGTTAAGACACCGCCTTTTCACGGCGGTAACACGGGTTCGAATCC